>URQW01000030.1 GCA_900550105.1 uncultured Pelosinus sp.
TCATGAATCGGCGCTAAGAACGATCATTAGTGACCAAACGACCAAAATTGAAATCTACCGTGATGATTTCACGGGCACAGTGACAAATTCTGATGTATATATTACCTATGGTAATAGCTTTACGAAAAACACCAAGGATCACGTCATTCAGGAAGAAACGAATCAAACGATCCATCGACTTCCCGTCCATGGCTTAAAATGGATGCGAGCTAAACTCATTCATGCTGACGATGACAAGAATTATTACGCGTCCTATGAGATTGTTAAAAATAAGAATGAGGTTTACACGCTCTTTTTCAAATCGAGCGAACCTATTACGATTGATAAAGAAGTTGTCCAAAGTTTTAAAGTGACCGCACGCTCTGGTGCAGCCAATCTCATTCGTCCGGCTGTTGCGATTACGCCCAATTGGAATGACGAAACGAAAGCTCTCTATCAGCATTATTTTGCCGCTACAGCCCCGCTGCGTTGGGGTATCTTTGAAAAAACCTCGCCAAAAAACTTTACCTACTTAAAATCCCTGGAACAAAAATTAGATTATCAGTTTCCAGTTGTTACCCGCTATCAATCACTCACCGGCCAGTACTTTCCGATGGAAGATTTAAAAAACGCTTACGCGAATGGACGTCTCGTCGAACTGACGATGCAAACCTTTCTCTGGGGCGCCAAAGATGAGGTAAACCGTAGTATTATGTATGATGTCCTCGACGGACGCTATGATGCCTATCTCAATTCCTATGCGAAAAAGCTCAAAGAATTCGGGCACCCCGTTCTGTTTCGTCTCAATAATGAAATGAACGGCGACTGGTGCTGGTATTCTGCCTTTAACACTAGCAAAGACACTGATATTTATACAGGCGTGTGGCGTTATATTTATCAAATTTTCCAAGCCAACGGCGTCAACAATGTGTTATGGGTCTGGAATCCCCATAGCCCATCAAAACCAACTTTCGCCTGGAACCATTATATGATGTATTATCCCGGCGATGAATATGTCGATATTATCGGTTTAACTGGTTACAATAACGGCACGTATTACCCTGGCGAAACATGGCGGTCTTTTGATCAGATTTATGGCAATCTCTATAAAGAATATGCCGACCTCTTTGTACAACCCTTTATGATTGCTGAGTTTGGTTCTAATTCCGTCGGCGGTGATAAAGCGGCCTGGGTAAGAGATATGTTCGCTTCTCTGCCTCGCTATGACCGCATTAAACTGGCCGTATGGTGGAGTTCCACTGATTATGATGCCAAAGGTCAGCCTGCTCGTATTTACAATCTTGATGAAAATGCAGCCGTCATTGAAGCCTTTCGTGAGGGTTTAACGAAAGGGGCCTCTTTACAGGACGGCTCTAACCCGGTAAAATAAACCTGTATAACATTGTATGCACCACTGTAGGATTGTAGGATTTGGTAGGATGAAGCAAGTAAAAACTAAACTGTTTCTTTGTAGAAAGGTAGGATGGTATTTATGTCAATTCCCTTGATTATTGTCTCACTTTATGTCGTGCTGCTCTTTGCGATCAGCCTCTATGCTCGTCATGTGGCTTCCAAAAATAGCGCTGGTTTTTTACTAGCAGGACGCCAGCTCAACACAGCCATGGTGGCTGTCAATATTTCCGGTGTGGCCGTCGGCGCCGCCTCCACGATCGGCGTAGCCGAAAATGCCTTTCAGGTTGGTATTTCCGCCGGATGGTATACAGCAGCTTGGGCCGCAGGCGCTATTGCCATGGGCGTAATCGGCGCAAAACGCTATCGTGCCGTGGAGTGCACTACGTTACCGCAATTCTTTGAACATTACTATGATACGAAAGGTCGGACTGCCTGCGTATTTGGTCTAATTATTATTCAGCTTGTTATTACCTCCCTGCAATACTTGGCAGGCGGCGCCATCTTATCATCACTGCTGCCGGAAGTATTTACAATGGAGACAGGTATGTATACAAGCGCTGTCGTCTTTATCGGCGTTACGCTCATCGGCGGTCTTTGGTCTTCCGGCCTTGCGAATATTATAAGCATTACACTCATCTATTTCGGTATTTTCATCAGCACTTTTGAAGCAGTCACCAACCAAGGCGGTCTAGCCACGCTCGCTGCTAAACTGCCGCCTACGACAGATTGGTTTGGTCCTGTCGGCGGTTTAGGCCTTGCAACAATTACTGGCTGGTTTGTTGTTATGATTACTCAAACGCTGTCAGCACAAGGTCCGGTCCAGGTTGCCTGTGCGGCTAAAAATACCACAACAGCTCGCCGCGGTTTTCTCTGGGGGGCGCTCCTGATTCTACCAATTGGTTTTCTCTGCGCAATCTTAGGACTTGCCGCTAAAGTAAATTATCCCGGCATTCAGTCTACTATGGCTCTGCCGCAAATCATTATGAGTTTGAACCCTGTTTTGTCAGGCATTACCTTATCAGCCCTCTGGGCTGTTGACGTCTCAACGGCCTGCCATTTGCTCCTTGGTGCTGGCGCGCTCTTTTGCCAAGATATTTACAAACGCTTTATACACCCCACAGTGAACGAAAAAACCTATCTCTTGGTAAATCGCCTCTCCGTGCTAGTGTTAGGTCTGATGACTCTATACTTTGCTTTCCATGCCGTCGGCATTTTAAAAACATTATTAATTGGCCTAAGTCTGACAACAGCTTTTACACTTGTCTTTTTGGCCACGCTCTTTTTCCCAGGACTTTGCCGCCGCAGCTCGGCTTTTTATACGACTATTGCCGGGATCTTAGCGCTAGCCGCGTGGCAATTCATTCCAGCCGTCCGTATTTTCTCTCACCCAATTTATCTAGAATGGGCTGTCTGCCTTGCCGCCTTTACTCTCACAGCAATTGTCGATAAACGTTCGATTCTCAGTGATTCCTCGCAAAAAAACGTTTTGATTGGAGATATGATTAAATCATGACAGAATCAAGCACTCATGTTGCTAGAGCAGCGCTGCGTCTGGCGCTTAGTCAGAGCCGCGAAGAAGAACAGCAGCTTCGCGCGATGTACGGCAAAGAACAGATCCTTGTCACTGCAGTCGATTTTGGCGGCGATTTTGTTCCCCTCATGAAAAAAATTATTGAGCGAGCTGCCGTAGCCGCTCAGCGTCAAGGGCTTGTACCGGCTAACCACGTCGGGGAAGGCGCTGTCGCTGGTGCTACTAAAGCCGCGTTGGAACAAGTTTCAGCAAAAGCTTTAGGCATGAGTGTCGGCGGTAAAATTGGTCTGGCCCGCTACGGCGAGCATTTGTGTGTGGCCCTCTTTCTCGCTGTCGGTGTATTAAATTTGAATGAGGTCGCTGTAGGGTTGGCGCATCGGTCCTTAGCGGACATTTCATAGCACACTTACGCGTAAGTAATATTGCCAAATTTTTGCCAAAACCGCAGATATTTTATATCTGCGGTTTTATTCTTACTAGAAAACGCCAAACTTTTTTCCTATTTCGCTATTTTTTACTAGTCAAAGACTCTTATTGTGACATACAATTGATAGAGATACTCTTATTTTTATACTAGACTTTTATTTTGAGGAAGTGAGTCTTTGCGACGAATTGATATCCAAGAGGCAAAACCAGGGATGGTTTTAGCCCGTGATATTATGACTTATACAGGGATGATTCTATTATCACGCAACGTGGTGCTAACTCAAAGCTATATTGCCAAGCTTGAGGCCATGCAGGTAAGCACTTTATGTGTCATTGACCCCCTTTATGAGGGGATTGAAGAAACAGAATATATAAGCATTGAAATGCAACAACAGGCGCTGTCTATCCTTCATCAAACCATGTCTGACTTAAAAAACAAGGGGACTTTTTCGGTAAAACTGTTATCCAATATGGCCTCCGACTTAGTCGAAGAACTTCTTAGTCAGGCAGACATTTCCATTTGTCTGACAGGAATTTTCTCCCATGACGATACGACCTTTTCCCATTCTCTCAATTGTGCAATTTACGCGATCTTACTAGGAAGATTCAGCGATTTGACCGTACCGCAACTCAAAGAACTTGCCTGCGGCGCCTTACTTCACGACGTGGGGAAAAACGAAATCAGCCTAGATTTATTGAATAAACCAGAGAAGCTAACTGAAGAAGAATTTGAGCTATTAAAAAATCATGCCCAGTGGGGATTTAATTCCTTAAGAAAAATGCGGTGGGAGCTCTCTAGTTTATCGGCCCATATGGCCTGGCAACACCACGAACGAATTGATGGAACAGGCTATCCTCGCGGCCTCAAAGGCGACGAAATTTTGCAATATGCTCGTATTTTAGCTATTGCTGATGTTTATGACGCCATTACGGCGAATCGCCCTTATCGTCGGGCAATGCCGCCCAAACAAGCTTATGATATTATTTATAAAGGTCTCGGAGTGCATTTTGACCAAGCTTTAGGACAACGGTTTCTATCTCGCGTGGCTCTCTATGCGCCGGGAACCATGGTTGTATTAAATACAGGCCAGTCCGCCCTCGTTGTATCGGTTCCCTTTGACGCTCCGTCTAAACCGGTGATTCGCATTATAACCGATCAAGAAGGCAAGGTTTGTTCGCCCCATGAGATCTCATTAAAAGATACTCCCCTGCTAAAAATCATGTATTGCAAGACCTAAACAGGATTTTGAAGAAATTTGCAGGAAAAAAATGCGTAAAAGCTTTGATTGTTGTATAATTTAAGTATTGTTTACAGTTTGAAAGGAGTTTATTACATGGCTACTATTAATGAAAATTATTTGAAGTTACCAGGCAGCTATTTGTTTGCTGAAATTGCCCGCAGAGTGGCGCACTTTAAAGATGAACATCCCGATGCGGACATTATTCGTTTAGGGATTGGCGATGTAACACGCCCCTTGCCGCCTGCAGTAATCGACAGCTTACATGCAGCAGTTGATGAAATGGCTGATGAAAAAACCTTCCGCGGCTACGGTCCAGAACAAGGCTATGCCTTTTTAATTCAAAAAATTATTGATACTGATTATGTTCCACGCGGTATTGATTTAGCGGTTGATGAAATCTTTGTCAGTGATGGTTCGAAAAGTGATGTAGGTAATATTCAGGAAATCTTCGGTTTGGAAAATACCGTTGCCATTACGGATCCTGTATATCCGGTTTATCTTGACACCAATGTCATGGCCGGTCGTACTGGCGAACTCGTAAATGGAAAATTTGGCAAAGTTCTCTACCTTACTTGCAATCAGGCCAATAACTTTGTGCCAGAACTTCCCCAGGAAAAAGCAGATTTAATTTATTTGTGCATGCCTAATAATCCCACAGGAACTACGCTGACGAGAGAGCAGCTAAAAGTTTGGGTCGATTACGCCAAAGCGAATGGCTCGATCCTCCTTTATGACTCCGCTTATGAAGCCTATATCCAGGAAGATAATATTCCTCACAGCATTTATGAAATTGAAGGCGCGAAAGATGTAGCTATTGAATTTAGATCCTTCTCCAAAACAGCAGGATTTACTGGTACTCGTTGTGCTTATACAGTAGTACCGAAAACAGTTATGGCTGCTGCTGCTGACGGAACGATGCATCCCTTAAACAGCCTCTGGAATCGTCGTCAAACCACGAAATTTAATGGTGTACCTTATATTATTCAAAAAGGCGCTGAAGCTGTTTACTCCGAAGCAGGCCAAAAACAGGTAAAAGCCCTTGTCGCTTATTACATGGCCAATGCCAAAATCATTCGTGACGGTCTCGCTAGCCTTGGCCTCACTGTATTCGGCGGCGTGAACGCCCCTTATATCTGGCTGAAAGTTCCCGAAGGCCTCGACTCCTGGCAATTCTTTGATAAACTTTTATCAGAAGCTAACATTGTCGGTACGCCAGGCAGCGGCTTTGGCCCAGCCGGCGAAGGCTATTTCCGTTTAACCGCTTTCGGCAATCAGGAAAGTACCAAAGAAGCAGTAGAACGCATCAAAACAAGATTAAAGCTGTAAAAACTATCTTTTATCCGGACTAAGATACGAAAGGCCCTATCACAGTTACGTGATAGGGCCTTTCGTTCGAAAATCACAAATCGCATTGCTGCAAGAAAGGATTTGTACACGGATCGGGCTTAGCAGCTATTTTATGCTTACCTTTGAGCACGTTTTGCCATATAAGCATGCATGGCTTCACGAATCGCTTTCAGTTCGGGCGTACCAGGTAGATAGGCAAGAATATGATCGACATAGTTTTTCTCCCTAACTTTCTGCACCGTCCAGTCAAAATTTAAATCATACACCCAAGAGAGACGGACAAGTTTTCGATCATCAGGCGTTTTCATATTTTCAAAAAAAGTTTGTTTGCCAACAGCTAAATCCTGCAGAATCTGAGGACTGCAGCCTTGTTCCGTTGGTGGCGCCAGAAACGGTTCCAGAACGCGAAAAATATCAAGTTTATCACCATCGCGAATGATTTTCGCAAAAAGCAAGTGCCGCTCTGTCGGCGCTGCTGGTATTTTGACAGCATTATGGGCCCCGATCGCAAACCGCACAATATCAGTATCGGCTTCACTAATCAGCGCCAACCAGCCCAGCCGTTCCAGTTCGACTAGACCTAATTCAGCGTGATTAACGGAAAGTTTATCATTAAAAGTCTTATAACGACTATATTGGGAAAAGCGCCCCACATCATGCCACAATCCAATGAGCTCGCTTAAAGCTTGATCCGCCGCGCCAAGCTGCAAGACTTGAGCTAACGACCGACAGTGAGCTGCTACTTTATCAGTATGAAATTCCTTCATATCCATATGCTGCTGAATATCAACATCATCAGAACGAAACTTAGCCACATAGTCATGAAAAGCCTTTGTTCTTTCTGCTAAAAAAGCTTGATCCATACAAACTCCTCCCTACGGTAAAAAACTTTACGAAGCCCTCAATCTTTGCTAAGATTACATTAGGAAACAAAAGGAGTGAGGCCAGTTGAAAACAATAGCACTAATTGCCCATGACAAGAAGAAACAAGAAATGCTCGCCTTTGTAAAAGAACATAAAAACATTCTTTCGCATTATCATCTGATTGCCACGGCTACCACCGGTCGCCTAATCTCCGAAGAAACATCGCTCCCTGTTCTCACCTTTTTATCAGGCCCTTTAGGCGGTGATCAGCAAATTGGCGCTCGTATTGCTGACGGCGAAGTAGCTCTCGTTATTTTCCTCCGCGATCCGCTTACAGCGCAGCCCCATGAACCTGACATTACAGCGCTGCTTCGCGTTTGCGATGTTCATAATATTCCCCTTGCAACAAACCAGACTAGTGCTCATCTATTACTGACGGCTTTTGATGAAGCTCATTAATTTATGACTTTTGACAAAATAAGCGAATCTATCACGTTTGATAGATTCGCTTATTTTTATTTAACGGCCAATACTGGTACAGGCAAATACGTCACGAGTTTATGAGCCACACTGCCCACAAGCAGTCCTTCAAAACCACCAAGACCACGGGTGCCGCAAATGACCATATCGGCCTTTACGTCTGTTACATAATGCTGTATCTCGTCAACAACATTGCCAAACAGAGTTGCCGTGTGAACAACTACATTCTGCGCTTCGCAAAAAGATTTTGCCGCCTCCAGCTGTTCCTCAATCTCTTTTTCGGCCATTTCTTTTAACTCTTCCGAAAAGCAAACGCCGGCATAATCTACACCGACAAGTAAAGATGATGGTACTAGCACCATGACAACATCAATCACCGCTTTAGAAGCGCCAGCAAATTTCACAGCCCAATCCAAAGCCCGTTTACTATGCTCTGATCCATCATAGGCCACTACAATTTTTTTGAGTTCAATCATGGGATTTCCCTCCTTTAAACGATCTTTTCGCCGTGATAGCGTTCGCCATCGGCATCAGGCAACAGTCCATACCGTTCGGTCCATAAGGTTTTATATTTGAGCGCTTGAGCATGAATACTCGGCCAATCGGCTTCCGTCGATTTTATAACCTTACCAGGCAGACCCATTACTAGAGAATGCGGCGGAATAACCTGCTTTTCCTTAACAAGAGCGCCAGCAGCAATAATACTGCCCGTTCCAATGACCGCGCCACTTAAAACAATAGCCCCCATGCCAATAAGACAATGATCTTCAATGGTGCAGCCATGCAAAATAGCATTATGACCGACAGTCACAAAGTCGCCGATGAGAGTGGGAAAATTATCAGTTACATGGACAACACTATTATCCTGCACGTTGCTATAGCGGCCAATTTCAATACGATTGACATCACCGCGTACAACGGTATTGAACCATACACTGCTAAATTCTTTCATGGTTACAGCTCCGATAATCTGGGCTCCATCAGCAATGAATGATTTCTTATCTAGAGCCGGACTGTGTCCTTCAAAATCTTTTACCATAGGCTCGCCCTTCTTTCCTTACGCTATTTTTCTTTCATTAGTTTATAATGGTTCTTATCTTTTGTATTCTGGAAAAATTCACAACTTCCTGCTGCTTCTAAAAATGAGCTCCCCCGCCACAGGTAGAAAATTGTCCTTGATTCGTTACTTCGTCAATCGCGGCAGCTACCTGCGACAACATATGGCGAATCTCAGTCACCGTACTGACAAGCGGCGGCATAAAGACGATCACATCGCCAACAGGACGGATAAAAATTCCATGTTCTCTTGCTTTCATGCATACTTTGGCCCCCATCGTCTGATCCCAGGCATAAGGAGTCTTTGTTGCTGAATCAGCCATAAGCTCAATGCCCGCAATCATACCGCATTGTCTAGCATCACCGACATGCTCAAGAGCTGCAATCTTAGTTAATTCTTCAGCAATAGCCGCAAGCTTCGGCGGCAAATTTTCAATCACTTGATCCTTTTTAAAGATTCTAAGACTCGCTAATGCAGCGGCGCAAGCTAGTTGATTCGCTGTATAGGAATGACCATGATAAAAAGTTTTCTTTGCCGCCATATCACCCAAAAAAGCATCAAAAACAGCCTGAGTCGTAACAGTTGCCGCTAGCGGCATATAGCCGCCCGTAATCCCTTTTGATAAAGCCATGAAATCAGGTGTTACCCCTTCCTGCTCACAAGCAAACAGCGTTCCGGTGCGTCCAAAGCCTGTAGCTACTTCATCAGCAATTAACAAGACCTCGTAACGCTGCGTCAATTCCCGTACTTTCGCCAAATAGCCAGGTCGAGCCATAAGCATGCCAGCTGCCGCCTGAACGAGCGGTTCCATTACCAGAGCGGCGATTTCCCCATGATGATCTGCCAACAGGTCTTCTAAGGCTTTCACACATTCCCACTGGCATGTTTCCGGCGATTTAGCCAACTTACAGTGATAGCATGACGGCGAAGGAATCGAAAAAGGTTTGAATAATAATGGCTGAAACACCCGGTGAAATAAATCAATGCCCCCTACACTGACTGTTCCCACTGTGTCACCATGGTATGCTTGTTCCAAAGAAATAAAGCGCTTCTTATTAGGTCGTCCTTGATGCTGCCAATATTGAAAAGCCATCTTAATGGCCACTTCAATGGCTGTTGATCCATCATCAGAATAAAAGACCTTACAAAGCCCCTTAGGCGCCGCAGCAATGAGTTCAGCGGCAAACTGCGCTGCCGGAATATTAGCCAGCCCTAGCGCTGTGCTATGGGCCACTTTGCCAAGCTGAGCTTGAATGGCCTCATCAATTTCCGCACGACCATGACCATGAATATTAACCCATAAAGAGGACACGGCATCATAGTAGCTTCGCCCCTCTGTATCTGTCAACATAATCCCTTTCGCCGAAGCAATAACGGTCTGCGGTTCTTCTAGCCAGCCTTTCATTTGTGTAAAAGGATGCCATAAATACTCTTTATCTTGCTGTTCAATCTGATTCATTCCAATCCCCACTTTCGTTAACCTTATTTAAATTTTAAGTTTACCAATTAAACAAAAGAAATGTTAACCGGCCAAAAAGCCAATGTTAACATTTCCACTATACACTCATTTATAATACTTGTAAACCCTAACTCACAACAGGCAGCGGCAGTACATAGAAAAAAACAGCGATAAAATGCGCTGCGCTGCCAGCCAGAACAAACAAATGCCATACGGCATGATTATAAGGCATGCGGCGCCATAAGTAAAAAATCGCTCCCACAGAGTAGAAAATTCCGCCTACCATCAGCCACAACAGACCTTCATGGGGCAATGTCTCCATGAGCGGCTTGATCACGACGACGGCAAACCACCCCATCAGCAGATAGCAGCAAGTAGAAAAGATCTTAAAGCGTCTGACGAAAAAGATTTGAAAAACAATCCCGACAAGCGCCACAGACCAAATCACTGCAAAAACGGTCCAACCCAAAGTCCCATGCAACGGCACTAGTACAAAGGGCGTATAGGTTCCCGCAATCAATAAATAAATCGCCGAATGATCAATAATTTGGAAAATCGCCTTAATTCGTTCATTGGAAAAACTATGATACAACGTGGAAGCTAAGTATAGTAGCACCATAGAAATCCCATAGATGAAAGAACTGACAATATGCCAAGTACTGCCGCTCGTATAAGCGGCAAAAACGAGAACAGCTAAAGCAACAAGAGCAAAAGCCGTTCCGACACCGTGAGTAATCGCGTTTAATTTTTCCTCCATGCAAACCTCCTTATCACCTAATAAAAATTCATTTATTTAACCGCTTTCGCCTCATGAATAAAAGTTTCTCCCGCAGCCTTAGGAATCCACAGCGGAATTTCCCGATTTTCAACACAAAATGGCGTGGGTGGTTCCCATACAGGACCAAAAGCATGCATCGCTACGACCAGCTTCGGATCCGTATCGCGGCAAAAAGTCTCAACGCCAAGCGTGCGATATTCTTCCAAGCGGCTGTCCACCGGGAAAAAGGCAACATCAAAAGACTCGCCCTTTAATTTTTCCATTTCTCTCGCAAAATCAGCAGCGGCTTGCTTAATATTTTCGGGTGTATCACCATTCCAATGCCACCAGTTCAAATCACCAGCATGAAAGATCTTATGTCCTTCTACTTCAACCAAAAAAGAAATTCCCGCATCAGTCGAACCAAAGCTCTTTACTGTCACTGTAGCTTGGCGGCAAGTTTCATAAGGCGCCATTACACTAATTTTATCAGACATAAAAGCTGCAGTACCACTTTCTGCTGCAATATCATGTGATAGGAAGTAATAAGAATCATTCTGCCACTGGGCAATTGCCGGATTAAAATGATCACCATGGTTATGGGAAGAAAAAACAAACCACTTTTTCCCATTCCCCCGCTTAGCGGCTACTTTACCCGCCGGATCACGATAGTAATCAAAAATCAATATATGGTGATCGGTTTCCACCATAAACCCACTATGTTCTAAAAAGGTTAGCTCCATGCTAATCCCTCCACTTCATCTCCTTCAATAAAAAGGAAAGTAATTTTTACTTTATTATACTATAAATTATCATTTAACATCATATCTTAATGAAAAGTTTTTTTAGTTTCAAGTAGGAATCATCGCTTCCATGCAGAAAATAATAAACCAGAAACGAAAAGAAAGGACTGAGTACCATGGAATATAATTTATCGCTAGGTTTAAGCAACGAAAAACAAGAAAAGGTTACGACTGATAACACAGCCATCCGTTATGGCAGCGGCGGAGCAGCAGTCTATGCTACGCCAGCCATGATTGGTCTTATGGAAGCAACGGCTCTATCTATTGTCGACCCACGACTACCGGCAGGTCTCGCTACGGTAGGAATTCAGCTAAATGTTCGCCATCTAGCTGCGACGCCAATCGGTATGACAGTCCGCTGCACGGCAAAGCTTACTGAAATAAAAGGAAAACGTTTGATTTTCTCCGTAGAAGCCTTTGATGAAAAAGAAAAAGTTGGCGAAGGCACCCACGAACGCTACATTATTGAATTAGAAAGCTTTTTAAAAAAATCTCAGTCAAAATTAAATTGAGTCATTAAACAAAGCATCTTCCTTTTTCCGGCGCTCGATCTGTTTTTTATAAATAAATTGAATCAGCTTTTGCCGCTCAACTTCTTCAATCTTAGTAAAGCGTAAACCGCAAAAAACTTTTTCATTTTCCGTAATGACAGTTCGCAAAATTTCACCTTCCACTTCTAACGAGAAAAAAGGCGATAAAGGCAAAACAATATTCCAACAAGACCCTATAGCTAGTTTACTATCCTCTGGGCAAAGAATACACATGCCATTGCCGCTAATATCACGCGTAAGAGTTTTGATGACCACTGGCAAAGCAGGCGTCTCCCCATCTTTTGCCGCCACTTCCTTTGCTGTCAAAACAACATCAAGATTAATGTTAAATCGGACAAAATCGCGCAATTGGTCTCGTCTGGCTGTTGTCGGATAAGTAATGGTCCACAAAGCAAAAGGTTCTCTTGTGTAGCGCAGTAATGAAGCTTGAAACACATAGGCGCAGTCATCAGCCACAATTCTTACCGTATAAGGTTCTTGATAGCGTCGCGGTAAAAGCTGCCCCTTGCCATAAGGTTCTGATACTAGCAGCGTTTTTTCTTTGTCACCAATTTCCTCAATACGGCTGTGATACATATGAACCGACTGATTCAAGGGGTCAAATTCAACAAACTCTAACTTTCTTAAGGGTGTAATAAATTTTTTTATATCCATAGCTTTTCCCCCTTCAAACAGGAATAAACAAAGCGTTTTTCTAGGTAATCTGTTGCTATTTTTCTTTTTTTCTTTGACAAAGTCCTGCTAAAAAAAATGGAATGGTATATTTTTCTTTTCCATATTGACGGCAAAAACAAGGTGCTGTAAAATGAAGTTGTGACAATTTTGTGAAAAAAATAACACTTTTGATGAGGTGACTTAAATGAGTAGATTTACAATTCCAAGAGATGTTTATTTTGGCCGCGGTTGCATGGCGGAAGTACTAGAAAACTTAACAGGCAAACGCGCTGTTATTGTAACAGGCGGCAGCTCGATGCAAAAATTTGGTTTTCTCGATAAAGTGACTGACGCTTTGAAAAAAGCTGGTTTGGAAGTAAAACTCATTGAAGGCGTTGAACCAGATCCCTCTGTCGAAACAGTCTTTAAAGGCGCCGCTTTAATGCGTGAATTTGAGCCTGACTGGATCGTAGCCCTCGGCGGCGGCAGCCCTATTGATGCGGCTAAAGCGATGTGGATTTTCTATGAACATCCAGAAACGACCTTCGACGATGTCAAAGACCCCTTTACAGTCCCTCTTCTGCGCAATAAAGCAAAATTTATCGCGATTGCCTCTACTAGCGGTACGGCAACAGAAGTAACGGCCTTCTCAGTAATTACGGATTATTCCACCAAAATCAAATATCCTTTAGCCGACTATAATTTAACGCCTGATATTGCGATTGTCGATCCAGAACTTGCTGAAACAATGCCGCCGAAACTTGTCGCTCATACCGGCATGGACGCCTTAACTCACGCCTTGGAAGCTTACGTGGCTAGCGCCCGCTCTCCCTATACTGATCCGTTGGCATTGCAATCCATTATTATGATTAAAGAACATATTTTAAAATCTTACGGGGGTGATCACGTAGCCCGCGAACAAATGCATAATGCACAGTGCCTAGCTGGTATGGCCTTTACGAATGCGTTATTAGGCATTACTCACAGTATTGCCCATAAAATTGGCGCTCTTTTCCATATTCCCCATGGCTGCGCCAATGCAATTTTACTGCCCTTCGTTATTGAGTTTAATCAAAAAACCGTTGGCAAGGATTATGCGAAAGTGGCAAAACAGCTTGATCTCCCTGGCGCTTCTACGGAAGAGCTTACAGCAAGTCTCGTACAGTTTATCCGTAATCTCAATAAAAAACTAGAAATCCCCGCTACGTTAAAAGAAGCTGGCGTAACCCAAGAACTCTTTGACACAAGTGTCGACGGGATTGCCACACACGCGCTAGAAGATCCTTGCACAGGCTCAAATCCTAGATCCATTTCGGTAGAAGAAATGAAAGAACTTCTGACTTGCGCCTATACGGGAAAAGAAGTAACTTTCTAAGCAAAATAAATTTTCAATTCTTATAAAAAGCAGAAATCTCGTACTGACTGGTACGAGATTTCTGCTTTTATCTGCTTCTTTGAAAAAGGTTGTATTCTGCTACTTTACAGTTAGTTCAGCAAGTAAAATTTTGACAACCACTTTCTTTACTTTTTCCGGCATGTTTACAAAACAGTTTGGCCGATGGACATCCCAGGGAAAATAAATGGCAAACATCCCCGCCGTAAGCGTATGATACGCCTCATTGTCTAGTGTCTTATAAAAAATCGCATCACGCTGCGCCAAAAGATCTTCTGTCACTTCACCGGCTGCAGTAAGCGGCGCCGTACCAATTACCTCCCGCCCAGTAAAAATATACTGAATATCAATGTATTTTTGATGAGCCTCCGGTCTCCTAACTGTTTTTGCTTCTGTTTCGTATTCCGAGACCATGGCATAGATTTTGTCACCGTCAATTTCCTGACGACCTAAAACAACTTGGGAAAAATCGGTATCCAATAGGTACTGCAACCCTGTTTGCAAAGCTTTCGGATAAAATTGAATTTCCTGCGCTACATTCGCTAAAACACCAGTAATCATAGTCCCCACTCCTTGTTTATTCAATTCATAAAGGTGCCGCCATTAATATTAATTGTTTCTCCAGTAATGAAATCCGACATGGACGATGCTAAAAAGAGCACTGTATCAGCCACATTCTGCGGTGTTCCTAGTTTACCCAGCGGAATTCTGGCAAGCACCTGACTGCGATATTCTTCAGTCCATTGCTGGCTCATATCAGTTTCAATCGGCCCAGGGCAGACTCCATTAACATAAATATTATGCTTAGCCATCTCTAAGGCTAAATGCTGTGTCAAATAATTAACACCAGCTTTAGAAGCGCCGTAAGAAGGCGACGCATTGCGATGCGGCGTTTTCGCCGTAGTTGATGATATATTGATAATTTTACCGCTTTGCTGCGCGATCATAACTGGCAGAACCGTTCTACAGCAATATAAAGTCCCGTTTAAATTCACATCCATGACTTGCTGCCATTCGGCAAGATCCATTTCGAGTGTAGGAACCCGTCGATTAATCCCAGCATTATTGACTAAAATGTCGATTCGTCCAAACTGTGTTTGCGCCATACTAGCAATACGTTCCGCTACAGCATAATCAGACACATCGCCTACGGCAACAATACACTTTTGCCCCTTCGCTTCGATTTCCTGTGCCAACTCCTGCAGCATAGCCGTCTGATTGCCATTAATGACGAGTGAAGCGCCTTCTCTAGCTAAAGTAAGCGCAATCGCTCGACCAATTCCCCGTGTAGCTCCTGTTACAATAGCAGCTTTTCCTTGTAAAAACATAATTTACCTACCGCCTTTTCTAAAGCTATCCAGAAAGAAAGAAACTAGGAGATTTTACTAACCTACCTAGTTTCTTCTTCCAGCTTTTTATTCTTTAACCCACGCTTCTGTGACAGAAACATATTTAATGGCCTGACGGAAATACGTAAAAGTCACGTGAATTCTTTGATCTGGTGTTTGTTTTATGGAAGGATAAGAATACTCGCGATTCAGTTTTTCCCGTGAATTATTCGTCATACAATAGCCATCGCCCACTTCAATATTTTTCTGGTAAGGCCAGGTTTTGCCATGATCTTCCGAAATAGCAATTGTCATGGGCGCGCGCGGCGTTCCCCAAAAAGCTTTCTTTTCATGAGAATTTTCTATCGGAGCGGCTGCCACTGCCGGTTCTGTTACTACGGTTTCCTCATCATCTTCAATCTCATCATATAACGAAGCGCGTCTTTCCGTCGAAGCCCCTGCACTGATATGATTATATACGAGAGCAAGATGACCGTTCGCCAGAACGGTAAACTGAATCGAAGAATTATTATTAGGTAATTCTGTAGCGACAGGCTCGCTCCAAGTCCGGCCATGATCAGCCGAACGGCTGGCATAAATGAAGTCAGCCCAACGGCTTCTAAATAAAGCAAGCAGTGTACCGTCCTGAAGCTTTTCCACATTCATATGGACGCAGCCAGTACTACTTGGTACCACATACTCGGTCCAGGTTTTCCCTTGGTCAGCAGAAATTTTCACCGCACTCGTATCATAATCGCCAACCCATTTTACCCCAGGTTGTACGTGACAATAAAAAACGGGAATGAGCCATTCGCCATTTTCCAATACTACGATCGGCTGACGAATAAAGGTCCCCGGCGTACCAAATAAAGTTTCAATGGGTCCCCAAGTATAGCCGTTATCTTGCGAGATACGGTAGCGAACAATCGCCGTATCTTGGTTGCCTGACTTCTGCGCCGTATATAACAACCACAAGTCGCCATTAGGCGCTGAAAACAAAACAGGGTTCTGCTCTGACCGCCCAGCATCGTCAGAAAGTTTTACAGGCTCAGTCCATACTGATTCGCCTTGATTCAGTCGCGACATATAAATTGAAATATCAGCTATTCCTTCCTGCGTTCCGCCGAACCAGACGCAAAGTAAGTCGCCATTCGGTAAGGGCATAATATTGGACGCATGATTTTGCGGACAATTCGATGGTATATAGGCATCAATCCGATCGCTTGTTTGATCAGGATAAAGTTTCCCGTCTTTATCTTCCACTGTATTCAAAGAAATCACTCCTAACTTCTAAATTATGCTTGAACTTCCTTGGATTCATTCTTGCCGCCGCCAAACAGCTTATCAAGCACCATAACAATGGCTGGCGTAATCAAAGCGATGTACATATTATCAACCCCATAAGGATCGCCCATCATGTACCAGCCACTTGTAGCGACTGCTGCGATTCCCATCCCCAAGTTGGCGCCGCGCGTGCTATTAAAGAAGGGCAGATAGAAAGCGAGCATAGCAACTACAGAAATAGACAGACGAATCGCTCTGGTAAAGAAGGACAGTTTTAGAATTTCCGGCACAAAGAATACGAAAATGAGCGGAATAAAACCGATAATAACAGAGATAATTTTGGTAACTTTAAATTCTTTTTCCGGACTTGGTTTATAAATAGGCACATAGAAGTCCTTTACAGCCAAAGAGGCAATCGCCAACGCAACTGTACTTACGGAAACGAAGACAGACGCCACCAGCGAAGTTGCGACAAGACCGGCTAAATACGGGCTCATATACTGCATGAAGATAGGCAGAGCGTAGAGAGCTTTCATATCAGGGAATAAAAACTTAGCAGAAACACCGATTAAGGCCAGTAAAATACCGAGGGGCAAGGAAAATGCAGCCGCATAGAGAGCTGATTTTCTCGCTTCATTGGCATTTTTACTTGATGAAGTAGCTTGAATAACAAATTGTGTGGAAAAAATCGCGCCCACAGTACCAATAATCCAGGCAAATATAGTTGTGGCGCCGATTTTCCCATCCCAGGTGAAGTAATAACTCGGCATTTTCTCCATCATCGGGCTAATCCCGCCAGTCATAGTTAAAGCCACACCAAGAATAATGATAATACCGACATATTTAAGGAAGCTGTGTAGAATCGTAACCCAGGCAACGCCTTTCATCCCGCCAAAGACAAAGTAGAACGTACTCACTACTGCAATAATCAGCATAGCTGTCGGCAAGTGAACCTTCAGCACCGTCGATAAAGCTGCAGCGCCACTGATATAGTTCCCAACATTCACAAGGAGCAAAGCGTACATCATGATTAAGGAAACCATATATTTCGTAGATTTCCCGTACTTTTGCGCAATAGCGCCGGAAATAGTAATTTCTCCCGAGCCGTAGAGCCGCTTTGCCATAAAGAAAGCATAGAGGAAATAACCAATGGCCGCGCCAATAACCGACCAAGAAGCAGCCATACCATATTTGAAAGCCGACTCCGCCGTTCCTACCGTAGATTTGGCGCCAATAAATTCGGACATGAGCAAAATACCTACAACAATTGCCGGCATAGACCGAGCTGCCGTCATAAACTGGTCACTGTCTTTACTACGAAGTTTCACTGTCAACCATGATGTAAACAAGATATAGGCAATAATCATGGCCACGATAATCGCTGTATCGGCATAACTAAATTCTTTCATGAACACCACTCATTTCTCTATAAATTTTTACTACTTAATTTTCTTTGAGCTATCAATTATTTCGTTCATTTTGGAATAGTCAGTTTTTTTGTCTTATAGGGTCAGACAAACCATGCGGCGTTTGTCTGATCCTTCACTAAAAGAGTTTTTGATAGATTTCCTTGATCGCTTCTTTACCAAGAACTTTAGGATGATTGTTGAGAAGACGGGTCACTTTGAGCGCGGCTTCAGCCATAAAATCAATATCCTTAGCCGTAATGCCTTTTTCGTCCCAGTTCACCGAAAGCTCTAGATCATGATTTAGTGAGTACAAGTTCTCAATCATTTTTTCCGCGGCTTCCCGACTGGACAGACCGGCTACAGGAAGTTCCATGGCCTGTGCAATATCTTTGAACTTTTCTTCCGCTGCATCAATTGTCACGTTCATTACATGCGGCAACAATACCGCGTTAGAAAGACCATGGGGAATCCGATATTTTCCGCCTAAAGGATAAGCCAAAGCATGAACAGCCGTTGTGCTCGATGTAGCAATACAAATTCCGGCAAGCATAGCTCCTAGCAGCATATCATGACGGGCTGATACATTGTCGCCATCGCGATAAGCGGTGCGCAGACTCCGTGAAATCAACTGAATCGCTTTTAGGGCATAGGTATCACTGAAGGGATTCGCTTTCTTAGAAATATAACATTCCATAGCATGAGCTAGTGCGTCCATTCCCGTTGCCGCGGTGATCGCTTTTGGCAATTTCAGCGTCAAAGTCGGATCAAGAATCACATAAGCCGCCATCATTTTAGGACTGACAATGCCTACTTTCAGCTCTTCTTCCGGTACAAGCACAATGGCATTATACGTCACTTCTGATCCAGTTCCAGCGGTGGTAGGAATCATCACTGTAGGGATTCCTTGTTTCGTAATAACAGCGCCTCTTACTAATTCCGGCAAAGTCACGTCATTGGTTAACAGTACAGCCACTAGTTTTGCCACATCCATGGAACTACCGCCGCCAATACCAACAATCATTTCACAATCAGACGCCTTGGCTTCAGCAACAATTTCCTCAACCTGCTGCACCGTTGGCTCTGGCGGTGTCGTATTAATCATGGCTACTACAGCGCCAGCCGCTTCCATCACTGCTTTCGGTTTATCAATTAAGCCAGCATGAAACACGCCCTGATCCGTAATGATCAATACTTTTTTTACAGTTTCTTCTTTGATGATTTCAGCCAGACTTTCCACACTATTGAGTCCTGCTGTAATTTTCCCGGCATTAAATAGCGTATATTGCCCTTCAAAATCCATTTTTCTACCTCCCCTGTTTATTTATATAGTTCAAAAACTTTGCGTAGTTCAGCATCAATTTCCGGATTGCAGCAATTCGACGGTTCCCGCGCCGGTCCTACCGGATAACCAAGCAGATTTACTGCCCGTTTTACTACTGAATTGGGATTCCCCAACTGCATAACATTGCGGAAAGGTCTGATTTTCTTTTGCGCTTCATTGGCTTCGGCAATTTTTCCTTCAGCCCATAATTTATAGATGCTTACCATCAATTCGGGAAATACATTAGAGCATCCCGAAATAGCGCCTGTACCACCAGCCATTAAAGTCCATAAAATGAGCGAATCGCTTCCGGCTAAAACACTTAGGCGTGGATCCGTGTTCTCAATATACTTTAAGGTGTTGTCAAAATTACCGCTGCTATCTTTAATTCCAATAATATTTTGATACTGGGCCAAACGTTTTACTGTGGCGGGAGCAATGCTATTGCCCGTACGAGCCGGGATATTATAGAGCAAAATCGGTAAATCTACCGCCTCAGCAACCGTACTAAAGTGACGATATAGATCCTCTTGCGACGCTGCTGTAAAGTAAGGTGAAATAATCGAAAGAACATCAACACCTAAATCTTTAGCAATCTTAGAGAGCTCCACACTTTCTTTCGTCGTAATGCAGCCTGTTCCCGCATAAACCGGAACACGGCCATTGACTTCTTCTACAGTTACTTTAATAATCTCGATTTTTTCTTCTTGCGATAACGCATAGAATTCACCATTTGTTCCCAAAGCAAAAATCCCGCTGACGCCAGCACCAATTAAACGATTGATCTGATTTTTTAATTCCTTAGGATTAAATTTTTCATCTTCCGTTAAGGGTGTAAGAATCGGCGTAATAATTCCTTGCGGTTTCAACATATATTTCATCCTTCTTTCTTATTTATCCAAGTTTATGGGCAAACTTTACTTTCGCCATTTGAGCTCCTAACACGAGTGCTTCAGTCATACTGCGGCTGTCAGCTACCCCCTGACCGGCAATGGCAAAAGCCGTTCCATGATCCACTGAAGTTCTAATACAAGGCAATCCTACCGTAACATTCACGCCTGTTTCAAAGCCAAGTACTTTAATGGGTATATGACCTTGATCATGATACATAACCACCACAATATCGAAGTCTTTTTTGATAGCAGCCTGATAGAACACAGTATCTGGCGGCACAGGTCCCGTAACGTCCATCCCCTGACTTTTCGCCGCTTCAATCGCTGGCGTGATCTCTAAGATTTCTTCACGACCAAATAGACCATTTTCGCCAGAATGAGGATTAAGCCCAGCAACTGCAATCCGCGGTTTTTCAATTCCAAGCATTTTTACAGCTTCATCAGCAAGCTGAATGACGCGTAAGACTCGTTCTTTTTTCACAAGTTCAGGAACCTTAGAAAAAGCTACGTGAGTTGTTACATGAATTACTTTTAAGGGACCACCCACAAGCATCATGGAATAATTTTTCGTATGAGACAAAGCGCCTAAAATTTCAGTATGGCCAGGATAATGATACCCGCCGAGATTTAAAGCTTCTTTATTCAAAGGGGCTGTAACAATGGCCTGAATTTCCTCCTGCATAGCAGCAGCAACAGCTTTCTCGATATATTCATAGGCAGCCTTTCCTGCTCGACCATCTACCTGAGCAAAAGGCAAATCGGCCGGTAAATTATCAAGATCTACGATGTCAATCACGCCAAAATCCTGGCCGCCTTCTGTGGCCGCCGTAATGCTGCGACATTTTACATCAGAACCAATAATCTTTACAGCTCGCTCCATTATTTTTTTATCGCCAAAAACAACGGGTCTGGCCATGTCATAAAGACTTTTCTCTGCCAAGGCTTTTACAATAATCTCAGGACCGATTCCGGCCGCATCCCCCATGGTAATTCCAAGTATTGGTTTCATTGCATTTCCTCCCTGTACACGTTGTCGTAAAATTGCTTTTTTCGCTGCAACAAGCGAGTCTTGTTTACCAAAGGCTCCCGCTTTCGTTACTACAGGCAGTCCGCTGCAAGGACCGCCGACCAGTCTTCCTAAAGGAATTCCTACGGCAACTTCCTGTAGCACTTCAATCGCTTCGGCCTGTAGGGCCCGACATACATGAATCGCCGTATCGCCCCCAGTAAGCACCATACCCGCTAGCGGCGCCTGCGCTAAATTGGCAGCAATTTCGCCTAAAGCTGCGGCAATCTCTTCACTCACTTGACAACCTGTCATTGCACGTTCTTGCCCAGCTTCAACAGCAGCTTTTACGTCTTCATCAGTAATGGCGCTAGCCAAAACGACGTCTTTATTCTCAGCTAAATACTGTTTGACTTTTTTAGCGCAGTCGGCAATTTCTGCTTTTCTAGCGCGCAAAAGATTTATCACATTTATTTGTATCAAATGAGTATTCTGTGAATTCAATAGACTTTGAATCTGCGTCTGAGTCACTTTACTTACACTACCAGCAATCGTCAAAACTGGACCGGATCGCTCTGAAAGTGCTATAATGCTACTTTTATGCCATTCATAAAAACTAGGCAATTGTTCCGCAAGGCCTGCAGATCCGACCCATAAAACCTGCTTGTATTTTCTCGCGGCACTGGCAATGGACCTCAAATGCTGATCTTGGACAGCATCAAAAACAATCCATTTTTGTCCTGCCGCGAGACAAGTTTCTATGGCTTCACCAATTGCACTAGCACCTTTAATTACGTCAGACAAAGCAACAAAGCCAATGGACCTTTCCGCCTGCAATCGTAAGAGCTCAACAATTCGCGATTCTTTCACCGGACTTTTAGGCGCATGAGCAATTTCCGTTAATTCAATTGGCAGTTGATTCAATAAGTGATAACCGCCTACTGTAATACGATGATTTGCGGGAAAAGCGGGAGCAATCACCACAAGTTCCGGCTGAAGGACATCATCGGCTGCCATAATTTCCGCGCCAAGGTTGCCTCGCAAAGTAGAGTCCACTTTTTTATAGATCGTTTGGGCCTGGGCTTGCTGCAAAACGCGACAAGCTGTTTCCACTCTATTGTAGGCTTCCTGTGGCGTAATATCACGGCTGTCAGTATCAATAACGACTACATCGGCATTTTCGTTAAGTTCATTTTGACAGAGATTAATTTTGACAAAACTGTTCATTCCTTGCTTAACAAATTGTACTGCCGTATCGTTTGCTCCGGTTATGTCATCGGCAATTACGCCTATCTTAATCAAAATATCACCTGCTTTCTCCGCACTCATTAACATCTTTTGCAAGAATTATGCCAAAATTCAATATTGATTTTCCGCCATGTCTAACAACAAAGAAAGACGTTCAGGTTGCATTTCGCAACTAGAACGTCTTTCTTTGCAACTTAATTCTTTTCAAAAGCCTTTAGCTTACGCCAAAGTGTGGACCGATGAATTCCTAACCTGGCAGCTGTCCGTTTCACATTATAATTTTCTTCCATTAGCACACGCAGCAACGTATCTTCTTCTAAAACAGCTAAATTATCGCCAGTTATTCCTGAACTCTCACGCTGTTTTCCCGCAAGATCATCCCGTTCATCTTTATAGGCTTCTGCTACATCGGTTTGCGAAATAATCGAACCTTCTGCTAAGAGCATAGCCCGCTCCATTGTATTAGCTAGCTGACGAATATTGCCACGCCACTCACATGACACCAAATAAGCCAATGCTGCTTCTTCGATATCACGAATCGTAGGATTCACTGATTTGAGTTTTTGCAGCATTTGTTTGGCAAGGAGCGGAATATCAGCCGTTCGTTCCCGCAATGCTGGCATACGCAGCCGCAAAATATTCAAACGGTAGTAAAGATCTTCCCGAAATTCTTTTTTCTCAATCAAATCCGGTATGTGACGATTCGTCGCGGCAATGATCCGTACATCAATGGGACAAACGCTTTCACCGCCCAAGCGCATAACCGCTTTTTCTTGCAGTACTCGGAGCAATCTTGATTGCAATGACAAGGGCATTTCACCGATTTCATCCAAAAAGAGCGTCCCGCCATGAGCTAATTCAAACAAACCTTGGCGCCCACCGCGTTTCGCCCCAGTAAAAGCCCCTTCTTCATAGCCAAACAATTCACTTTCCAACAATGTTTCCGGCAAAGCGGCACAATTAACTGCAACAAACGGCCCCTCTTTACGGCTACTGATATTGTGAATTCCTTGGGCCATCATCTCTTTACCTGTGCCAGATTCACCAGTAATCAGCAAAGTGGACTGAGTCAAAGCATACTTATAAGCCTTGCGCTTTAATTCAGAAAAGACACTAGAGCCGCCAATCATATCCTCCATCTGAATATAGGCCACTAGGCCTTTTTTATGGAGACGCTTGCGAAGATTCTGCTCAATCTGTTGCAGCTGCGTCACATTTTGAAAACTATAAATAGCGCCGATCTTTTCATCTTCCACCGTAATAGCATGATATTTAACCATAAAAGTTTTATCACCAATATGCTGTAAATCGCCATTCTTCTGATCTTTTTTTACGGATGCAAACTGAGGAATCACGTTTTTCAAGGGAAAACCAGTAAGCGCCTGTGAGGAAACTTGAAGTAATTTTTCTGCTGTCGGATTTAAAATCGTAATCTCATCGTTTGTGTTTGTCGCAATAATTCCTTCGGCGGAAGTCGCTACGACAATCCGCAGAAGTTCAGCCTTCTCTCGTTCCTCCCGGCGGACTTTCGCCATAATCCTAGCTTCATTCAACGCTTTAAAAATTGCTTCTTTACCTGATTGAATTAAAATTCCTTGAAGGCCTTCTCGTCCAGCAACCTTGGTAGAAATAGCATCACCAATAATCAGCTTGACCCCTTGTTCTTTGGCGCAAACGATTTTTTCTTTGGCCTCTTCGGGACTATGGACGGGAATTTCCACAAAGGTACTCCCCAGTAAAGCCGCCAAATCCTCCCAGCCATAAATTACATTTTCAAAACCAGCAATACCAATCTTATCGGGATAAGATCCAACCCGCTTTAAAGCGCGCAATACATCGGTAATCGTAACTTGGATATACACAGTTGGTATATCCAGCTGACTTTCGATCAACTTGGCTGTACCGCCTCGGCTTACAACCACTTCAACCCCTTCAGCAACGGCCTCCTTTACCTGAGAAATGGATTCGTGCAAGTCGCCGGTAATAATGCGTATTAAATGAACGGAATCGGCAAATTGTTCCATGACTACAGCTTGCGCTAGTTCAGCCAAATCTTCAAATGGAGCTACCAGTAAAATTTTTTCTTTCATTTTCGCTTCCTCTTCATCTTAAAAATCGCACTTGATTCTTCTTGATTTTGATCATAGCACACTACGCTAAAAATCTCTATTTTTATTCTGTCGAGCGAAAGAGGAGAAAGAACATGGCAGCCAGAAGAAGGTAGAAAAATACCAAGGAGGATGATCTATGAAAACAGCCCAGCGCCTTACACAGCTAGGAACCGAAAATGCCTTTGAAGTTCTAAGTGAAGTGCAGCGACTGCAAGCCTCCGGCCAGACCATTCTCAGCTTTGCCATTGGAGAACCTGATTTCGATACACCTGATAATGTAAAACACGCCTGTATTCGCGCGATTTTGGAAAACCATACCCATTACAGTCCGTCAGCGGGACTGCCTGTCTTCCGCGAAGTAATTGCCGCTCATATTGCTAAGAGCCGAAAAATCACCGTAGATAAAGAAGAAGTCCTTGTAACCCCTGGCGGCAAACCCATTATTTATCATACTCTCCATGCCTTGATCAATCCCGGCGATGAAGTTTTGTATCCCAATCCCGGTTTTCCCATTTACGAATCAGTCATTCGCTTTCTTGGCGGCGTCCCGATTCCCATTCCACTATTAGAAGAAAAAAACTTTGCCCCTGACTTAGCAAAGCTTACGCAACTCATTACGCCTCGCACTAAAATGATCATTCTTAACAGCCCCCATAATCCTACTGGCGGTGTTCTCACCAAAGAAGATTTAACCGCAATTGCCGATCTGGCTCTCCGCCATAAACTTTGGATCTTATCTGATGAAATCTACAGCCGTATCATCTATGAAGGAAGCTTTCATAGTATCATTTCACTTCCTGGCCTAAAAGAACAAACGATTCTTTTAGATGGCTTTTCCAAGACCTATGCCATGACTGGCTGGCGTCTCGGCTATGGCATCATGCCGCGTCACTTAGTCAATGCGGTAGCCCAACTAATTACGAACTGCGAATCTTGTACCAATACCTTTATTCAACATGCCGGTATGGAAGCGTTAACCGGGTCACAGGATTTTGTCAAAAAAATGGTTGCTGAATTTAAAGTCCGCCGTGATCTAATCGTAAACGGACTCAACCAACTTCCCGGCTTTTCCTGTCAAGTTCCGTCTGGCGCCTTCTACGCCTTCCCCAATGTGACGAAAGCTTGTGAAAATCTAGGATTTTTCGATGCAAAAGAGTTGCAGCAATACCTCTTGCATAAAGCAGGCGTAGCTACTTTGCCACGAAGCGCTTTTGGACAAAAGAATTCAAACGAAACAGAGGAATATCTCCGGTTTTCCTATGCCACCTCCCAAACAACCATTCGCAAAGGACTTGAAAAACTGTCTAAAGCTTTACACGAAAGAGTTTAAAAATAAAACAAGCGGGCGTTTAACGCGCCGCTTGTTTTATTTTGCCAATTTGGCTTGTATCGGAATCGAGCGAAACAGCAATTTCAAACAGCCGATTCCAAGGAAAAGATACTTGCACCCGCTGCGGGTTTACCCAAGCAAAATGTTCTTTGGCAAAATCTTGTTCCTGCTGTGCTGCTTCCTTCGTTACAGACAAAAGATGGCGATCTAAAAACTGAATCGCCCGTTCATCATGAGCAAAGAAATAATCCATAAGCTCATCGCGAAGATTGGCCTGATAGGCCCATTCATCGAGATAGCGCACAGCTAGCAAATCTCGCCGCGCTGCTGGCGTCATTGACGGAGCCATCATTCCCTGCCCTATAGCATAACCAACAGTATTGCTCGCCGTATTCCAACCTGCATAAGCAGTTAAAGCAGGTAGCAACTGATTCTTCTCCAAAGAAAGCATCAGAGCATTATCAGAACCATTGGCAAAGGCAATATCGGCTAAAGCTACCGGTTCCTTTTGTGCAACTCGCTGCTTCACTTCGTCAACAAATGCGCCCTTTTCTTCCGATAAAGCCAGACCGTTTTCCCCATCAGAAGCCTCTCTTGTATGTCCGTCTTCCGGCGTGTTTACTAAGAGTGCTAAGTCAGGCTTTTGCGGCTGCGGCAGCACAATCCCGCCAGCAGCAACAACATGTCCGTCAATCGTAGCTCTGGCTGGCTGATCTTCATAAGCCGGAATCGTATTTCCGCCTACGCCTGGCGTATAAATCGTTTGTACGATAGGCAGCTTTCCTTCGCGATCATTGTAAGAACGCGCTACCAGCACCATAGCCAATTGATCGGCTCCCGGAAAAGATTGAAACTGACTGATCGAAAGATCTGTCGTTTTTTGTTTTAATAAACGCCATTCCCGATGCGATTGCGAAAAAGTGGCGCTGTCATCACGACCAACGATTAAGTAATCGATCGTGCCATCTCGCAATAAATCAACTAAATCTTCATTGACCATCATATTTTTTGTACGGCGATCTAGCCAGTCTCTCAGATATTCTGCCGGAACTGACCGAACAAGTTCTTGCAGGGTTTGTCGCTCTGGCCCTGATAGACCTTTGACAACTTCTTTATCTGATAAAGCAGTCAGCTTAAAAATTTGTCTCCCATACGTTTCGTAATAAGAGGGTTCGACACCGCCCAGGCTCACTTTTGGCGAACGCATTATCGTACTAAATACGTACACTCGTATGGCAGGATTCTGCTCTTTCAGTTTTGCGAAACGCTCGACCCTGCTGGCCAGCAGCGAGTAATCTAAATGGTGTACCCTCGAATCAACTAAGCCGCCATAAATCAATGAATCAGCGGCAATGACGGCATAATCAGCCTGCGACCAATTCTCTTCTAACCACTGCCATAATTTATCGGCTTGACCAAGCCTTCCTCTACTAGCTAACCATTCAGCTGGCGGGGTTAACACGGTAAAACCAGCCTTCTCGGCAGTATCAATTACATAATCGCGACAAACAGGACGATCATCAAGTGGAATAAACAGTAAAGCTGCCGCATGCGCAGCAGCCGGAGGGATAACCCATAAGAACATAAATAAGATCGAGATAAAAATCGCCGAAATTTTCATTACTTACTCTCCTTATTACAGTAAAGCCTGGACGATTCTCATAAAGAACCTCCAGGCCGCTCATCAAACAGGTTTTGCCTTTTCTTGTATATACGCAGTAGCTTGACTCAGTTGCGCTTGACTATGCGTAGCAATCGCTACAGAAGCAACGCCTGGAAGCGTTCGGGAAAAATCGATAGCAGTCTGTAGCGAGCTGTTTCCTTCATGGGGTAACGCAAGCAAATAAACGCCTTTACCAGCGCTATTCACATAGCCAAGCATCTCTGCCATGGCCGAATCTTCTCGCTGACTTCCAGCTACATCAATCAGCGGAATGATAAGATCAACTTCCGCAAATTCAGCCGCCTCACGTAAGACTGACAAACTATTGGAGCAAAGCCCAACCGCCTCAATCAAGCCCTTCGCCTTAGCATCACACAAGTAATCCAGCGCACCGCGCCGTTCTTGTAAAGCGGCTAGATTGTCCTCAGTAATTGCAAGCGAAAAAACTTCTATGCAGTCGCGATGTAAGGTTTGACGCGCCTTTTCCACAGCAAGTTTCATCTCTGTATAAGTCTTTACTGCCGCTTTCCCAGCAAGAATCGTCGGGTGAGGATAACCCTGCAAAGCCTCGGAAATCAAATAATAGCTTGTTTCCACCATATCGATAAAATTCATCCCCTGAGCCAAACCATAACGAATCAACGCAACAGAAAAATCGCCTTCTTCTACCTGACCTGATTCCAGACTATAGCTCAATTCAGAAACAAATAAGCCAGTTCTGCCTAATGGATAGTATCTCACCAGATTCCCCCCCTAAACTAACAAGCTCAGCAAAGCGCAAACAGCCGAATTTAAGCTAGCAGTAAAGTGACAAAGAAATCGCTTAAATACTCAGATTCATTATAGCATACTTTACACAAGATGGCACCTTAGCTATTTTTCTCAGAAACAGTTTTTTTATAACGTAGAAAAAAATAGTAAGCCAGACAAGAAATAACAACAAGCACAAGCAAGCGAAAACTATGTTCTCGATAAGCCATAAGATCATGACCTAGTGTAACTTCAATCCAAGCCGATGGCAGTTTGCCAATCAGCGTAGCAGCGGCGTAATCCCAAAAAGTAATGCTGCTGACAGCGCCAAGAGCTGTAATCAGCCCTGAGGGAATGTAGGGAATACTCCGCGCAATGAGCATAATACGAAAGCCCTTTTTCCCGCTAAATTCATCCACTTTTTTCAAGGCATTGCTGCGTACGATGAGGTTATGGGCATAATCGTGAAACAGATAGCGCATCACAGCGAAGCTAATAATAACCCCCACTGATTCGGCCAGCCAAGATAAAATCGTGCCTTCTACCACGCCAAACAGAATACCATTCGCTGCTAAAATAAAAATATTGGGCAATACAGCAACTATGTTAATAAATACAACAAGGAAAAAACTAATCACCATGGCATAGGGGCCGTAAGAGCGGATAAAATCAATCAACCCTACAATATCGCCGCTGACAAGCAAATTTCCAGCCGTAGTAAAAAAATCAGGGTTAAGCTGATAACTCATAACTCCCAGCAGAATAACCACTAACACAACTATAAAACGCAGTGCTGTCTGATTGATCGTTTTCATAGAATATTCTTCTTTCTCCTTCGTTTGATCAAAATGGCCCGCTAACAGGGTTGTTCTTATTATACTTCATATCAATTCGCTTGCCTATCGCATCTGTAAAAGGATTTCATAGTTTCGCGAAATCTGTCTTACATAATTTTGCGTCTCAGGAAAAGGCGGAATCGCCCCATATCTTCGTACCGTCGTCGGACCAGCATTGTAAGCCGCTAAAGCGAACGAAACTGGCTGGTTGGTCCAAGCAAATTGTTGCAGCATTTGCGAAAAATACCGAGCAGATCCCTCGACATTCTCCGCTATATCAAAAGGATCAGCGACCCCAACCGAGGCAGCTGTTGCTGGCATAAGCTGCCCTAGCCCCATAGCCCCGGATCGAGATACAGCATCAGGGCGAAAGGAAGATTCTTTGGCAATCAAAGACGTTAACAGGAGTGGATCCACTTGATGATTTCTTGCAGAGCGGACGATGCAGCGGGCAATATAATCGGCCGCTCCATCACTCGTTCTATTCACTATGCCGATATAACGAGTAATCGATTTCACATAATCCGAATCACTTTGGTTCGGCGCCGCTTCTACGGCCCCAGAAAAAATGAGTAAGCAACAAAGGATAAACGTAAATTTACGAAAAATAATAAAAACCACAGCCCTTCCCGGTAAGTTACCACAAAAGTCCTCAAATCAAGTAAAATTGCGTACAAGGATTTGCACTCTCGCATTGACTCTTCCCTAATTCTTTGTAATAATGTAAAAAAGATAGGGATACGTATTCTAAATACAAACAGCCCCTAGCAGCAGGAGGATATTCCATGACAGAAAAAAAAGTTGCTTTTGGTTTTGGCGACAGCACGATCTCACTTTCACTGCCGCAAGAAAAAATCATTTATGAAATTGAAGGAGCTCCGGCGCCAGCTATTACTGATATTCCCGCCGCCGTTTTAGAAGCCCTTCGCAATCCAGTCGGCACAGCTCCCTTAAAAGAAATTGTAACGAAAACCGATTCGGTCGTTATCATTGTCAGCGATATTACACGCGGCTGGATTAAATCTTATGAATTTTTGCCAACACTTCTCAATGAACTGAATGGCGCCGGCGTCCCTGACAGCCAAATTTCTATTGTCATTGCCCAAGGAACCCATCGTCCTCATACGCCAGAGGAAGATCTGGCCGTCTGCGGCCAAGAAGTATGCAACCGTATCAAAATTTATCAGCATGACTGCCGCAACGAGGCAGAACTCGTTTACAAAGGAACTACCAAACGGGGCACTCCCGTTTACTTCAATAAACGCGTTGCCGAAGCTGATAAGGTCATTCTTACAGGCGGTATTGTCTTCCATTTAATGGGCGGTTTCGGCGGTGGCCGCAAGAGCGTTATGCCTGGCATCAGCGGTGATAAAACGATTCAAGCTAACCACTGCCTCGCCTTGCATCCCGAAATCGGCTTCGGCTCCAACCCAGAATGTCTCTCAGGCAAGCTCGTTGAAAATCCCGTACATGAAGACATGGCTGAGGTTACTTCTATGTTAAATCCGGCGTTTCTACTCAATGCCGTATTTACACCAGAAGGCAAATTTGCTCGCTTTTTAGCAGGTCACTGGCTAAAAGCCTGGCAAGAAGGTTGCCAAACAGTAAACCAAATTTACGGCATCCCCATCGAAGAGCAGGCCGATCTAGTCATTGCTTCAGCTGGCGGCTTCCCCAAAGATATTAATCTTTATCAAGGATCTAAAACCATTGATAACGCCTTTATGGCCACAAAACCAGGCGGTGTAATCATTTGCTTCTTAGAATGCCGTGATATTTATGAGCCGGAAGAGTTCAGCGGCTGGTTCCGCTTTGATGATACGCTGACTTTCGAAAAAGCTGTGCGCGATCATTTCACCATTCCTGGCTTTATCGCCTTTAAACTTGCCGATATTGCCAAAAAGAATACCGTGATTCTCGTAACCAAACCAGAAAATGAAGCCTTTATTAAGAAAACAGGCATGATCTTTGCAGCTACAGGCGATGAAGCACTCCGCCTTGCCAAAGAAAAACTAGGTCGCGACGACTATACGATTACCTGCATGACCCACGGCGCGAATACAGCACCGATGCTCACGAGTAAAAACAACTAAAAATTCGGCAATAATAATGCGAATAAAAGCAGAGAGAGCGAAAGCTCTCTCTTATTTATTGCCTCGCTACTTAGACAGTTTCAGCTTGGCTAAGGCATCAGCCAAAGCGGTATTCACCGGCGCTTCTTGTTTATCTTGCGCCTTTAAAAATTGATGCACTGCCTTTTTATCGACTTTACCGCCAGTTTCTTCCCGCCGTTTTTTAAAGGCTGACAATTTTTCGCGATAACCGCAAGAGCAAACAAATAGCTGCCCCTCCCCTTCGCCGCGAAGCTCTAGTTTTTTATGACAGGTAGGACAACGAGCATTCGTCACTTTGGCAAGCCCTTTGCGATAGCCGCATTCTCGATCCTGACAGACCAGCATCTTGCCTTTTTTTCCTTTTACTTCCAGCAAATACTTGCCGCATTCAGGACATTTTGTCCGCGTCATATTATCATGATGAAACCGAGACTGGCTGTTTTTTATTTCCGTAACCACTTCCATGGCATATTGGCGCATCTCAGCAACAAATTGCCGCTCTGAAAGAGCGCCTTTAGCAATAGCGGCAAGCCGCAATTCCCACTCGGCCGTAAGGGCTGGCGAACGTAATTTTTCTGGCACAAGCGACAGTAGCTGACGTCCCTTTTCCGTCAACAAAATCTCTTTACCTTTTTGCTCAAGCAGGAAACTATTAAACAATTTTTCAATAATATCAGCTCGTGTCGCCACGGTTCCCAAGCCGCCCGTTGCACCAATTGTTTGTTTCAACGCTTCGGCCTCGCCTTCCATGAAGCGAACAGGATTTTCCATGGCGGAAAGCAGCGCAGCCTCAGTAAATCGAGCTGGCGGTTTCGTCTTGCCTGTCGTAACCGCCAAATGATCTACAGAAAACGAAGCGCCTTCTGTCACACTAGGAAGTTCTTGATCGCTACGTTCATCATCACTTTCCTCCATCTGCTCATGCACTAAGCTAGAACCGTAAATTTCCTTCCAGCCCAAATCTGTCACACGTTTCCCCTTAGCGCTAAAAGCTTCCTGCCCAATCTGTCCATTTAGCGTGGTCTGTTCGTAGCGGTAAGGCCGATAAAACACGGCAAAAAACCGTTTTACTACCAGATCATAAATTTTTCTTTCTTTATCTGACAAGTTGCTGAGATTTACATACTGTTCCGTAGGAATAATCGCATGATGATCAGATACTTTACTATCATCAACAACATTCTTATGGATCTTAAGTGGCTGTTTTAACAATTGAAACGCAAATTTCGTATAAGGCCCTACACCGGCAGCTTTCATGCGTTCTGGTAAAGTTTCCACGATATCCGCTGATAAATACCGCGAATCCGTACGGGGATAGGTTAATAGCTTATGACTTTCATAGAGACTCTGCATAAGACTGAGCGTCTCTTTAGCCGAAAAATCAAACAGGCGATTCGCATCACGCTGCAGTTCTGTTAAGTCATACAACTGCGGCGCTGGCATTTGCTTTTCTTTCTTCTCGATTTTTAGAACTTTTAGAGTTTTGCCGCGCAATCCAGTAAAAATATTTTTACATTTTGCTTCATCAAAAATGCGACTGTTTTTCTGCGTTTTTTCGTGCCATTGCCACGAAATTTGGCCAGTTCTAGCCTGTATGCCATAATAAATTTGCGGCTGAAATGCTGTAATTTCCGCTTCTCGCCGGGCAATCATTGCCAACGTAGGTGTTTGTACGCGCCCGCAAGAAAGCTGCGCATTGAACTTGCAAGTTAACGCCCGGGTCGCATTGATGCCCACAAGCCAATCGGCCTCCGACCGAGCCACGGCTGAAGCATAGAGATTTTCATAGTCTTTGCCAGGGCGGAGTTTCAAAAATCCCTCACGGATCGCCTTATCAGTTACCGAGGAAATCCATAACCGCTTTAGCGGTTTATGCACAGAAGCTTTGGCCAATATCCAGCGTGCTACCAGTTCCCCTTCCCGGCCAGCATCCGTAGCAATAATAACTTCTGTCACATCCTTGCGTAACAGTTGTTCCTTTACCGATTGAAACTGACGAGCGCTTTGGCGGATTACAGTGAGCTTCATTTGCGGCGGCAGCATGGGGAGATCTTCTAGTCGCCACGATTTATATTGATCATTATAGACTTCTGGATCAGCTAAAGTCACAAGATGGCCTAAAGCCCAAGTCACAATGTAACGGTCTCCCTCTAAGTAACCGTTGCCTTTTTTATGGCATTGCAATACTCTGGCTATATCACGACCTACTGAAGGTTTTTCAGCTAATACGACGATTTTACTCATATTCATTCCTCACGTTTACTTAAACTCTTAACTTTTTTATTATAGACTGTTCGCCTGCAAATGAAAATATGCAGCAGGGAATAAGTGCAGCAAAAAGCATAAAAAGGAAAGAGCGGCTTTTGCTTGTTAGGCAAAACCCGCTACTCCATTTTGAAGATACTCTCTATAGCAAAGCCTTGACAGCAGCCACTACTCGTTCGACTGTAAAACCATACTCTGCTAATACCGTCTCAGCCGGAGCCGAGGCGCCAAATGAATCAATCGCAATAATCGACCCTGCGTCGCCAGTATAGCGTTCCCATCCTAAGGAAGACCCCATTTCTACAGCAACACGGGCTTTTACATTAGGCGGTAAAACTTTTTCTTTATATTCCTTCGGCTGCTTGGCAAAAAGATGCCAGGAGGGAAAACTAATAACATTTACAGAGATATTCTCTGCTATCAGTGCGTCGCGCGCGGCCATAGCCAGTTCTACTTCAGAACCGGAAGCCAAAATCAACGCGGCCGGGTTGTCGCATCCCGCCAAAACGTAAGCGCCAGATCGTACGCCCGCTTCCTGCGCTGTCGAATCGGCAGGCTGAACTAAAAGATCCTGCCGCGATAACACTAGCGCTGTTGGCGTTTTCTCTGATTCTAGCGCAATCTGCCAAGCAATCCTTGTTTCATTCCCATCAGCCGGACGAATGACATTCAGATTGGGCATCGCCCGAAAAGCGGCAAGCTGTTCCACTGGCTCATGGGTGGGACCGTCTTCCCCGACAGCGATACTGTCATGAG
>URQW01000031.1 GCA_900550105.1 uncultured Pelosinus sp.
GCATATTTAAGACAAGTTTTTGTGCTGTGCCTGCTTTCATACGGGTAGATCCCATGATGACTTCTGGTCCTGTTAAGACAGTTAGGCTGAGATCGGCGGCATAACCAATCTCTGAGCCTGGAGAGCAAGCGAGCGAAATGGTTTTGCAGCCTTGACTCTTGGCATATTTTAGACCGCCAAGGACATAAGGAGTGCGACCACTAGCCGCAATCCCTACGAGAATGTCTGGGGGCGCAAATTGTTTTTTGGTTAAATCTTCTGCCGCTAAGGTGAGGGAGTCTTCGGCGCCTTCTACGGCTTGTAAGATTGCGCTGGGGCCGCCAGCGATGAGTGCTACGACTTGACCTGGTGGTGTGCCATAGGTAGGTGGGCACTCTGAGGCGTCGAGGACGCCAAGTCGGCCGCTGGTGCCAGCGCCAATATAAAAAAGGCGTCCGCCTGCTCTGAGTGCGGCAGTAATCCAGTCCACAGCTTGAGCAATTTGCGGCAGAATGGCCGTGACGGCAGTCGGAACGGTTTGATCCTCCTGGTTAATCAAGGTAACGATTTCTAGTGTGGAAAGCGAATCAATCTGGATAGTTCGTTGATTGCGGGCTTCGGTAAGTAGATTTTCAAGCTTCATGGCATGATTCCTCCTGCTTTTGGTTCATTGCCTCGAACTGAAAAGCTCCGCCGGGTTTTAGGTAGGAGAGGAGAAATTGTTCTTCAGGAATAATTTGAGCGACAACATTGACGCGAGAATCTGCTGGTAAAGGCGAGCGTACAATCTGCAATTCGCCTTTATAGCGAAGATAAGAGTCGTTATCGATCGTTATAGAACCAGTGAGACGCTGGCGTGGCTCGGTTGGGGGAATCGGACCTGATGCCAGGGAGCGCGCTTTTTGCGAACGGACAACGTTTTCGCCGGGATCGAAGCGGTTTTGATGCGATGAAAAAAGAATTTGGCGTTCGAGTGTTGAAAGTGTTGGCGCCGTAGTAATACGGAAGGAAATGCTGTCAGCGGAAAGTGCGGCTACGGTGGTAAGTTCCGCGTCTGTTGCCAGTGGATCGCCAAAGAGTAAACCCGCCACAAGTCCTGTTGCTAAGAATTCTTTAGCGGCGATTACTGGTTCTAGATTCCGATGTTTTTCTAAAGTTGGCAAACCGGCAGCGAGCGGTGGTCTGGGATGCGTTTTAGAGGGGATGAACGCAAAAACTAAAATGCCATAACGACGCAAAAGCTTGGAGCGCTCCATAAATAAATCCATAGCAAGACCTGTTTCTGGTCGCGGATAATAATTATGGCAGGCTCGTACTTTCGTGAAATCTGTCTTGGCAGCGGCTAGTTTGATGAGAATGTCTTCTGTGATAGTACTGGCATTTAGTTCAATTTCTAATTGATGTTTTCTGGTAAAAGCTGCGATTTGCTCTGGGGTAAAGCCATAGTCAAGGCGCAGTGTCGTAAGGCCAAGGTCAGTGAGCGCAGACAAATCTTCATAAGAAGCGCCAAACTCTGTTAAGACGCCTGCTGAAATGTCAGCTGTGATTTGATAGCCTAGCGAAGCAGCTTTTTGGATAAAGGCTTTTATCTCCTTTTGACTGCAGCCTGCTTTGGCTTCGGGAATGTGCAAAGACGTAAAGAGGCGGCTATAGCCGCAGCGTTTCGCTTGTTCCAAATAATTGTATAAGCGATCTGGTGATTCATTTAGACCTAGATAGGCGGAAATTCCTTTTTCCCACATAAGAGACTCCTTTAGATTGTTTTTACTTTTTCCTCATCGAATCCAGCTAGATACGTAAAAAGAAAGCCAAAAAAGTAGGCAAGTACTAAGCCGATTAAATAATACATGATGCTTTGGGGCTCGATGAGAAAAGTAAGCGGCAGGCCGGAAAGCCCGAGAGCAATCGATTGTACCTGCATAGTCGCTTGGAAGGCGCCACCGCAGCCCGCACCGAGACAAGCGGTGAAAAAGGGACGACCAAGCGGTAGGGTAACGCCGAAAATCAACGGTTCGCCAATACCGAGAACGCCTACAGGTAAAGCACCTTGAATGATTGTTTTTAATTTATCATTCTTAGTTTTTATATAAATGGCGCAAGCGGCACCGACCTGGCCAGCGCCAGCCATAGCGAGAATCGGCATGAGTGGATTCGCTTTCTGAACATTGAGAAACTCCATATGAATTGGTAGGAGTCCTTGGTGTAAGCCAGTCATGACTACAGGTAAAAAGGTTCCAGCTAAGGCAAAACCAGCAAAGGGGCCGCCTGATTGTAGAATTATTTTAAAAAATGCTATGATGCCATCAGAAAGCAAGCCCCCAATAGGCTGCAAGACATAAAAGACGGCAAAACTCGTAATGAGAAGTGATAAGAGCGGTGTTGCTACAATATCTAGGGCGTGCGGAATATAGGGACGTAGCTTCTTTTCGGTAAACGCCATGAAGGCAGCAGCTAATAGTACGCCGATTAAACCGCCGCGACCAGGAACAAGAGCTTCACCATATACGGTGAGGGTGGCAATCGCTGGATTCATAATCAAAATACCGGCAAGGCCACCTAGAGCGGGAGTTCCGCCGAATTCCTTAGCGGTATTGATTCCGACAAAAATACCTAAATAGGAAAAGAGACCCCAACCGATTACGTTCAACATAGAAATAACGGAACTTTTCGGATCACAGCCTGCTTGGATGGCAATATTCGTAAGGCCAGCTACCATACCGGAAGCGACGATCGCCGGGATCAACGGCACAAAAATGCTAGCGATTTTTCGCAGGAATAGCTTAAAGGGAGTCTTATTTTTTGCAGTGATTTTTTCTTTTAAAGCTTGCGCCGTTAATGGCGGCTGTGATTTATCACTAGGCAGAGCTTCCATAGCGTGAGAAGTCTCACTTACTTCTGGCGGAATTTCCCTCTGAGCTGAATCAAGGATGGCTGTGGTGGCTGCCGCCACTTTATTGACAAAGCCTGGTCCCAAAATAATTTGCAGCTGCTCCTCAGCGACGACTACACCGAGGACCCCGGGTAGCGCTTTTATAGCGACAGCGTCACTTTTACTTTTATCATGCAGCGTGAGGCGTAGACGGGTCATGCAATGGGCAGCATTTGCTATATTCTCGGCACCGCCGGTCAAGGTTAGGATTTGCTGCGCTAATTCTTTTTCTTTGGTCATTGTTTCACTCTCCTGAGAGATCCTTTATAATTTATAATAGAAGAAAAAGTAGAGTAATTACGATTCAACATAGTAACAGAACTTTGCAATAAATAGAAGCAGGAGGGCTATATGGAAGCGAAAACAGTTCTCGCCGTGGATGGTGGTGGTACGAAACTAAGGGCGGTTTTGTCCGATCATCACGGCAAAATTTTAGCCTATGCCGAAGGCGACTCGGGGAATTATCATAGTATCGGCGCTGCTCAGGCGGCCGAGAATGTGAAAGGGCTGCTCAGACGATTATTCGTCAGCGGCGCAATAAAGCGAATCAGCTATAGCGCTTTAGCCTTAGCTGGTGTGGATACGCCCGAAGACTATGCAATCATGGAGCCGCTAGTTGCTGCTAGTCTGGCAGAGTTTCAGATGCCGCCAAGTTCTTTTGTTTTAGATAATGATGCGATACTTGCCCTTAAAGGGGCCAGCGGCAAACAACATGGTGTTTTACTCATTGCTGGTACGGGATCGATTGCCTGCGGCATCCATCAAGATGGACGAACTGTACGAGCGGGCGGCTGGGGCTATCGTGTGGGGGATGAAGGCAGCGGTTTTGCTATGGGTACAGCGGGGCTTGTCCATATTTTGCGTGCTGCTGACGGCCGTGAGCCCCGCTCAGCCATAAGCAACACTTTGTTGCAGCAATTAGGGTTAGTTGACGAAACTCATTTAGCCGCTTGGATTTACAGTGATCATTATTCCGTAGCGAAGGTAGCGGCTTTGGCCCCTAGTATTTTGGATTTAGCTTATAAAAATGAGAAAAAAGCTTTAGCGATTGTTCAATCTGCAGCTAGGGAGTTACAACTGTTGGTTCAATCCGTTGTGACTAGATTGGAATTAGAGAGAGTAAGCTTTTCTTTGCTGTTAAAGGGTGGACTTATGGACAATTCTTTTTTTCAACAAATGGTACAGAAAGCCATTCTAGAACAATATCCGCAGGCGAAGCCGCGCGCCATACAGGAAGAACCGCTCGCTTTTATTTTAGCTTACGCCTTTGAACAGGCTTTTGGTTGTGTAAAAGCCGATCGGCGCCAGTTGGTCAGAAAATTAGACCAGAATATAAAAACATTTCGTTGTTAGTGTAACGCACTTTTTCCAAGATCACAATACAGCCTTTACAGGATTTTACGACATTTCCTTTAGCAGGGAGGAAATGTTGACAGGCTTGGAAATTTTGCGCTAGCATTTATAGTAAAAGCAATTATAAAATTTATTTGATACAAGGCAGTTCGTACTGGAATAGGCAATGGATTGTTTGCAAACAACTTTATCAGAGAATAATACGAGAATATTAAGGATGGTGAAAGAGATGCGTAGTGCTGATACATTTCAAATCATTAAAGATACAGGCATTGTCGTCGTTTTGCGCGGTCTTACAGAAACGGAAACGGTTCATACCGTAGAAGCTCTCTATAACGGAGGAATCCGGGCCATTGAAGTCACCTTCAATACGCCAGGGGCGGCTTCGATTATTGAAAAAATTAATAAAGAGTTTAAAGACCGTATCATTGTTGGCGCCGGTACCGTATTAAGTACGGAACAGGCCGCTATGGCTATGGCTAGCGGCGCTGAATTTGTCTTAGCGCCAAACGTGGATCTGGATGTGATCCGCTTGGTCAAGCAGTATGGCAAGCTGATGGTTCCCGGCGCTTTTACGCCGACAGAAGTTCTAGCGTGCTATAAGGCAGGCGCTGATATGGTTAAGGTATTTCCTGTTTCTTCGGTGGGGCCAAACTATATTAAAGATTTAAAAGGTCCTTATGATCATATGGATCTGATGCCTGTAGGCGGCGTTACGATCAAAAATGCGAAAGCTTTTATGGAAGCTGGGTCAGTAGCTGTTGGTGTTGGGAGCAGTTTGTCGCCGAAAGATTTGATTACTGCGGGAAAATACGACGAAATCACGCAAATTGCGAAAGCATTTATGGCGGAAGTTGCAGCAGGTAGAAAATAGTCATACAGATTTAATAGACGAAAAGCGCTAGGTTCTTAAAAAAGAGAGCCTGGCGCTTTTGGACAATCTTACGAAGAAAATTAGGATTCTTTTGTCTGTAATTCTTCTAACGTGGGGCTGACGGCAGCTACATAGTTTTTGCCCCAGTCGCAGAGACTTGTTAAAAGCGGCAACAGGGTTTTGCCTGCATCGGTAAGCGAGTATTCTACTTTAGGCGGTACCTGTGTATAAACAAGGCGGTTAACAAGACCGTCATGTTCTAATTCGCGAAGTTGCTGTGTCAGCATTTTCTGGGTAATTTGCGGTAAGGTTTTTCTAAGTTCGCTAAAGCGCAGGGAATCTTCGCCAAGATACCACATGATGAGAGACTTCCATTTGCCGCCAATCAAGGCTAGCGTCAATTCCATGGCACATTGATATTCTGTATCTTTAAATTTAATCACAGTTTTTCCTTCCTTTCTTAGTATCCGAAAAGTAACTATAATACGAAAAAGTGCGTACTTGTCATAAATGGTTAAATCAACTACTATTATAGCAAAGAAAACTATCTAGTACAGCTTATTTGTAGCTTACGATAAAAATGTTTGAAAGGATGTTGGTCTGTATGATGACAAAAGAAGAAATTTTAGCACCCCATCAGTTTCGCCATGCTTGTAAGGAATTTGATGCCGCGAAAAAAATTCCGGAAGAAGAATTTGCTATTGTGTTAGAAACGGGGAGATTGTCGCCAAGCTCCTTTGGTTTTGAGCCTTGGAAGTTTGTGGTTGTGCAAAACCAAGCGCTGCGTGAAAAAATCAAAGCTTTTTCCTGGGGGGCCCAGGGACAGTTGCCAACAGCAAGTCACTATGTGTTGATTTTAGCCAGAAAGGCCCCGGATTTACTGGCAGGGTCTTCTTATACAAACTACATGATGACTGATATCCATCATTTATCGGAAGAAATGCTGAAACGGCGTGATGAAGTGTACCCGCGCTTTCAGCAGGAAGATTTTGAGCTATTAGAAAATGATCGATTATTATTTGAATGGGCCTGTCGGCAAAGCTATATTGCCATGGCTAATATGATGACTGTTGCCGCACAAATGAAAATTGATTCTTGTCCGATTGAAGGTTTTCAAAAAGATAAACTAGAGGCGCTACTTGCGGCAGAAGGTGTTTTGGATCAAGAACATTTTGGTCTTTCTTGTATGGTGGCCTTTGGGTATCGTAAAAAAGAGCCTCGCGTGAAGACTCGTCGCAAAGCTGATGAGGTTATTACTTGGATTCGTTAAAGGAGCGGTATAAATGAAAGTTGTAGCATTTAATGGCAGTCCGAAAAAAGATGGCAATACGGCTCAGAGTCTGGCGCTTGTTGGTGAAGCCCTGACAGCGCAAGGCATTGACTTTGAACTCGTACATGTAGGAAATCAAGCAATTCGCGGCTGTATGGCTTGCGGCGTTTGTGCGCAAAAGCAAAATGAACGTTGTGTCATGTCTGGGGATAGCGTGAATGAGTGGATTCAATTAATGAAACAGGCTGATGGAATATTGCTAGGATCGCCAGTTCATTATGCGGGCATTGCCGGTACGATGAAGTCTTTTTTAGACCGGGCTTTTTATGTAGCCGGAGTCAATGGATCTATGTTGCGCCATAAAGTAGGTGCTGCTGTTGTGGCCGTGAGACGTTCTGGCGGCGTAGTAACCTTTGACGGATTAAATCACTATCTGAATTATTCTGAAATGCTTGTGCCTGGATCAAATTACTGGACGGTTGTTCATGGCACAGAGCCGGGAGAAGTACACCAAGACGGCGAGGGAAAGCAAATTTTGCGGGTTTTAGGCAAAAATATAGCTTGGCTGCTGCAAATTTTAGCAGCTGGGCGTGAAACGGTCGGCGACATTGCGCCAGAAGAAAAAGAGTTTACTCATTTTATTCGATAAACTAAGGCTATATATTTCTTTTAAAATCCTGTCATAACTTTTGCTGTTATGACAGGATTTTATTTTTTTTTCGTATATTTTATTTTAAAATTATTAAAATGATAAGAGGTTATTTCAAAATAATGAAGAATACAGGGTTATATAAAGAATAAATTCAATATACTTATAAAAATTAAAAAATAAAACTTAATGATGTGCTAAGGCAATGGAGCCTTCTATACAATTTGGGTATAGAAGGCTTTTGTGTTTATGGGCTTATAAATTTGCCAGGCTGGTTTGAGAGTCTAAGAAGCAGATTTATTTGATAAATTTCCTATGTAATTATTTATTAGAGGAGGAGAAATATGAAAAAACTGATTTTATTAGTTCTGTTGTCCTGTTTTTTAGCTGGCTGTGGCGGCCAACAGGCAAACCAGGGAAAGATTCCTAAAGATACACTAATCATCGGCATGGCGTCAGATTTGGCTACATTAGATCCTGCTGTATCGATGGATAATGCTTCCTGGAAAATTACTTATCCCAGCTATGACCGTTTAGTGCAGTATAAAACGGTTGACGGCAAGAGCAGTACCGAAGTAGAACCTATGGCGGCTGAATCGTGGACAGTCAGTCCTGATGGTAAGGAATGGGTCTTTAAATTGAGAAAAGATATGAAATTTCACGATGGTACGCCCGTAAACGCCCAAGCAGTCAAATTTAGTTTTGATAGAGTTATGAAAATTCATAAAGGACCGGCTGATTATTTTCCTACATTAAAATCGGTCGATGTTGTGGATGATTATACTGTTAAATTTATTATGGAAAAACCTTTTCCGCCGTTCCTCTATACACTGGCCACTAATGCCGCCAGTATTATCAATCCAGCTGTTATGAAACAGGAAAAAGACGGTGATATGGCGTCAAACTATTTGGCGAACCACACCATGGGAAGCGGTGCCTATGATTTAACGGAGTGGAATAACCAACAAAATATTAAACTGCAGGCAGTGAAAGATTATTGGGGCGGTACGCCAGCCTTGCAAACAATACTCGTTCAAGTCATTAAAGACGTCTCGACGCAGCGTTTGCAGCTAGAAAACGGCGATATTGATATTGCTGAAAATATTCCGGCAGAGCAGTTGGAGTCGCTAAAAGCGAACAACAATATTCAAGTCGGCGAATATCATAGCTTAAATGCGAACTTGATTTATCTGAACAATAAAAAAGCGCCTTTAGATAATGTAAAGGTTAGACAGGCGTTGAATTATGCTGTTGACTATAATGGCCTAATTCAAGGGGCGATCAAAGGCAAAGGCATTCAATTGAAGAGTCCAGTGCCGGAAGGTCTATGGGGCCATGATGCTTCGCTGACAGGATATAGTACAAATCTTGATAAGGCAAAACAACTTTTGGCAGAGGCTGGATTTGCTCAGGGACTTACGTTAAAATTGCTTTATTCTGACTATAAGCCGTATTGGGAAAGCGAGGCTTTACTGCTTCAAGATAATTTCAGTAAAATTGGCGTCAAATTGGAACTGGAAAAGGTGGCTTGGCCAACTTTGCGTGAAAAAGTTGATCGGGCTGACTTTGATCTCTGTTTAGGCGTATGGAGTCCTGACTATGCTGATCCGCAGTTCTTTATGACCTATCTGTATGATTCAAGAATGCATGGCCTTTCTGGGAATCGTTCCTTTTACAAAAACGATAAAGTTGACAATTTGCTAAGACAGGCTGAAAAAATCAGCGATCAGCCAGAACGCATAAAACTTTACGGTGAAGCGCAAAAGCTCGTTTTAGAGGATGCACCCTATATCTTGGCGTTCCAAAGCGATGTCATGACAGCGATGCGTAAAGACGTGCAAGGTTTTGTATTTAATCCAATGCTTGAAAGCATGTATAATTTTGCTACAATGAAAAAACAGTAAAACCTTTGCTGGTTAGGGGCTTATTATTGCCTCTAACCGCTCTTTTGGAGGAATCTTACGCATGTTTCTATTGCGATACTTTATACACCGCATTCCTCGCCTGATTGTTGTCTTTTTGGGCGTATCTATGGTCACCTTTGCCATATCTCACGTCATTCCTGGTGATCCGGCGCGAATGCTGGCAGGGCAGAAGGCCAGTCAGGAAACGGTCACTAAAATGCGGGCTGAACTTGGTTTGGATCAACCTATTTATGTGCAATATGGCCACTATGTAGCTGATTTAGTGAGAGGCGATATGGGAAAATCGATTCGCACGCAGCAAAGCGTCGCCTCGGAATTAAGAAAGTTTTTTCCGGCGACCCTGGAATTAACTTTAGTCAGTATGATTCTCACGTTAGTTTTCGGTATTTTACTTGGCGTTATGGCAGCTGTTAACAGAGACCGTTTTGGTGATCATTTGAGCCGTATTATATCGCTCATCGGCGTTTCTATGCCTTTATTCTGGTCAGGGCTACTTGTACTAATTGTTTTTTATAAATGGTTAGGATTATTTCCGGCATCAGGCCGCTTGGATACCTTTTTAAGTCCGCCGCCGCCTGTCACGGGATTATATATCATTGATGGGCTGTTAGCCGGAAACATTCCTGTTGTCGCTAGCGCCATCGAACATTTAGTTTTACCAGCAAGTTGTCTTGCCTATGTTCAGCTTGCGGTAATTGCCAGACAGATTCGTTCTAGTATGATACAGGTACTTTCGCTTGACTATATTCGTACGGCCACAGCCTTTGGTCTCTCCAAGCGAAAAATTATATATCAGTATGCCCTAAAGAATGCCTTATTGCCTACCGTTACGGTGGCTGGCTTAATTTTTGGCGAACTGCTCGGCGGCGCTATTATTACCGAAACGATTTTTTCCTGGCCCGGTATGGGGAAATATGTAGTCGACTCGATTGCTTTTCTCGATTTTCCGGCCATTATGGGTTTTACAATGATCGTTGCTTTAGGGTATGTATTGATTAACTTGCTGATTGATCTGGTTTATCGCTGGCTGGATCCGCAAATCCGGGAGGTCGAGTAAGATTGGAAGCCGCAGTAAAAATTTTTGTAATTTTACGTCGTAATCCTCTGACCTTTATCGGGTGCTTCATCGTATTTATTATGGCCTTTATGGGGATCGCAGCACCGCTCTTAGCGCCTTATGATCCTGTAGCTATCGATATTATCCATAAATTACAGCCGCCTAGTCTGAGCCATCTTTTTGGCACGGATGAAGTGGGGCGCGATATTTTTAGCCGCGTAATTTTTGGCTGTCGTGTTTCCATTCAGGTAGGTCTTTATATTGTCATCATTGCTTCAGTATTTGGTACGATTGTCGGCAGTATTTCTGGTTATCAGGGCGGTAAAACCGATCAAATCATCATGACGGTAACAGATATTATCTTGTCGTTTCCCTCGCTGGTTTTGGCTATGGCTTTGGCTGCTGCGCTGGGACCTAGTTTATTTAATACCATGCTAGCTGTAGCGATCGTGAAAATTCCTTTGTATGTCCGCTTAGTACGCGGGCAGGTACTGTCCCTTAAGGAACAGCCTTATGTAAAAGCGGCGCGAACTTTTGGCGCAAATCGGTTTTGGATTTTATCGCGCCATATTGTACCGAATTGTCTGGCGCCTGTTTTAATTCAGGTTACCCTTGGCATCGGCGAAGCCATTTTGACAGCCTCTTCCCTTTCTTTTATTGGACTGGGGGCGCAGCCGCCTACGCCGGAATGGGGCGCCATGATCAGTACAGCTAGAATTTATGCCTTGGATCAGTGGTGGTATGTGGCTTTTCCCGGCATTGCAATCTTTATTACGGTAGTTGGGTTTAATCTATTAGGCGATGGAATTCGTGACTTATTAGACCCCCGTTCAAAAAATTAGACAGGGAGAGTAACAATGGCAGAAACGATATTAGAGCTTCGGAATGTGGTTGTTGATCTTCCCGTAGGCAAAGAAGTAAGGCGTATTTTGCATAGCATTAGTTTTACCGTGCAAAAAGGTGAAATTCTCGGCTTGGTAGGGGAGTCCGGTTCGGGAAAGTCGGTTACGGCTAGTGCCATTTTGCAACTTCTGCCTGGCGGGTCAAAAGCCATTCAATCAGGTAAGATTTATTTCAAAGGACAGGATATTACGCAGAATAGTCCGGAAGCGATGCGAAATTTGCGCGGCAAAGAGATTGCCATGATCTTTCAGGAGCCTATGACGAGCCTCAATCCTGTGTTTACGATCGGTCGCCAATTTACGGACATGCTGCGCACTCACCAGCCTTTGAGCGCAGCAGCAGCATTAAAGCATGCTGCTTTCATGTTGCAGTCTGTACAAATTCCTGAACCTGAGCGGATTTTGAAAAGCTATCCTTACGAATTAAGCGGCGGAATGCGGCAGCGGGTAATGATCGCCATGGCCCAGGCTTGCGCGCCAGCCTTACTTATTGCTGATGAACCGACAACAGCCCTTGATGTTACGATTCAAGCGCAAATCCTACGTCTTTTTCGCGCTGCTGCGGCGGAATCAGGCGCTTCGGCTATTTTTATTTCCCATGATTTAGGTGTTGTTTCCCAGCTATGTCAACGCGTTGCAGTCATGTATGCCGGTGAAATTGTTGAGGTGGGGCCAGTAGACGCTATTTTAAAAGCGCCGAAACATCCTTATACACAGGCGCTCCTTCATTCAATTCCTGATTTTCAAACCGAGCGCGGCGCGCTGCAAGCGATTCCGGGGAGCGTGCCTGATTTAAGATCGCCCCTAGCCGGCTGTCCCTTCACCCCTCGGTGTGAGCAGGCGCAGCCCTTGTGTCAAACAGCTAAGCCTGATTCGTGTCAAGTTGATGCAAGTCATCAGGTAAGTTGCTGGAACTATGCAAAGGAGGCGATCACTTATGGCAGCGCTGCTGGAGCTTGAAGCAGTAGAAAAACATTTTACGAAAAAATCTTTTTTAGGGCACAAGCAGACTGTCCGTGCGGTTGATGGTGTGAGTCTGAAGGTAGATAAAGGCGAGACTTTAGGAATTGTCGGAGAATCAGGCTGTGGCAAAAGTACTTTGGCTAGCTTAATGATTCGGCTGGAGGAAGTGACAAGCGGTCAGATCTTACTCGAAGGGACCGACTTGGGAAAACTGTCTGAAAAAGAGCTTAGACCGCTTCGCTCACGGATTCAAATTGTTTTTCAAGATCCTTATTCATCCTTTAATCCTCGGTTTACAGTCAGACAGATTTTGTCAGAGCCCATGCGGGTTCTTGGTAAATGGAGCCGTAGTGAGATGGAGGTGAAAGTAACTTCTTTACTGCAGAAGGTTGGTTTAGGTGCAGAGCATTTAGCGCGGTATCCTCATGAATTTAGCGGTGGACAGCGCCAGCGACTGTCGATTGCCCGAGCTTTGACTACCGAACCGGATATTTTGATATTAGATGAACCGACTTCGGCCCTTGATGTATCTGTTCAGGCGCAGGTCTTAAATTTACTGCTGCAGTTGCAGCAAGATCTTGGCCTTACTTATATTTTTATTTCTCATAATTTATCTGTCGTGAAATATGTAGCGAATCGCGTGGCTGTCATGTATCTTGGCAAGGTGGTAGAAATTGGCCAGCGCGACGAAGTACTCCTTGAACCGCAGCATCCTTATACCAAGGAACTGATTCAAGCTGTTCCGTCGATTGGCAAGCCGTTAAGTCAATCAGGTCTTGACTATGAACAGCGACAAGGGGCTCGTCAAAGGAATTTTGGCTGTGCTTATTTTTCACGTTGTTCTTTTGCTGTCGAGAGCTGTCAGCAAACGATTCCCCAGCTAGAGCAGTATCGCCAAGGCCATTGGGTTTCTTGTTTGGAGATGAAAAAATTTGAATAAATTACAAGCCAATTTATGTGCTTCTATCGAAAAAAGTGATTTTCCAGTTCGTCTTGTAGCTGTCTATTATCAGAAAAATCAGCAGCTTGCCGAAAAGATTGCAGATCTGCTACCTTACCCTACGATTGTAGTCGATGGTGTCAGGCAAGGCTTTACCGAAAAAATGCGTCATGACGTCAGCCATGCTATCGAGTTGTCCCATCCCGCTGAGCCAGACTATGAACTTTGTAAGTGGCAACGTGCCAGACTTTTATCTGCTGACTGCTTAGTTTTGAATCTCTATGATTGGCAGGAGTCGTATTTAGCAGATTCTTTTTGGGGGATTACTGATTATCGTGAGCTTGCCGGTTTTTTAGAAAACATTAAGCATGATTTAGAAAAAGTGAGCACTTTTCATATTACATCAGATATTGGTACTGATATTTCTTTTTCAGTGAAAAAACGTCGCTGGATTATGGCAAATGGTTTGTTTCGTCAAGATGAACTGTCGCAAATGCCTGACGGTGAAATTTATACCTGTCCCATTGAAGACACTTTCGAAGGTGTGCTGATGGTTGATGGAACGATTACGCGTTCGTGGGTTCCTAAAGAGCCGCAGCGTCTGGAATTTGCTGCGGGAAAGCTAGTCAAGGCGTCGCCTGATTTTGCCAAGTATATTCGTCCGCTGGGACCCGATATTTATTTGATTGGCGAGTTTGCTCTTGGGTTTAATCCTGCCCACAAAGCGATTGTCCATAATATATCGGTGGATGAAAAAGCAGCCGGAACGATTCACTTTGCCTTAGGGGATAGTTATCAAATCGGAAAAAATCATTGTTCTTGCCATGTTGATATGGTAATTCGCGAACCGAAAATCATAACAGATCCTTTAATTTCTTTACCGTTTTTTACCAAAAAATAAATTTAGAAAACTTTGTATTGTGTGGTGAATAGATGGAATTTGGTAAAAAGATTCGCCAGTTAAGAAAAAAACAAAAATTAAGTATTGAACAATTGGCGGCGAAAGCGGAATTGAGCAGCGGCTTAATCAGTCAGATGGAGCGAGATTTGACGACGCCGTCCGTCGGATCTTTGTGGAAGGTAGCAAAAGCTTTGTCTGTTCATATTAACTATTTTTTTGACGAATATGAACAGGAAAGTCCCATAGTGAGAAAAGCGGAGCGAAAAAAAATTATATTGCCTCATTCTAGTATTACTTATGAGCTATTAAGCCCTAGTTTGCAGAAAAAAATGGAATTCTTAATGATTACCATTGAGCCTGGACAAGAAAATTTTGAAGAGCAGATTTGTCATGATGGAGAAGAATGCGGTTATATGCTGCAGGGAACAATGAAAATTAAATGGGGCAGTCGTGAGTTTGTTTTGGCGGAAGGGGATAGTATTTATCTTGACAGCGCAATGCCTCACCGATTTATTAACTGCGGAACTGTAACGGCTGTTTCGATTTGGGCGATGACACCGCCTAGCTTCTAAAGGCTGCTTAATTTAACCATGGCTAGTGCCGTGGTTTTTCTTTTAAATCAAATAGTATATACTAATTGACAAAATATAATTAATAGTATACTATTTAGAAGTCGCACATTTACGACATTCTTTAAGCTTTAATCCATGGGTGTATTAGTCGGTTGGATTCAAATTTTTATTAGACTGCACTTATGTATACAATGTGCAAAATTCTTTTTTTTAGCAGTAAGACAAGTTTTTTTGTTTGTTCACAAAGCATAGACTAAAGATAAGAATTTTCGTATGACTACAATGAAGTAACTGTAAAGTCACTATAAAATGAGCTAGAAGGATGGGAGAGTTATGGAAAACCTGCATCAAGAAAAAGAGCGAATTATTGTATCAGCAAAAAAAGTTCATTGGAATCTTTCACCAGCAAAACTTGTTACTGAAGCGCTTAGCCGCGGTGAAGGCGCACTAACCTCTACAGGCGCTTTCCGGGTTCTTACAGGCAAACATACAGGACGCTCTCCTTACGATAAATATGTTGTAAAAAGCAAAAATGTTGCAACAGAATTAGACTGGGTGTGCAATCAGGCCATTAGTGAAGAAGCTTTTCAAGCCCTTTATCTGCGGATGGAAGCTTATCTTAAGAATCGTGAAATCTTTGTTTTTGACGGACTAGCTGGGGCCGAACAAGCAAGTCAGCTAAAGGTACGGTTTATTAATGAATTCGCTTGGCAGAATTTATTTGTCCATCAGCTTTTTATTCGTCCCGAAGAAACTGCTGCAGAGGCTGACAGTGATTTTACAGTTCTTTGCGCACCGGGATTTGCCGCGATACCGTCAGTTGACGGGACCCGCTCTGAAACGTTTATTATGATTCATTTTGAACGCAGACTTGTCTTAATTGGCGGAACGAGCTATGCAGGCGAGATGAAAAAGTCAATTTTCACTGTGATGAATTATTTGCTGCCGAAAGCAGGCATACTGTCGATGCATTGTTCGGCAAATGTAGGCGAAGCGGGCGATACAGCTCTGTTTTTCGGACTGAGCGGTACAGGAAAGACAACTCTTTCCGCTGATCCAGCGCGACGGTTAATCGGCGATGATGAGCATGGCTGGAGCGAACAGGGGATTTTCAATGTTGAAGGCGGCTGTTATGCTAAATGTATTCATTTGAGTCAGGCCGGCGAGCCGCAGATCTGGTCGGCTATCAAATTCGGTACAGTACTTGAAAATGTAGCGATTGATGAAACGAACCGGACTGCTGACTATGACAGCGCTATTCATACGGAAAATACACGGGCAGCTTACCCGATTGATGCGATTCCCAATGCTCTTTTGGCTGGGCAGGGACGCCATCCGAAAACCGTCATTTTCTTGACGGCTGATGCTTTCGGTATTTTACCGCCTGTAGCTAAGCTGACGCCGGAACAGGCCATGTATCACTTTTTATCAGGCTATACAAGTAAGTTAGCCGGAACAGAAAAGGGCGTAACTGAGCCTGAAGCAACTTTTTCCGCTTGCTTTGGCGCACCGTTTCTCCCTCTATCACCACTCGTTTATGCAAACCGTTTGAAAGAAAAGCTGACAGCTCATAACACGAACGTCTATCTGATTAACACCGGTTGGTCCGGCGGTCCGGCAGGCGTAGGCAAACGCATGAATCTTGCTTTTACGCGTGCTATGGTGACAGCCGCTCTCGATGGTTCTCTTGCACAGGCTGAGTATCGCCAGGATCCTCTATTTCAACTGTTTGTACCGACGACTTGCCCGGATGTGCCTGACGCCGTATTGCAGCCACGTTCTACATGGCAAGATCCAGCCGAATATGATATGACGGCATTGCAATTGGCTAAACGCTTCATTCGGAATATGGAAAAGTTCGGCGATCAGATTCCTGAGGAAGTTTTACAAGCTGGTCCCGTAATCGATGGCGTAAAATAAAAAGCAAGGCTTTTTGGCGCAAGTAGCCAAGAAGCCTTGTTTTGTTTTCGCGGCCTTGCTACAATAAAGGGCAGAGTTATACAGGGCAGAGCAAACAAAAGAGGGGATTTTTTTGATTACAATTCATAAAGCAATTTTGCATATTTTAGATTTTCAGTCAGGTCTTACGGTCTTTTCCGAAGAAGAACTGGATCTGGGCAGTGATAGTATTTTTACATTTTTAACAAAACATTTGGAAAGGGCCAGTCAGGATCAACAAGCGCAACCAGGCGAGTTTTATCCGGAAAGTTCTTTCTTGATTCAAGTACAGGATTATTTTACGGAGCAACTTGATTTTGTAGAGTTTTCTCGCCATATTGCGGAACTGCTTTACAAAGCTTTATCTCAGTCTGACGCCCTTGTGTCTACTGATTTATTAGTATGCGATGCAGCACTTGATGATGCGCGGTTTTTGGCAATCTTACTCTGCAATAACCGCGTTGGTTTTACTCACCAAGTGAATCAGGCCGAGGGGAAAGTAAGAAATGAGATTATTCATCATTACGCTATCTTGCCGGGATTATCGCAGAAAATTGACGAATATGCTTTGATTTCTGTTGACCCCTTAGCAATTCGACTGGTTGAGAAAAAGCGATCCATGAACGGACAGGAAGCCTTAGCGCTGTCGGAACAAGTTCTTCAGTGCAGTACGAAAATTTCACCGCAGGAAACGGTTAAGCTTGTCAGTACGATTGCAAAAACAGTAGCGGAAAATCATGGTGAAAGCGCTGTCGCTGCTGTGTCTCGTGCTAAAAGCTTTATGGTGGAAAATACGGAGTTATCGGACTATCTTGACCCGAGCGATCTCAGCCGTGAGATTTTTCCCATGTCGCCGATGTTGCAGGCTGAATATTTAAAGGAAGTACAGGAAGCCGGGATTACCGAAAAAGTAAAACTTGATAAGGAATTTACCGTAAAAAAAGGACGCAATCATAAAATTAAGACAGATACGGGGATTGAATTGTCCTTTCCTGTGGATTATTTTGATAGCAAAGAGTTTATTGAGTTTATTAATAATCCTGACGGGACAATTTCGATTTCCCTTAAAAACATTGGTAAAATTGTAAATAAGTAAGATGAAAAGGGGGGAGACTGTGAGACCGTCTTTTTTATCGGCTACGGAATTAGCGAAAATGGGAAAGTGTGAACAACAGCTTTATTATGATTGTTGTTATGGCGACGATCATAAATATACCAAAGAACAAATCCGCCGCGGCAATCAGGCTCATCAAGCTTTTGCTGACCGTATTACTGGCAGAAACAGTAGTTTTTTAGCTCGGCTATGGCGTGGTTTTTGCCGTTGGCTAGGGCTAGGGAATTCTTAGAACGAGGTTGATTTATGGATGGTCTAGGTTTAGTAATTGGTGCCGTGTTTCTCGCGGTCTGGTATTTTTGGCATAGGTCAGCGGCAAAGCTAGTGTTGTACCGCACCGAATGGTATATGGAAATCGTTGATCCAGTGCCGCTATGTGGTGCGCCCGATGTAGTATGGCGCTCTCGCAATAAGCTGATCGTCGGTGACTATAAAAGCCGCAGTTCTTGCAAGGTCTATCCTTCTGATAAAATTCAGTTGTCTGTGTATCGCTTGCTGCTCAAGAAAAATCAGAAGATGCCTGTAGCTGATTATGGTTTTATCCACTTTGCGAATGGTAGAAAAGAAACGATAAAGCTTTATTCAGAAAAGGAAATTCTACAGCTTGTTAAGCGTTATAGTGCGATTCGGGCAGGAAAAATAAAACCAGAGAAAAAATGTGATGCTTTTTATTGTCGCTATTGTTCGCATCAAGGGCGCTGTAAAAGGTGATAGGCTGTCTCACCATGAGACAGCCTATTTTTTCGGAAAGTAAATCGTGAAAGTGGTGCCATGGCCTATTTCACTGCTGATTTCAGCTGTAGCCCCATGACGGTCTAATATGGCTTTCGCAATGGCAAGTCCTAAGCCAGTGCCGCCGGAAGCACCTGAGCGGGTTCGGCTTTTATCGCCTTTATAAAATCGGTCCCAGATGTAGGGAAGATCAGCTGGGGCAATCCCGTGACCTTGATCAGATATTTTGAGACAGACTGTGTTTGCTGCGGTAAATACTTCTAGGGAGATTTCGCTTTCTGGCGGTGAGTATTTTACAGCATTATCCAAGAGGATCAAAATAAGCTGAGTCAAACGATCTCCTTCTGCTAAAATAAGCGGTAAATCCGGGGCGATGGCACTGATCAGTTTTACATTTTTTTGTGCGGCCTGTTGTTCCAGGAGAAACAGAACATTGACGGCGACTTCGCCGATATTTACTGGTTCTGGTGTCCAGCTAATTTCTTCTGATTGCAGGCGACTTAAATCAAGCAGCTCGGCGATTAACTTTTCGAGCCGAGTCGTCTCGCTGCGAATGAGTTGTTGGTAGCGGGTGATTAGCGATGGATCTGTTACTGTGCCATCAAGGAGCGCTTCATTATAACCGCGGATAATTGTCAAAGGCGTGCGTAGTTCATGAGAGATATTTGCCACAAAATCACGGCGGACTCGGTCCATTTTGGCCAGTTGATCTAAGGAGGCACTGAGGGCTTGACTTAAAGAATTCAAGGATTTTCCTAGATCGCCTACTTCATCACGCGGCAGGTTGGTAATTTTAGAATTATAATTGCCTGCGGCCATGGCTGCGGCAGTAGATCGCATGGCTTTGAGCGGACGAATAATTTGTAGCGATAGAAAATTAGCCAACAGTAAAGCTAACAGGCAGGCCACGAGGGCTGTCAGCAGTAAATAAAGATAAATATGCTTTAAGAAAAAATCAATATCCGCAAGGGGAGTATGAATCAGGACAGTGCCATTTACAGTTCCGTCACTTTTGATCAGAGGAATGCCTACCATGAGCATATTTTCTTCATAATAAGGATGATAATAGGAGATTGACCAAGTTTCACCGCTATGGTCTTGAATCAACTTGATAATATTGTCCATTCCGGTGATATCTGACAGCGATAAGGGGGCATCAGTTGGCTTAAAGGCAGCGGGCGGCTCTGGTGTTGTCTGTGGTGATAACTGTGGCATCGGCGCTGGCGTTTGTGGCGGTAATGGCTGATGTTGATTTAGCGGACCGCGGCGGTTGTGATGCTCCGCCATCATCGGCCCCATCATATCGGGCCGCATGGAAGGGTTCATGAAATGATGCATAGGACTTTCGCGGATCGGACGGCGGTTGGGAGCTGGCGTATCAGGCGCTTGTTCTTCGGAAACGGTAATGAGTTTTAGGTCTTTATCAATAATCCAGACGCGAGAATCGAGAAAACTGTCAATATGGTTGACAAAGAGGTACAGCTGACGCTGTGTTAATTGCCCATCGTAATAGTCGTTAACAATTTGAACAAGTTCTTTGCCTTTTGTCATTAGTTCATGTTCTTTGCTTGTAATAAAATAAGTGCGGATTAACGGCGGTAAACCAACGGCGATACTAACAAGTAGCAGAAGAACGGCAGCAATGAAGGCGCCCATTAATTTGTGTTGTAGCGAAATTTTCATTGTTTTACCTCAAATTTATAGCCAATGCCCCAGACTGTTTTAATATCCCAGGGGAGATTGTCTTTGACCATAAGCTTTTTGCGGATGCGTTTTACATGGGTATCTACGGTACGGGTATCGCCGCAATAGGTATAGTCCCACACAATTTCTAAGAGCTGCTCGCGGGAAAAAACTTTTCCTTGATGTGAGGCAAGATGCCATAAAAGTTCCAATTCTTTATTGGCAAAAGCAATTTCTTCATCAAAGGCTGTTACCTTATGTTCCGCGAGATTTATGGTCAGATTTGGCAGGGTTAAGATTTCGCCGCTAGTAGGCGGCGGTGCTGCCGTCCGGCGGAGAACGGCTTTGACTCTTGCGACAATTTCTCGCGGATTAAAAGGCTTGGTTACATAATCATCAGCGCCGATGTCGAGACCTAAAATTCGATCTTCATCTTCCGTTTTTGAAGTGAGCAGAATAATCGGCGTATCGCTAATCTTACGGAGTTGTTGACAGACAGCCAGACCGTCAAGCACTGGCATCATAATATCTAAGATTACAATATGCGGCTGAATCTGTTGGAAAACAAGTAAGGCTTCAGCGCCGTCACTAGCTTCGGCTACTGTAAAACCTTCTTTAGTAAAGTAGAGAGACAGAAGTTCGCGAATCGACGGTTCATCGTCAACGAGAAGAATCGTAGGCTGCTGCATAGAAAATCACCGCCCGAAAATGTATTTCTTTTAGCATAGCATACTTTTTTTCGTAAAGAAAACGGACCTCGTTATACAAGAGGTCCGTTTTTGTAATCTCTGTTTGTAATGGCTGTGTTTATTGATTAGACGCTGGCGGAGCGACCGGAGCGCAATTAGCGCCGTCCATCATGCCGTGGCCGCCCATGCCAGGTCCTCTCATACCGCCGTGATGACCAGGACCCATCATGCCAGGTCCCATGGCGGACGGATCAAAGCCTTGTTTGCTCCAGCTATCGAGACGCTGTACTTCAGCATCAGCTTGAGCTTGAGTAATCCAGCCCCAGCCCACTTGTTGCTGAATGAGTTCTTTGCGATTTTCAATCATTTTTTGATGAAAGGAGGTGAAGGCTTGTTTTTGTTCATCCGTCAGAGTATCACGGTGCGTAAAAAAGGGACACATGAAATTTCCCGGTCCAGGGCCTGGCTGATCTGTCGGTGCGGCAGCAAAAGCGGCGCCGGCGATGCCGAGAACAAAGAGACCGACGAAAGCATAGGTAGTTAATTTTTTCAAGAGAATCACTCCTTATGTTTAATTTTCCTTCTGCTTTTATTATAGAAAAACTTTACGGCAAAAGTATGGAGAAAGTGTGAACAAAATCGGAACTTTACGTTTTAAACGGATCAAACTTTTTTAGCCGTAGTGCATTTGTTACAACTGAGACTGAACTACAAGCCATAGCAGCGCCTGCTAGTATGGGGGATAAGTAGCCAGCAGCCGCTATCGGGACGCCTAGCAGATTATAAAAGAGAGCCCAGAAGAGATTTTGTTTAATATTGCGCATCGTTCCCAGGCTGAGACGAATAGCGGCAGGCAAAGTGCGAAGATCACCATTCATTAATGTAATATCGGCTGCTTCAATTGCTACATCAGTTCCTGTTCCCATGGCAAAACCGATATCAGCAATAGCCAGGGCCGGAGCGTCATTGATGCCGTCGCCTACCATAGCGACAGTTTTTCCTGCTGACTTTAACTGGGCCACTGCCTGGGCCTTATGCTCAGGTAGTACTTCGGCTAGAATATGATCAGTCTCAATGCCGACTTCCTGACCAATGGCTGCTGCTGTTCGCTCGTTATCACCAGTAATCATCCATAAGGTAATTCCTAATTGTTTTAAAGCCGTGATCGCGGTCAAGGAATGTTCCTTGATCGTGTCAGCAACTGCAATGAGTCCCAAGAGTTCTGTTTCATCAGCAAGCAGCATTACTGTTTTACCAGAAGCTTCGAGTCTGGTAATTTCGGTTGTAGCGGTTTCGTAGGAAATTTGACGCTCTGTTAATAATAAGCGATTTCCAACAAAATATTTTTTTTCGGCGAAAACTGCTTCAATGCCGCGACCTGGCAGAGCGGTGAATGTATCGACAGTCAGAGCGGGTGTTTGTTGTTCTTCACTATAGGCGACAATCGCTGCTGCGAGCGGGTGTTCTGAATTCCTTTCGGCGCTTGCTGCTAGCGCAAGTAACTCTTGAGGAGTTAGATTACTATAAGGGATCAGATCAGTCACCCGAGGTTTTCCCTCGGTAATCGTTCCCGTTTTATCGAGAATTAGATCGGTAATTTTGTGAGCTGTTTCTAAAGTAGCTGCGTTTTTAATCAGAATTCCTTTTTCCGCGCCTTTGCCTGTGCCGACCATAATTGATGTTGGTGTAGCAAGCCCTAAGGCACAGGGACAAGCTATGACGAGAACAGCGGTGAAATGAGTAAGGGCTTCCGTGAAGTTTCCTGGTAGCAGCCACAAATACCATAAGGTAAAAGTGAGGCAGGATAATGCCACAATGGCAGGCACAAAATAGGCTGAAATTGTGTCAGCAAAGCGTTGAATCGGCGCTTTTGATCCCTGCGCTTCTTCGACGATGCGGACGATTTGGGCCAGAACAGTATCTTTGCCGACTTTAGTAGCTTCTATTTCAAAAGCGCCCAGTTTATTTAAAGTGGCGCCAGTGACAAAATCGCCAGGGCCTTTGTCCACAGGCAGACTTTCACCTGTCAGCATGGATTCATCAATGGCAGAGGTTCCTTTGAGAATCTTGCCGTCAACAGGGATTTTTTCGCCAGGACGAACTAATAGACGATCGCCGGGAAGGATGACTTCCACGGGAACCTCCTCTTCTTTGCCGTCTTGCAGGCGTCTCGCTGTTTTAGGTTGCAAGTTAATCAGACTTTTAATGGCTTCTGATGTACGCCCTTTCGCGCGCGCTTCGAGTCGTTTTCCTACCAATATAAGTGTAATTAAAATTGCCGATGTTTCGAAATAGAGGTCAGGTGAGCCGTTTAACACATTTGCCAAGCTGAAAAAATAGGCGGCTGAAGTTCCGAGCGCCACTAGGACATCCATGTTAGCGCCGCCACTCCTTAAGGCGCTAAAGGCGCCGCGGTAGAAGGGCCAGCCAGCAATAAACTGAACTGGTGTCGCTAAGGCGAGTTGAAAGTAAGGATTTTTTAAAAGATGGCCTAACGTACTTTCGATCGAAAGACTGTGCAGCAGCATCGCAAACAGTAAGGGGAAAGAGAGAACAGCTGCAAAGAGTAGGCGCAAGGTTTCTTTACGGGTTTCTTGCCGGCGGATTGCTTCCGTTTCTTTAGCCGGAGCGGAGGGGTGGTTCAAATGAGAACCAAAACCGAGCTTTTCGATTTTCGCTTGGATGGTTTCCAAAGAAATTTGATTTTCATCATATTCGATCGTTGCTTTTTCAGCAACGAGATTGACAGTCGCCTGAGCAACGCCAGGCAGACGAGAAACTACTTTCTCAATGCGGGTAGAACAGGCGGCGCAGTGCATTCCCGTAATAGAAAGTTCTATTTTTTTTGCTGGTATTTCAGGCATGTTGCCACATCCTTTCAAAGAAAATTTATTGAGACATTTATTTTGTGAACTGTTTTATTACAGTCATAAGTTCATTGATGCTTTCCTCACCATGATCTTCTTGGATTGCTTTTACAACGCAACTTTTGGCATGACTGTCAAGAATTAGCAGCGATACTTTATTGAGAGCCGCTCTGGCAGCCATAAGCTGTTGCAAAACATCAATGCAGTAGCGTCCTTCATCAACCATTTTTTCAATCCCGTTAATTTGACCAGCTATTTTTTTTAAGCGCGGTTTGATCGTTTGTTTCTCTAACTCTGTTAACATAGTTTAACGCTCCTTAATCTTACTATACCCCGGTAGGGTATAGTAAGATTATACAATAAATAAGCTGTAATCACAATAGCTTTTGGTTAGCTTATCCTTGCTTGAGCTAAGTATGTGTTTGTATCTAAAAATCATCTTTGGAGTAAAGCAGGAACTATAAAAATTTTGTCGAAAAAGATTCTCGGAAAGCTTCCTTTCGTTTTACTAGATAAGAATTGTATGACAATTAGAAAATATTGACAGGTGAAGAAGAGTAGTGTATTATGAGAGGATGGTACGCAAAAAACAAATAGAGTACCGTGCGTTTATTTTTAACATAAAGGGGGGAGACAATGCGACAAAGAATCATGACAGCAGCCAGAGAGGCAATGGAACAACATGGTGTTAAGTTTACGATGCATGATCTTGCCAGACAGCTTGGTGTTAGCAAACGTTCACTTTATGAACATTTTGCTTCGAAGGAGGCGTTGATTGGTGCGATTGTCGATGAACATCTGAACGAAATTCGCCGTGCCCGTCGTGAAGTTGTAAGCAATCCCCATTTATCATTTGTTGAAAAACTGCGGCAAAGTCTGTTCATTGTGCCACAAGTTTGTACGGCCACCAAAGGGCGTGTCGCTTCGGATATTAAGCGGTTTATGCCACAGGAAAAGGAAAAAATTGATCGTTTTTTTGATGAAGAATGGATGACTCTAGAAGCCATGCTTAAAGAAGGCATTGACCAGGGGGAGTTTCGGCCTGTCTATCTTCCTATTTTGCAGCGGATGATACGCGGCACTATGGAGGAAATTATTGAGTATCCTTTTTTAACGGAGCACAATATATCGCTAAAAGAAGCCACAGATTGTATCGGTGATATTCTTATGAACGGAGTTCTTTGCGCCGGGAAAGAATAAAGCCGTCACAAATAGAAGAGTAACAGTGTGAATGGGCATGTTTGCCTAAAAGGAGGAGAGATTACAGATGTGGATGGGAAAATCTTATGGCCGACTTAGTAAGCAAGTAATAGGCTTGGCCGCCATCGCTTCTTTGCTATTGGCAACCGGCTGCGGCAGTCAGCAAGCAGCAAGGCCGCCACAGGCTGTTGCCGTAAAGGCAATGCAGGTTCAGCAAAAAGATACGCCGATTTCTTATGAGTATATCGGTCAAGTGGAAGCAAAAGATCAGGTCGATATTCGGGCTAATGTAACAGGTCGTATCTTGGAAAAAATGGTCCAGGGCGGTGCAATGGTTCATAAGGGGCAGCCTTTATTTCGAATTGACAGCCGTCAGTATGAAACAAATTTATTGAACAGTCAGGCACAGCTAGCTCAGTCGCAAGCAACGCTTAGTAATTCACGGCGTGATACAGCGCGTTATCGGACTCTGATTGAACAAAATGCTGTAGCGCAACAAGTTTATGATAATGCTGTAGCGGCAGAGCAGCAGAATGAGGCTCTTGTCGAAGCCAATAGCGCTAAAGTACAGCAGTCGCAAAATGATTTAAATGATACCATCGTCGTATCCCCGATTGATGGGAAAATTGATTTGACAGATCTGAGTGTTGGCAACTTTGTAACAGCTGGTTCGACGAGTTTAGGTACGATTTCATCGAGCGGCCCTGTAAAAGTTGTCTTTAAAATGAGTGAAAATGAGTACTTGCGATTTGCTCAGCAGGGAAAAAGCGATACGGCTAGTTCTTGGGCCCAACAGCTTCGTCTTGTTTTAAGTGATGGTACGGCTTACCCTTATATGGGACGAGTCGATCAGATTGATCGTGCCTTAACGCAGCAGACAGGCACACTTTCGATTAAGGCGACGTTTGATAATCCCCAGGGGTTATTAGTTCCTGGCATGTTTGCTCGGATTTTATCTACTGGTGAAACGCGTCAAGGCGCTATTTTGATTCCGAAACGGGCGATACAACAGATTTTAGGTAAGAACTTTGTGACTGTTGTTGTCGATGGCGATAAAGCGGAAAATCGACCAGTTACGCTAGGACCCGTTGTTGGGAATTTCCAGATTGTCGATAGCGGTTTGAATGCACAAGATATTGTGGTTGTAGAAGGTGCAAATAAAACGCAGCCAGGAGCTACGCTAAATATAGAAATGGTTGCTCCGGATGCTTTTAATGCACCGGATGCCAAGTAGGAGGGGGTTTCATGGCCAAGTTTTTTATTAATCGCCCAATATTTGCGATTGTTATCTCCATTATTATCGTATTGGCCGGGTCAATCTCCATGTATAGTCTGCCTGTAGGGCAGTATCCGCAAATTACGCCGCCGCAGGTTACTGTTAGCGGCAGTTACAATGGTGCAAACGCCCAAACGGTAGAGCAGTCAGTGGCTCAGGTTATTGAACAGCAGGTAAACGGCGTTGAAGGTGCTGTTTCACTGCAGTCTACCAGTACTGACAATGGTACATATACGCTCAATGTAAAGTTTGAGCTAGAAAAAGACGGCGATTTGGCAGCTATGCAGACGCAAAATCAGGTTGGCTGGGCTAACTCACAGTTGCCTAATGATGTTTTAAACGCTGGTCTTGTAACGAAAAAACAGGCGCCTGATACAGTTATGTATTTTTCTTTGTGGGCGCCTAATGGCGATTATGACAATGTCTTTTTGAAAAACTACGGCAGTATCAATATCGTCGACGCCTTGAAGCGTGTTAAAGGCGTTAGTAATGTGAACGAGTACGGTAGCGATTACGCTATGCGTATTTGGGTTCGTCCTGATAAACTAGCGCAGCTTGGTATTACCGTGAATGATATTGGAGCGGCGATTCAGGCGCAGAATGTGCAAGCGCCAGCTGGTAAAATTGGCCAAAGACCGACAGGTCCGAATCAGGACTTTCAATATACGGTCAATGTAAAAGGCCGCTTGGTAGATCCTGAAGAGTTTGCCAATATTGTTGTTCGGGCGCAGCCTGACGGATCCTTTGTGCGGATTGGCGATGTGGCCAGAGTCGAGCTGGGAGGCAAAGATTATTCCTTCAGCAGTGACCTGAAAGGACGCGATTCCGTTACTTTTGCCGTGCAGTTAACACCAGATGCGAATGCACTTGATACCGTTTCGGCAGCCAAACAAGTTATTGAAGAGGCTTCGAAGAAATTCCCTGCTGGTATGGAATATAAAATCGTTGTAGATAATACGCGATTTGTTCGCGAATCACTGCATGAAGTGGCGATCACCTTTGTGGAAGCGTTGCTGCTTGTTATGATTATTGTCTTCTTGTTCTTACAGACTTGGCGGGCTACATTGATACCGCTCTTGGCAGTACCGGTATCATTAATTGGTACATTTGCTTCTTTCGTGTTGCTCGGGTTTACGATTAACACACTAACGCTGTTTGCAATGGTTTTGGCTATCGGCCTTGTTGTCGATGATGCCATTGTTGTTGTGGAAGCAGTTGAGCACCATATGCGCAACTCAAAAATGTCGCCTTATGACGCTACAGTACAGGCGATGAGTGAAGTTTCCGGGCCAGTTGTGGCGATTGCAGCTGTACTGGCTTCCGTATTTATCCCTGTCGCTTTTTTCGGGGGCACCGTTGGTGTTCTCTACAAGCAGTTTGCCATTACGATTGCTGTTTCAATGGCTCTTTCTGCCATTGTGGCGCTGTCGCTAACACCTGCTTTATGTGTAATGTTATTAAAGCCTCATGTGGAAGAGGGCCATCCTGGCGTTTTAGGTCGTTTCTTTGCTGGGTTTAATCATGGCTTTGACCGTTTAGTCGAACGTTATTCGGCGGGCGTGCAAAAAGCGATTCGCCGTTCGGCCATTACGATCATTTGCTTGCTTGTTCTTGTGGTATTGTCTGGCGGTATCTTTAAGAATCTGCCATCTTCTTTTGTACCAAGTGAAGACCAGGGATTTATGTTTTCTGCTATCACTTTGCCAGAAGCAGCGAATCCCAATCGTACGCGTAAAGTGGCGGAAGATATTGCTGCGCAAATCCGCGAAATGCCAGGTGTTGAAACAACGCTGGCGATTACTGGGTATGACATTTTGGCTGGGGCGCCAAAACCAAATGCAGCTCTCTTAATTACAGCGTTAAAGCCTTGGTCAGATCGACCGACTGCGGCGCTCAGCGTTGATGCCAAAATTCGCGATGTATTCCGTCTGACAGCGAATATTCCTGAAGCAAGTGCGATCACCCTGAACGTACCGACACTGCCTGGGATTGGTTCTGTTGGTGGCGTAACCATGATGATTGAAGATAAAGGCGGCGGAACAGTTGCCGATATGGATGCTATTTCTAAGCAGTTTGTGGCTGCTGCCCGAAAACGTCCAGAATTTGCCATGATCAACTCGAGTTTCCAGGCAAATACACCGGGGTATCAATTTGAGGTAGACCGTGATAAAGCCGAGAAGCTCGGAGTTGCTTTGCCTGATGTTTATCAGGCGCTGCAAGCCTTTTTAGGTGGCTGGCAGGTCAATGATTTTAATGACTTCGGCCGTATCTATAAAGTAGTTATGCAGGCAGAACCGCAATTCCGTTCTGATGTAAATGATATGCGTTTCCTCTTTGTTCGCAGCAATTCTGGTACGATGGTTCCGTTGAATACGCTCATTAAGCCAGTGGAAACGTCAGCGCCTACTTCGTTAAAACGATTTAATGGTTTTAGAGCGATTCAGATTAATGCGAGCCCGGCGCAGGGGTATAGTAGCGGTCAGGCCATGGATGCTCTGGAATCTGTAGCAAAAGAAGTTTTGCCATCTACTTACGCCTATGAATGGGCCGATCAAAGCCGCGAAGAAAAACTTTCTGGCGGTCGAGCTCCCATTATCTTTGGTTTTGCTTTAGTTTTCGTATTTCTGTGCTTAGCGGCTCTCTACGAAAGCTGGCGGATTCCTTTTGCCGTTATCTTATCAGTTCCTACAGGCTTGTTCGGCGCGATGCTCTTAACTTATGCGCGCCATTTGGAACTGAATGTGTATATGCAGATTGGTCTTGTCGTACTAATCGGTCTTGCCGCGAAAAATGCAATCTTGATTGTTGAATTTGCCAAGATGCGGACAGATCATGGTATGGAACCAGTGCAAGCCGCTATTGAGGCGGCGAAACTGCGGTTGCGCCCGATCATTATGACTTCCTTTGCCTTTATTCTCGGTTCGATTCCGTTGGCAATCGCTGCTGGGGCTGGCTCAGCTGCTCGTATTGCTATGGGAACGGCTGTAGTCGGGGGCATGGTTACCGCAACAATGTTTGGGATTTTCATTGTTCCTGTGTTGTTTGTGGTTATTGAAAAATTTGGTTTGCGTAAGAAAAAGAATCTAGAACCGAAAACGTTGGCTCAGTAGAATTTTTACGATGCAGCGTTTCGTGAAGTAACTTCGATAGGCCGGGCAGTATTCTGCTTCGGCCTATCTTGCTAAATATAAGGAGGGGAAAGAATATGAAAGTTCTCGGTATTAATGGTAGCGCAAGAAGAAATGGTAATACGGCAATTTTGCTGAATAAAGTGTTCGCTGAGCTGCAGCAAGCGGGTATTGAAACAGAGATGCTTCAACTGGGCGGTGAAGGGATTCAAGGCTGTATGGCTTGCTATGGCTGCGTAAATTCGCGTGATCAAAAGTGCGTGATTACGGAGGATATAGTAAATATTTCCCTGCAAAAGATGATGGCTGCTGATGGTATTATTTTGGGATCACCAACCTACTTTGCTGATGTTACCTCAGATATGAAGGCGTTTATTGATCGCGTAGGTTTTGTGAGTTGGGCGAATGGCGGTCTCTTGAAACATAAGGCGGGAGCGGCAGTTGTAGCTGTAAGGCGCGGTGGCGCGCTGCATGCTTTTGATACGATGCAGCATTTCCTTCATATTTCGGAAATGTTTTTAGTAGGCGCCAATTATTGGAATTTTGCTTATGGTCGGGATATTGGAGAAGTGGAACAAGATCAAGAAGCCATGGAAAATATGAAAGTGCTTGGTCGCAACATGGCTTACTTAATGCAAAAATTAGCAAAGTAAAAATAAAAATAAAAATTTAAAATACCTCTATACAAAATATGTTTTACAGAGTATAATCTATCTGTTTGGCCTGTAATAAGTGATCCAGGGTATTTTAGTAAAGAGGTGACGCTTGAATGGCTCAAGAACAAAATTCGTTTCAAGTTGGTATTATCGGCGGCGGACCTTCCGCGATTTTTGCCGCCTATGAGATGATTACAAAACAGCCGGATTTAAAGATTGTATTGATTGAAGAAGGCAATGATATTTATTCGCGACGCTGCCCTATTGCCGAGAAAAAAGTGGAAAGCTGTATTCGCTGTACGCCGTGCGGTATTATGCGCGGTTTTGGCGGAGCCGGTGCTTTCTCTGATGGTAAATATAATTTTACGACTCAGTTTGGCGGCTGGCTTCATGAATATTTGCCAGAGAGTCAGGTTATGGATCTCATCGAATATGTCGACCAGATTAATTCCGGTTATGGCGCTCCAGCGGAAATGTTTAGTACGCAAAGCAGTTCCATTGGTCGCTTGGCTTTGCAGAAAGATCTGCATCTGCTGGAAGCGCGCGTGCGGCATTTGGGAACAGAGAATAACTTGAAGATTTTAGAAGGTATTTTTGATTTTCTTAAAGAAAAAATTACTATGCGGTTTAAGACGCGCGTTGAATCGATTCAACCCCAGGAAAAAGGCTTTAAACTTCTAGTGGGTGAAAAGCAGGAAGTAGTTTGCTGTGATTATTTGATTGCGGCTCCTGGTCGAGCTGGCTCGGAATGGTTTAGTCATCAGTGTCGCGAACTCAATTTATCGTTGCACAATAACCAAGTGGATGTAGGCGTTCGCGTCGAAATTCCCGCACAGGTTTTTGAGCATATTACCGATGAGGTTTATGAAGCAAAGCTTGTCTATCGGACGAAGCAATATGGCGATCTTGTTCGTACTTTCTGCATGAATCCCAAAGGCTATGTCGTAGCAGAAAATACTGACGGGATTGTTACTGTGAACGGTCATAGCTTTCGCGATGAAAAACTGCACAGTAAAAACACGAACTTTGCTCTGCTTGTGAGCAATACTTTTACGAAACCTTTTAACGAGCCCTTGCAATATGGTAAAAGAATTGCGTCTTTTTCCAACATGCTGGGCGGCGGCGTGCTTGTGCAGCGTTTTGGCGATTTAATCAAAGGACGGCGTACCAATAGCCATCGTTTGGAAAAGAGCTTTGTAAAGCCTACTTTGCAGGCGACGCCAGGTGATTTGAGTCTTGTTTTGCCTAAACGTCATCTAGATAATATTATCGAAATGATTTATGCGCTGGACGAAATTGCACCAGGTATGGCCAATGATGATACGCTTTTATATGGTGTTGAAGTGAAGTTTTACAGCTCACGCCTTGCCTTGACAAAAGAGTTGGAAACAGAAATTCCCGACTTCTTTGCCATTGGCGATGGCGCCGGCGTAACGCGCGGCCTTTCCCAAGCCAGCGCTAGCGGCGTTCATGTGGCTAGAGTGATTTTAGAGCGGCTAAAGGCTTAATTGGTTTTTCCCTCGTGGTTCAGTGATCTTTCTATATTGGCATTCCCTGCGGGGAGTGCCCTTTTTGTATGACGGTAAAAGTGCCCGGGCATAATGAAACAAGAAGTTTTCGATAAGGTGTTTCGAGGAGGGCTTATGGAACAAGAACGGTCTAAGCTGCTTGGTACTGAGGAAATCGGCAAGCTCTTATGGCAGTTTTCTCTACCGGCAATGGCCGGTATGATTATTAATGCATTATATAATGTGGTGGATAGTATCTTTGTGGGCAACGGCGTAGGCGAGATCGGTTTGACGGCTGTTACTATTGCCTTTCCTATTATGATTATCTTTATGGCGTTTGGTATGCTCGTCGGGGTGGGGGCTACCTCGCTTGTGTCGATTAAATTGGGAGAAGGAAAGCCTACAGAAGCGGAAGCAATTATGGGAAACGCCTTATCAATGGCGTTGCTACTAGCAGTTATACTTACCCCGCTTACGCTTTTTTGGCTTGATCCCCTGTTGATTTTTGCTGGGGCTGGCCCTGATGTTCTGCCTTATGCTCGGGAATTTTCGCGGATTATTGTGAGCGGGACGATTTTTATGTTTTTAAGTTTTGGCTTAAATAATCTAATCAGAGCGGAAGGTCATCCGAAAATAGCCATGATGACCATGGTGATTTCAGCAAGTTTAAATATGATATTAAATCCTCTATTTATTTTTCAGTTTCACTGGGGAATCGCTGGTTCAGCTGCGGCCACTGTTTGTTCGCAATTTGTCGCTTCCCTGTGGGTTTTGGCTTATTTCTTCGGGGGAAAAAGTACTTTGAAGTTTCGCTGGCATAATCTTATTTTGCGTAAATCAATTCTCTCTGGGATTTTCTCTATTGGACTGTCTCCTTTTTTGATGCAGATTGGCGCTAGTGCCATTACGCTGTTTTCCAATGCGGCATTGTTAGCCCATGGCGGTGATTTAGCTGTGGCAGCTATGGGGGTTATCAATCGAATCGTCCTGCTTATTTTGATGCCTGTATTTGGCATTCAGCAGGGCGTACAGCCTATTATTGGCTTTAATTACGGAGCAAAACAATATGATCGGGTGACTGAAGCGCTGCATAAAGCCGTTTTTGCCGCTACGGCCCTTTGTATCGGCGGGTTTCTCATTGTACAGATATTCGATCGCGAGATTATTCGTCTATTTAATGACAATGAAGAGCTTATTGCCATTGGTTCCTGGGGAATTCGTCTATCTTTATCGATGTTGCCTGTAGTGGGGTTCCAAATCGTGGGCGCTAATTATTTTCAAGCTGTGGGACGGGCAAAATATGCTATTTTGTTTAGTTTATCGCGGCAGGTTATCATTTTAATTCCGCTGCTATTTATTCTGCCTTCTTTTTGGGGTCTTACGGGCGTTTGGTTGGCCAGTCCTACGGCTGATTTTGCTTCCTCCTTGTTAACAGGCTTCTTTTTGTGGCGGGAGTTGAAAAAGTTAAGGCAGTTGCATCAAGCCTAGATTTTGGTTTTGTTTTTTCGCTTTTTTCTTTACTTTTTCTGGTTTAGCCTCTGCTTTTGTAGAGGTTTTCTTACCAGACTTTTTACTATATGAGCTTGGTTTGCCTTTTTCCTTCTTTTTACGGACAGGTTTTTCACCATCAGTTGATACAGACGGTTTACCAAAAACTTCTTCTGTTGCTTGTG
>URQW01000032.1 GCA_900550105.1 uncultured Pelosinus sp.
TGCTTGTCCAGTTGGTGCTTTATCAGAAAAAACTCATATTGATAGAGTAAAAGAAGCTTTAGAAGACCCATGCTTACTGGCGCAGTATGAGGGACAAATACTATATATTTCTCCCAACTGTGAACGGCTTACAGGCTATCGGGATGAGGAATTTTATGCCTCGCCTGTTCTACTTGACAGACTATTTCGTGGACATCCGCAGGAAATTTCCGATAAACCAACGGAATTTAATATTACAGCAAAAACTGGACAAACATATTGGGTTAGCCATGTGAGCCGCCAGGTTTTTGACGCGAGCGGAAACTTTCTCGGTATCCGCGGTAGTTTCAGTGATATTACGGAGCGTAAATATGCTGAAGAACGATTACTCTATTTTAGTCTTCATGATGCGCTTACAGGAGTCTATAACCGTGCTTTTTTTGAAAGTGAAATTCAGCGTTTAGCTACAGAGACTTCTCCGGTTGGTATGATTGTTAGCGATGTCGATGGTTTAAAGTTAATTAATGATACTTTGGGTCATGATCGTGGTGATCAATTACTAGTTGCAGCAACTGTGGCATTACAGCAATCTTTACCGCCAAGTGCGGTAGTAGCTCGGATTGGTGGCGATGAATTTGTAATTATTATAAAAAATACCACTTTATCAACAGTAAACGAGATTTGCCAAAAAATTAAGCTGGCTGTTCAGACTTCTAATCGAAAAGATCCCCAAAATCTACTCAGTATATCTACAGGATCGGCAGTCGGTCTTCCCGTTTCGGGAAGTCTATTGCAGCTATTTAAACAAGCTGATGATATGATGTACCGCGAAAAACTTCATCGGAAGCAGAGTACACGTAGTGCGATCGTCAAGGCCTTAATGAAAGCGCTTGAAGTGCGGGATTTCTGCACCGGAGGACATGCTGACCGGTTACAGAATAAAATAGTTTTATTAGCCACAGCTATTAATATTCCTGAGCGAAATCTTGCAGATCTGCGCCTATTAGGCCAGTTTCACGATATTGGTAAAGTGGGTATTCCTGATCATATTCTTTTGAAACCGGGACCTCTCGACGAGGAAGAACGTCGTATCATGCAGCGCCATGTCGAAATTGGACACAGAATTGCTATAGCGGCTCCTGATCTAATGCCAATAGCAGATTGGATTTTAAAACATCATGAGTGGTGGAATGGTAGCGGATACCCATTAGGTCTTAAAGAAGAGCAGATACCAATTGAATGCCGCCTCTTAGCAATTGTAGATGCTTACGATGCTATGACAAGCGACCGCCCTTATCGACAGGCAATTTCGAGTCGTGAAGCCCTCCTTGAACTGAAGAAATGTGCAGGTATTCAATTTGATCCCAGCCTTGTTGAAAAATTTTGCGAGATGATTACCGTTATAGAGCAAGCGACGGATGACCAAGCATTTTCAGCCTAGCAGTAACAAAGTCGGGCGGTTTGTATATAATCATATAGGTCGAATTTGAAAAATAAGAAAAGTCTATTTGTCCAGTAGTGGATAAATAGACTTTTTGCCGTTTCCGTGTAATTTCTTGATTCGTTTCGTTATAACGTGTGAAGTAATAATTTTGAATGAACAAAATGAACAAAAAGTTGTGCTTTTATTAATGTTCTATTATGATGATTCTAATATATTGACAAAATTCAGAAAAAGGAGGCGATTATCGGCAAGCAGTAATCTTGGTCTGGTATAGAAGTGTATTCTTTAAGTCTTTTTTGCCATGAACTTTCGGCAAGCTATATTATTAAAGGAGGAATAAACATAATGGATTCTACTTTTTTAGCAGTGATAGGTTTTGGAATGATTGCTGTAATCGTTTATATGTTGTTACAGTCCAAAGTTACTCCAACTCCGATTTTTGTGGCCACTCCGCTGGTAGCTGCTTTAATTGCCGGGTTTGGAATTGATAATATTGCCACTTATGCCCAAAAGGGTATAATGACTACTTCAAGTGTCGCTATTTTATTTATATTCTCAATCACCTTTTTTGGGGTGTTGATGGATGCAGGTTTGTTTGACCCATTTGTCAATTTCTTAGTTAAAAAAGCAGGTAATAACGTTATAGCTGTAACTGTAGCTACTTCTCTTATTGCTACAGTTGCTCATCTTGATGGATCGTTGGCGGTAACCCTACTCATTACGGTACCTGCTATGTTGAATGTTTATAAAAGATTAAATATACGGCCAGTAATTCTGCTTTTGCTTTGCGGTATGGCCATGAGTATTATGAACTTAGTACCGTGGGGAGGCCCAACTGCTAGGGTTGCCGCTGTAACTCACTCAGACCCTAACGTATTATGGCATACCTTGATCCCGCTTCAAATCGTAGGTATCATCGTAAATACTATTTTTGCCGTAATTTTAGGGATTATCGAAAAAAGACGGGGCGCTGGGCAAAATATCAATCTAGATATTAAGGATGAAGAAGTTAAAGTCGATGCCAAGAAGGAAGCCCTTAAACGTCCAAAACTGATTTGGGTTAATGCTCTCATTGCTATAGGCACTATTGCGTTATTAGTTTTAACTAAATGGCAAGCATATTTCTGTTTTATGATAGGCTTGGCGTTTGCCCTTGTTATCAATTATCCAGATGTCAAGGAACAAGGTGCTAGAATCAAGGCTCATGCTGGAGATTCTATTTCTATGGCAGCTATTTTGCTTTCATCCGGTATCTTCTTGGGGGTACTGTCAGGAACTAAAATGATTGATGCTATGGCTAAAGTTATGATTTCTATCATTCCGGCTGCGTTAGGGCCTTATATTCATATGATTTTGGGAGTATTTGCCGTACCGATTGGCATGCTTCTTGGTACAGATTCCTACTTCTTTGGACTCTTGCCTTTAGCTATTGGCGTCGGCAAAGAATACGGCATAGATCCTGTCAATTTGTCTAAAGCGCTTTTAATTGGCAAAAACTATGGCGTTCTTGTAACTCCACACGCGGCCACTACTTATTTGGCCATTGGTTTAGCTGGTATTGAGATTAAAGAGCTCTTTAAAGTCGCTGCTCCTTGGCTTTGGTTTTTAGGGATAGTCTCTTTATTCATAGCGGTACTTATGGGGATTGTAGTGATTTAACATTTGTCTTATCTCACACTCGTACCTGCTAGAAAGTATTGTTTCTATTGTGATATGGTTAGCGGCCTTTATAGTGGTATATGTCCAGTTTGTTTCCGGTCAAAAGCGCGTAGGATTTATTCCTACGCGCTTTTCGTTTGTTTTTCTGATAACAAAACATCAAAAATTGTGTGATAATTCAGATATGGATAAGTGTAAATATAGAGCAAGGAGGAGGTGTCTGAGGGGAATAGGTTGATTGCTATGGACGTAATGGTAGGCAATGATACGTTTTCTTTGAAATCAGAACGTATCTGCTACCAGCCAAACAAAAAATGAAGGAATCGGGTGAAAAGGTATGGGAATCATTGATGTTATTTGGACCTTCTTTAAAACGGGCGCAAATATAACACCGCTTACGGATCCAAAAGAAATCAAATCGAAATTTAATACGATGCGCTGGCAGGTATTTGGTTCGATTACGATTGGCTATGGCTTATTTTATGTATTGAGACTTAACTTTTCGGTAGTGAAAAAACAGCTTATGTCATTAGGTATACTAGATGCACAGCAGTTGGGGCTTATGGGCTCGGCGATGTTCATTACGTATGGTCTTGGTAAATTTACTAATAGTTTTCTAGCGGATCGATTTAATAATAAACGTTTTTTTGCTTTCGGACTATTTATGTCATCTGTCGCTAGTGTCGGTATGGGCTTTTGCAATACTTTCGTACCACTTGTGGTTTTATGGGGCATCAACGGCTGGTTCCAGTCCTTTGGCGCTGGACCTTGCATTGTTGCATTGAATCAGTGGTTTACCAATAAAGAACGCGGTACCTATTACGGCATTTGGTTCACAAGTCATAATCTTGGCGCCGCTTTCACTTATGTAGTAACAGCCGTACTTGTTACTACGTATAGCTGGCAAATGGGCTTTATCGTTCCGGGTCTTGTTTGTATGGTAGGTTCTTTCGCTATATTATTCTGCATGCACGACCGTCCTGAAACAAATGGGTTGCCTAATGTAGAAGTATATAAAGGGGAAGTACAGCCAGAAGCGATAAAGAGTACTAAAACGGTAAGCCAGCTGCAATGGGAAGTTGTTAAAAATCCCGCAGTATGGATTCTTGGCTTATCGAGCCTTTGCTGCTATATCACACGCTATGCCATTGAAAGTTGGGGGATTGTTTACTTAACCGCAGAAAAAGGCTATTCCACGGTGGGAGCTAGTAGTGTCCTTGGTGTAATGCAGGTTGCCGGGATCTTTGGCGCTTTGACTTGCGGTCTTGTCTCCGATAAATTATTTAATCACAAACGGAATATGCCAGCCTTAATATATGGGATTTTATATGTTATATCTGTTATGCTTTTCCTCTGGGCTCCGCCAAGCTTTGCGATGGATATGTTTAGCTTGAGCCTATACGGTTGGGTAATGGGAGCTCTTGTCTGTTATCTAGGTGGTCTTATGGCCGTTGATATTGTTCCTAAACGGGCAACAGGCGCGGCAATGGGGATGATTGGTCTGTTAAGTTATGCCGGTGCAGCGATGCAGGAGGCGATTAGCGGCTATCTGATTAATTCCCATATGACAATTGTGAACGGCGAAAAAATTTATGACTTTACACTGGCAGGGGAGTTCTGGGTAGGCGCGGCTGTTGTTTCTTGTCTGTTAGCGCTGCTTGTATGGAATGCCAAACCGAAAGAAATCGTATAGTTTGTTGGCGCTATTGCGCGTAAGGTTGTAAAAAGTAGGAGGCGACAGACAATGTCGCAGAATTTTGAGAAGTTACAACGCTTAAAATATTTTTCGTTAGATATGGATGGTACCATTTTTTTAGGCAAAAAACTGTTGCCTGGCGCCATAGAGTTTTTGCAGTATTTAAAGGCGAGCTGCAGACCCTATCTATTTTTAACGAATAATTCTTCCAAAAATAAACAATCTTATGTTACAAAACTTCAGGCTTTAGGAATTGAAGCAACTGTTGAACAAATATTGACTTCTGGTGAAGCGACCGCGCTATATTTAAAAAAGCTTAAACCACAAGCGCGAATTTTTTTACTAGGTACACCTGATTTGGAACAAGAATTTATCGCACAACAGTTCATCTTGACAGCTGACAACCCAGATTATGTTGTTTTAGGGTTTGATCAAACTCTTACTTATGCCAAGTTGACGGAAGCTTGTCATTTAATCAGGGAAGGCGTACCGCTTATAGCAACTCATCCTGATATTAACTGCCCGACCGATGATCGCTCTGGCTATTTACCTGATACGGGAGCCATGTTGGAATTGATTTATGCTTCCACAGGTAAAAAAGCCAAAATTATCGGGAAGCCTTATCGGGAAATCATTGATGTTTTAGTTGCTAAGCTCAATTGCAAACGAGAAGAAACGGCTATGGTAGGAGACCGGCTGTATACAGATATTAAACTGGCAAAGAATGCTGCTATTTGTGGTATTCTCGTATTAAGCGGCGAAACTAAGCTGGCTGATTTGGCGCAAGCGGAAGTCCAGCCTGATTATGTGTTTCCAAGTGTGGCTGAATTGACTACTGCTTTACAAGCGGCTAATTAGTAAAGTTTCGTTTTGCAAATTCGCTACTAGTGAATTTTGATGAGCTGCAAGCAAACAGTACTACGAAATTTATTGTATAAGACAAAATTAGCAGGCTGTTGGTCTGCTAATTTTGTCTTTCCCTATAAGATTGATTGGTGGAAATAGTAGGTAAGTATTAGCTAAAACAAGGAGAATCGCGATTATGAAACTGAATCTGAATTGCATACTATGCAATATAAAACAAATTTTAACAGTCACAGATTTTGTTCAGTTAGACTCTGCTAAGAAAGAAGAAATTATGCGTGATGCTCTTGGTTATTTACATGGTACGAATTATGAAAGATCTAATCCTGAAGTGATTAAAGGTACTTGGGATATTATTACTCAGTATATTGATGACAACGATCCTTATAAAAAAATTAAAAGTTACTACAATCAGGAAATTCTCAATAGTGCTGATAGCATACGCAAGTTGATCGATCAATCGGAAGATAAATTTGATGCCGCATTAAAGATTGCTATTACGGCGAACTTGATCGACTTTGCGGCAAGTCATACTTTTGATGAAAAAATGCTGCTGGAAAAAATAGCTGCGATTCATGCACAAACAATGCCTATTGACGATAGTAAAATATTATACGAAAAATTAAAAACGGCAACAACACTTCTCTATTTAGGGGACAATTGCGGCGAAATCGTTATTGATAAAATTTTTATTGAATATATTCAGGCAGAATTTCCTAACCTAAAAGTTTATTTTGGCGTTAGAGGGGAACCGATTGTCAATGACGTTACCGTGGAAGATGCAACTATGGTGCATATGCAAGAAGTGGCCGAAGTCATTAGTAATGGCGATGGATCACTTGGTACGGTTATAGAAAAAACGAGTCCGGCTTTTAGAGAAATTTTTTATAAGGCTGATGCGATCATCGCTAAAGGGCAAGGAAATTATGAAAGCTTGAGTGAAATTGATCGCGAGCATATATTCTTTTTGTTCATGGCGAAATGCGATGCTGTGGCAAACTCATTAAAGGTAGACAAGCTATCTATTGTTTGCGCTGAGTATCATCTGGAAGCATAAGTCGCTGCTAGGGCAGTTTTTGTTGTTTCGATTCGTAGAAGAACCATATTACCTCTAACGCGGTGCAAAATAGTATAGATAAGAGGCTGGTGTGGTCCTTTGCGGAGTGGAAAAAGGAAAAGGTAATGCAGTCATAAGGTCTTGTATAATATTAAATATGACATGATTATGTCGTATTAGTACGGTATAATTATCTCAGGTGATAATTATGAAGATGAATCGGTTATTTGAAATAACAACGATACTACTTAATAAAGGAACAGCTACAGCCAAGGAACTAGCCGAACGATTTGGTGTATCAACAAGGACGATCTACCGTGATATAGATGTTCTCTCCGCGGCCGGAGTGCCGGTTTATATGAACAAAGGGAATGGAGGCGGCATTTATCTTCTAGAAAATTACGCAATCAACCGTACCCTCATTACTCCTGAGGAAAGCGAGAGCTTGTTGCTGGCGATAAGAACGTTGCAGGCGACCCAATACCCAGAGTTAGACAGGATATTGGAAAAGTTGGGGGCAATGTTCCAATATATTTCAAGTCATGAGTGGGTTGAAGTTGATTTCTCACCTTGGGGAAGTATGGCCAACGAAAAAAATAAGTTCAGTGATATACGGCAGGCTTTGCTGCAAAGAAAAGTAATCGGCTTTCAGTATGTTAATAGCAAAGGCCAGAAAAGTAATCGATTTGTCGAACCGGAAAAGTTGACTTTTAAGGAGAATGCATGGTATTTGAAAGCCTACTGTCGGTTGCGCCATGAGCATAGAACCTTTCGAATATCTCGGCTGAAAAAGCTCGAAATACTGTCGGAAACATTTGAGACGAAGAAGACGCCGGGGGCAGAGACCGTAACAGAAGAAGTCTCTCTGCCGTTTGTTCCTGTAAAACTCCGTTTTCAAGCGAGAGCTCTGAACAAGGTATATGATTACTTTGATGACACTTATATAACCCAGAATGATGATGGTAGTTACACTTTAGAGGTGGCCTTACCTGACAACGAATGGATCTATGAATATATCTTGTCCTTTGGCAATTTGGTTGAGGTTTTAGAACCTAAAACTGTAAGACTAGCCATAGTAGAACGAATGAAACAAACCTTAGAAATTTATAGTCGGTAGTTTTAATATGACATACAGTTGTCATATAACCTTATGTATAATTAACAAAAAAACATGAGGTGGTTAAAACAATGGCTATGGATTTTATTCGTGTCGATCAAGGAAAATGCACAAAGTGCGGTATTTGCTCTGCCGTTTGCCCAGGCGTTATTGGTATGGGTGACAGCGGACCACAGGCGATTCGGGATCTTTGTGTAGGTTGCGGTCAATGTGTGGCCGTGTGTCCTCAGGGAGCCATGAATAACACGAATGCACCATTAGAAAGTCAGGATCGTTTAGATGAAAACACAGTGCTTGATTCAGGCCTAGCCGCGCAATTTCTTCGATCGCGCCGTTCCGTTCGCAATTATCAGTCCAGAGGTGTGTCACGTGAGATGATAAGCCAGCTTCTTGATATTGCCCGCATGGCGCCGACGGCCTGCAATTCGCAAGGGGTCGCTTATCATGTAGTGGATAATCAAGATACCTTGCGGCAGATTTCGGCAGTCATCATTGATTGGACGGAACATGAACTAGAAACCCCGGCAATGGCTGCGGCCAAGTATGCTCCCCACCTGGCAATGATGGTCCAGCAATACCGAAAAGAACAGCAAGACGTTGTCCTACGCGGCGCTCCGTGCTTGATTGTCGCCACCGCTGATAAACAGTTTTTTGCTACCGGCAGGGACAATACTTATCTATCATTTGCCTATTTACAGCTTTTTGCAGCCTCATTAGGGCTGGGAACGTGTTGGGGAGGGTTATTTGAATACTGCGCTACCTCTGGTTATGAGCCGCTGCTTAAGTTGTTGAATCTGCCACAAGACATGAAAGTGACAAGCGGCATGATGGTGGGATATCCACAATATGTCTATCAGCGGTTGGTAGCCAGAAACCCTTTGCAAGTCACTTGGCAATAATATGCCATTTTAGGGCAGGGTAGATTTTCTGTTAGTTGAATGAGGTCGATGCACAGTTCCTACAAAAAGTTTAACAATTTGTAGGAACTTTGCATTTTTGATGAAGTTTCGTGGAAGAAACAAGGGAGACGGTTTTATTTAGGTAGTCACTTCCTTGAAAATTGTACGGATAAGTAGAGGATTACGTTACCAATATATTGACAATTCAAAACAATCTGTTAGAATGGAATTGAAACCGGTTACAATGCGAAGGAATGTTGAAAATGAGTATTAATATATATGATATTGCCAAAAAAGCGGGTGTCTCCTCGGCAACGGTATCTAGGGTTATTAATAATAAGCCTCATGTGCGTGAAGAGACCAAAGAAAAAGTTTTGAATGTGATTGCCTCAATGAACTATACGCCCAATTCTTTAGCCCGTAACCTTAGTACGGGTAATACTTTGAACATCGGATTTTTGATTCCCGATATTGAAAATCCTTTTTTTTCGCAACTTTTGCGTGGGCTAACAAATGCTTCCGAACAATATGGCTATAATATTTTTCTCTATGGAACCGATGATAGTGTTGAGAAAGAGCACCGGTTTTTTCGTTCTGTTAAGGCGGAACGGTTAAGTGGTATTATTGTGATTCCGATTGATGAGAATAACACGGAAAGTTGCAAGCGGTTACTTGAATTTGAAAAAGCCGGTGTTCCCGTTGTTCTGATTGACCGGGCTCTTAAAAATTGTCGTTTGAATGGTGTATTTTCCGAAGATTTTAACGGGGCTTATGCTGCTGTAGATTGTCTTTTACGAGAAGGCCATCGGCGCATTGCTACAATAAAAGGACCGGAGAACTCTCGTCCGGGAAATGAGCGTTGGCTGGGTTATTTAGCAGCTCTAGAAAAATGGGGTGTTAAGCCGGAAAGTTGCTATGTACGGCAAGGAGACTTTCATGAGCCATTAGCCTATGAGCTTATGAAAAGTCTTATGGAGCAATCACAGCCGCCGACTGCAATTTTTTCATCAAATAATATGACCTCGCTTGGCTGTATTCATTATATTACGGAAAAAGGCTTGAAACTTGGGGAAGATATTTCAATGATCGGCTTTGATGATATGGAGATATTGAAATATATGAACATTCGTCTAAGCGTTGTAGATCGTGATGTATATAGCATGGGCTGGAATGCCATTGAACTTTTAACAAGACGTTTGGATGAGCTTGATAGGAATGATCCAAACCAGGTGCCTTGCCGGCAAGAAATCTTTTTGCCGACAAAACTGATTTTGCGTGGGTCAGAGAAATGGCGAGGCTAGAAACTGCTATGCACATTTTTGTAACCGGTTACATACGGGCAAAATGACATCATAAATCACAAGCTTGGATAAAGAAGGGAGACTTTTTCATGGGGAAAAAGGTTGCAGTTTTCGGAAGTTTTGTTGTAGATCTTATGGCAAGAGCGGCACATCTACCGCAGCCCGGCGAAACGGTTAAGGGGTCCATGTTTAAGATGGGAGCTGGCGGCAAAGGGTTTAATCAAGGCGTTGCTGCTCATAAATCAGGAGCGGACGTGGCCATGATTACGAAAGTTGGAAACGATGCTTTTGCTGATGTTGCGCTTAGTGTCATGGCTGAGCTGAACTTAAGCAAAGAATACATACTTTATAATCAGGAAGTTGGTACAGGTTCTGCCATTATTATGGTGGATGAACAAACCAGTCAGAATAAAATCATTATTGTACCTGGCGCCTGCAGTACCATAACAGCACAAGACGTTGATAATTTGAAACCTCTGCTTAAGGAGTGCGCTTATGTGCTGTTGCAGTTGGAGGTGAATCAGGACGCCAATGAACGCATCGTTGACATTGCCAATGAATGTGGCTGTAAAGTCATTTTGAATACAGCTCCTTATCAGCAAGTCAGTGATGAGTTTTTAGCAAAGGTCTATATGGTAACACCGAATGAAGTGGAAGCAGAAATGATGACCGGTGTACCTGTAGAGGATTTGGCTGCAGCGAAAAAGGCTGCTGCGGTATTTTACAATAAGGGCGTTGAAGTCGTTTTAATAACATTAGGGGAACGAGGTGTGTTCGTTTCTGATCATGGGCGTGAAGAAATTATCAGTGCATTTAAGGTTGATGCAGTCGACACTACCGGTGCAGGCGATGCATTCAATGGTGGCCTCCTGACAGCATTATCGGAGGGGAAAGACTTGTGGGAAGCTTCTCGCTTTGCCAGTGCACTTGCTGCCCTATCTGTTCAGAAAATTGGCACAACTCCAGCGATGCCAACGCGAGAGGAGGTTGAAGCGTTTCTTAAACAGGCAAGCATCGATTAGTAGATAGGAGGGAAAGTATGCTAAAGGGAATTCCTAAATGCATTAGTCCGGATCTGTTAAAGGCATTGGCTGATATGGGACATGGTGATCAAATTGTAATTGCTGATGACTTTTATCCGGCAGTTTCTATGGCGAAGAATGGTATTACAATTAATGCCGATGGGATCGGGGCGGCGGAGATGGTCGATGCCGTACTGCAGCTTATGCCGCTTGACGTGGAGTATGTAGAGCATCCGGTCATGATTATGGACATTATGGATCATTTAAAAGGGTCGATGGAACGGCCGAAAGTTTGGGATGATTTCATCGCAGCCGTTAAGAAAAATGAACCAAAGGGCGAAGCCTGTGTTGGGTTTATCGATCGATTTGAGTTTTATGAAAAAGGAAAAGCCGCCTTTGTTACTGTTTCGACGGGAGAACGTCAGCCCTATGGCTGTATTATATTGCAAAAAGGTGTTATGTAAATTAAGGAGGGACTATTGATGAATAAGAAAAAGTATTTAGCAGTTGCGTTAGGATTACTTCTTTGCGCTGGTTTGGCTGGCTGTGGCGACAGTGGTAAGAAAGCCGATGCACCCAAGGCATCCGTTCAAAAAGTGGTTACGACAACAGATGTTGCGACACAAGGCCAGAAGAAAGATTGGAAAATTGCCGTTGTTATAAAAGACTCTTCTAATGGCTGGTTTGCTCGTATGGATCAGGGGGTTAAACAATATGCCGCTGATACCGGAATCAATGCTTATCAAAAGGGACCTGCTTCTACCGATGCTGCCCAACAAGTTCAAGTTATTCAAGATGTTATCAATCAAGGAATCAATGCCCTTTGCGTTGTACCAGTTGATCCGGCAGCCTGCGATCCTGTATTGAAAGAAGCTCGTGATAAAGGGATTGTTGTTATTACTCATGAAGGATCAAGCTGTAAAAATGTCGATTATGATTTAGAAGCTTTCAATAATGCTGGATATGGCGCTTTTATCATGGATAAACTGCAAGAATCCATGGGGGGCCAAGGTGTTTACACAACCATGGTGGCTCATCTTACCAATGCTTCGCAAAATGAATGGGCCAATGGTGCTGTTGCTCAGCAACAAGCTAAATATCCCGGCTTACAATTACTTGCGAATCCCAAACGCGTAGAATCAGAAAATAATTCAGAAAAAGCCTATCAGGTTGCGAAGGAAGTCATGAAATCACATCCTGAAGTGAAAGGCTTTGTCGGTACATCTTCGATGGATACCCCAGGCATTGCTCGTGCGATTAATGAAATGGGCCTGAAAGGCAAAACCTTTGTTGTTGGTACTGGTATGCCGAACGAATGCCGTTCTTTAATTAAAGATGGATCGCTTTCATTCATTACTCTTTGGGACCCGGCAGAAGCTGGTTATGCCATGTGCGTATTGGCTCGTCAAGTGCTTGAAGGTAAAAAGATTACTGATGGTACCGATCTTGGTTTGAAATCCTATAGTAAACTGATCCAAAGCAAAGAAAACCCAACGCTGTTCATGGGCGCCGGCTGGATTGCTATTAATAAAGAAAACGTAGATAACTACAATTTCTAAGAAACGTTCTGGCAAAAGTGAGGGGTTGTTGGCTCATCACTTTTGCCGATCTCGTAATGATAAAGAGCTGTGATAGGTAGTGTGTAGGGCTGGGGGGGAAAGCAGTGTCAGATTATATTATAAAAGCAACAAATATTAAGAAATATTTTGGTGGCGTCAAGGCACTTGATGGTGTAAATATTGAGATCAAAAAAGGTGAAATTCACTGCCTGGCAGGCGAGAATGGTTGTGGTAAATCCACAATTATTAATATTATTTCAGGCTTTTATACACCGGATTCGGGCACGATTGAAATCGATGGCATAAAACATGAAAAAATGAACCCCAAACAAGCGATAGCGAGCGGTGTACAAGTTATTTACCAGGATCTATCTTTGTTTCCAAACCTGACTGTCATGGAAAACCTTGCAATTAATATGGAAGTGGCAGCAAGCAGAACCTTTGTAAGTAAAGCGCGTATGCGTAAAATTGCCGAAGAAGCCATAAGCAAGATTGGTTTTGAGATTGATTTAGATGAAACAGTGGAAAATCTTACGGTAGGTATGCGCCAAATGATTGCGATCAGTCGTGCGTTATTAAATGATGCGAAACTGATCATTATGGATGAGCCCACAACGGCAATCACGAAGCGGGAAGTTAAAGCCTTGTTTAAAATTATTAAACACCTACAGGCGCAAGGGATCGCGGTACTTTTTGTTTCCCATAAACTAGATGAGGTATTTGAGATTGCCGAGCGGTTTACGATTTTCCGTAATGGGAAAAATGTGGCCACAGGAAATACAAAAGAGCTTGATCAGAATAAGTTTACCTATTATATGACAGGACGGGAGATCGTTTCGTCTCGGTATGAGTATACGAGAGAAAATGCACCAACCGTATTGGAAGTGAAGAATCTTTCCTTGAAAAATGGGTTCAAGGATGTAAGCTTTTCACTGAAACAGGGGGAAATTATCGGCATAACCGGTCTATTAGGATCAGGCCGAACCGAATTAGCAGAGACTTTATTTGGGTATCACGCAGCCGATTCCGGCGAGATTGTTATTGATGGGAAATTGGTGAAAATTGATTCTATAAAGAAAGCGATTGACAATGGGATAGGCTATCTGCCATCGGATCGTGTTACAGAAGGTCTTTTCTTATCACAGCCGATATCAGACAATATTTCCATAAAAAAATGGCATGATTATGCCAATCGGTTAGGTAAAATTGACCGAACAAAGATTGAGGAAATGACAGGGTATTGGACCAAGGAATTGTCGATTGCCCTTCATAATATGGAAGACCCCGTAGGGACACTTTCCGGCGGGAATCAGCAAAAATGTGTTTTAGCCAAGTGGCTGGCACTGGATCTTAAGGTATTAATTTTGAATGGACCGACCGTTGGGGTAGATATTGGTGCTAAATTTGATATTTATGAGCTAGTGAAACGCTTAGCGAAGCAAGGCTTGACGGTTATTATTATTTCAGATGATTTGCCGGAAGTGCTGACGAACTGTAATCGTGTGATGGTTATGCAGTCTGGTCGGTTAGTTCAAATTCTATCGACACAGGGCCTCGAAGAGAGTCGCCTTGCTGAGTTGGCAAATTAGAAGGAGAGGACGATTCAGATATGAATTTGCAGAAAACGGTAAGGTCGACTGAATTTTATGTAGCATTGATCATCCTGCTCCTGTGTATGGTCATTCAAATGAAAAGCGGCCAGTTCTTTACAGGCAATAATTTAGTTGATATTGTGCGGGCGTTTTCGGTACCAGCAATGTTTTGCATCGGTGAAATGTTCGTTATTATTACAGGCGGTGTAGATGTTTCTTTTCCGGCGATTGCATCCTTGTCCATGTTTGTAGTTTGCTCGCAATTAGAGGACGTTTTCACCAATCCGTTGGCTTATTTTTTAGTTGCAATGCTGATCGGCTTGATCGTTGGTATACTGAATGGTGTAATTATTGCGCGGTTTAAATTTCCAGCACTTATTGTTACCCTTGCGACAAGTAGTATCTGTTTTGGGATTATGCAAGGGGTGTTCAAGTCGCGCGAATACCCGCTTTGCGAACCGCTTAAAGAACTCGGCGAGATGAACTTATTTTCAGTAACAAACCCTGTATCCGGCTTAACTTCCAATATGCCTGTCGGTGTTGTGCTTATGATCGTACTCGTATTTTTCGGTTGGTTTATTTTAAATCGAACGATGCTCGGACGGGGGATTTATGCAATTGGCGGCGATGTAAAAGCGGCAGAGCGGGCTGGTTTTAATGTTTTTGGCATTTTAGTAGCGATTTATGCTTTTTCCGGCTGTATGGCAGGCTTGATTGGTGTACTTCGCTCGACAATGCTTCTGGCTGTGCATCCTAATAATTTAGAAGGGATGGAAATGACGGTTATTGCTGCTTGCGTTCTTGGCGGCGTGCGAATGACAGGCGGTAAAGGGAGTGTGCTTGGTGCAATGCTGGGCATGGCGTTGTTGGTTATTGTCGATAATAGCTTGATCTTATTAGGGATTTCAACGATTTGGAAAAAAGTATTTATTGGTGCAATTATTATTATTGGGACGGCAGCCTCCGCCATTCAAGTGAAGCGTAACGAAAAAAAGCTTGCCATTAAGCTGAATGAAGGAGGAAAATGAGATGGATGCAATTAAGCAAGCAATAAATAAAGATAAAAACTTAGCGCAGCTCCTGGTCGTTTTCCTAATTGTGCTTGTAGCTTGCGCCGCGCTTAAGGGATCTATGTTTATGAATGTTTCCAATTTCCAGTCGATTGGGAAACAGTTTCCTGAGTTTGGCCTTCTATCGATTGCGATGGCATTTACCTTGTTTACAGCGGGGATTGACCTTAGCGTTGTAGCCATTGCGAATCTGTGTGCGGTGCTAATGGCCAAGTTATTAATCGTTCTGACTGCGCCGGATATGAGCGACAGTACAGTATTTATGATGATTGCAGTGGCCTGTTGTATGGCCTTGATGGTGAGCGTTCTTTGCGGCGCCCTCAATGGGTTCCTAATTGGCGTTGTTGGAATTACGCCCATTTTGGCAACTTTGGGGACGCAGGCGCTTTATACAGGCATTGCCATTGTCCTGACAAATGGCAGCACACTAGGAAAGCTGCCGAAACAGTTGTCAGCTACCATGAACAGTAGTGTAATCGGCATACCGGTGCCCCTGATTATTTTTGCAGTATTTGCGGCAATTGCTGCTTTTATTATGAGTAAAACAACGTTAGGCTATAAGCTACGTATGCTTGGTACAAGCGCCAAGGCTTCTACGTTTTCGGGTTTTGATAATGTGCGTTTATTTATGACCAATTACATATTAAGCGCTGTGTTTAGTGCTGTTGCTGGGATTATTATGTTGGGACGATTCAATTCGGCCAAAGCCGACTATGGCGCCTCGTATTTGATGCAGGCTATTTTAATTGCTGTTTTGGGCGGGATCAACCCATATGGTGGCAAAGGGAATATCAGCGGTGTTATCGTAGCAACGATCATTGTACAAATGATTAGCAGCTGGCTTAATATGTATGAGGATATATCAAATTTTTATCGGCAGATCTTTTGGGGGGCGCTCCTCATTTTTGTCCTTATTTACAATTATGTCGCCAATGAACGTGAGAAAAAACAAGCAATGAAAGGGTGATCGTATGAAAATGGAACAGATGATTGATCATACTATGTTGAAACCGGAAGCAACCCAAGCAACAATTCGGCGTTATTGTGCGGAAGCTCGTACGCATGGCTTTGCTTCTGTTTGTGTGAATAGCTGTCATGTGCCGCTTGTTGCTTCTGAGTTAACCGGAAGCGAAGTGAAAACTTGCTGCGTGGTCGGATTTCCCTTAGGAGCGATGCTGACTGAGGCTAAGGTTTTTGAAACGCAAGCTGCTGTAAAAGCCGGAGCGCAAGAGATTGATATGGTTATTAATATTGGCAGTCTTAAAGACGGGAATATAGAATTTGTGACAGAAGATATTCGCAAAGTTGTAGCAGCGGCGAAGCCTGCTCTCGTTAAGGTCATTATCGAAACCTGTTTATTAACTGATGAGGAAAAGGTAACTGCTTGTGAAGCTGCGCTTCGAGCTGGCGCCGCGTTTGTCAAGACTTCCACTGGTTTTAGTACCGGCGGCGCAACCGTGGAGGATGTCAAACTGATGCGTCAGACTGTTGGCGATCAGGCTAAGGTGAAAGCGAGCGGCGGTATCCGTACCCATGAAGCTGCTTGTAAGCTAGTGGAGGCTGGAGCTGATCGGATTGGCGCAGGCAATGGAGTTATTTTATTGAAATAGTATTGTAACGATCATAATGAAACATCAGAACTCCTATCAAATTATAGAAAATTTGATAGGAGTTCATTTACTTCAAGGATACCAGAAACAGATAATTCACCAGGGGGAGCTAAACGTCAGTCAAACTTGCTTTGTTATCCAGATTATGGTATGTTAAAATAAGAGAAATTAATCACAAACTGCAGTAGCGTGTAAAATTGTAGGGGGCGATGAATAATATGCGAAATATTCGAAGCATTCGATCAACACTGATTCTTTTAATGACACTCGTTTTGATCGTAACAGCAGGACTCTTGACCACCGTAAATTACACAAAAACGGAAGCCGTAATTATTAAGGACGTAGAGCAGAATGTATTAAACACAACGAAGAATGCGGCGAATGAAATTGATTTTTGGATGCAATTGCGAATCGCTGAAATGGAGGGAATAGCCAGTTCCCCTATTTTAAAGAGCGGCGATAAGAATGCTATTATTTCATATTTAGCCGAAGAAAATAAGCGGATGCCAGTCTACAGCGCTTTTTGGGTGTCTGATACGCAAGGTAACTGGTATTCACCTGCTGGTACATCGGGAAGTATTAGTCAACGCGCTTATTTTAAGGAATTGATAGCTACTGGTAAAACGGTTATCTCTGATCCGTTAATTGGTAAAGCCGATGGAAAAATGGCTGTTGTCGTGGCAATTCCGATTAAAAGCAATGGGCAAGTTGTCGGCATCATGGGTGGTAATGTAAAAATGGATGAATTACTGCAGGTGGTTTCATCCATAAAAATTGGAAAAATGGGGTTTGCGACATTGTATCAGTTTGATGGTACCGTCATCGCTGACCAAGACACCGCTAAGATTATGACGTATAATCCGCTTCAGGATAAGGATAGTAGTTTAAGTAGTGTCATAAAAAATATTCAAAATTCCGAGACGGGGATTCAAGCCGTCAGGGAAAATGGCAAAGAAGAATATGTTGCCTATATGCCATTGCACGGCGTAAAATGGGGTATTACATCTACCGCGTTTTTGGATGAGTTCAAGGGGCCTCTAGTCTCTATTGGGTTATGGTCTATTGGTACAGCTTTGGGACTTGTTATCGTAGCAATTTTCATTGTTGTTCTTTTTACCCGGCGGATCACCGATCCATTACAAAAGCTGAAAGCTGTTGCGGAAAAGTTAGAGCAGGGTGATTGGACAACCACGATTAATATTCATGAAAAAAATGAAATTGGTGATTTGGCTCATGCTTTTCAGTCAATGGCCGACAATATTAAAAAACTAATTGGGCAAATTAAGCAGTCCGCCGAGCAGGTAGCGGCAGCTTCAGAAGAATTAACTGCTAGCGCCGAACAGTCAGCACTCGTGGTATCACAAGTAGCTGGATCTGTTAATAGTGTGGCGCAAGGCGCAGAAAAGCAATTAAAAGCAATTGATGAAACATCGGCTGTGGTGGCGCAGATGTCAGCAGGAATACAGCAGGCTGCGGCCAATACTAATCAGGTTGCTGCACATTCGACGCAAGCGTCTGAAAAAGCCAAGGCAGGTAATGTATCCATTGAGCAGGCTGTCAGTCAGATGACTCATATTGAACAAACAGTCAAGCATTCCGCGCAAGTAGTGGCTAAGCTCGGAGAACGATCTAAGGAAATTGGACAGATTGTAGATACTATATCAGGTATTGCTGGGCAGACCAACTTGTTGGCTCTGAATGCCGCCATTGAGGCTGCTAGAGCAGGCGAACAGGGCAGAGGTTTTGCCGTTGTAGCGGAAGAAGTCCGCAAACTTGCCGAACAGTCCCAGGAAGCGGCAAAACAAATCGCGGCATTAATTAGCGAGATACAAGGCGATACGGATAAGGCTGTTGTGGCTATGGATGAAGGGACCCGTGAAGTGGAAGTTGGGGCAGAAGTCGTGACTACAGCAGGAAAGACCTTTGAAGATATAGCAGACTTAATCACGAAAGTGTCGGGACAAGTGAAAGAGATTTCTACTGTTATGCAACAAATAGCTAGTGGGAGCGAGCAAATAGTGATGTCTGTGAAAGAAATTGATGGGTTAAGCAAAACTGCTGTTGGGGAAGCGCAGATGGTATCTGCATCAACCGAAGAACAAGCGGCATCTATGGAAGAAATCGCATCTTCCAGCCAAAACCTTGCGAAACTGGCGAAAGACCTACAGGTAGCTGTCAGCCAGTTCCGGGTTTAAAAGAATGGGGCCAAATCATTAGTTTTGATAAGTTACATAGGGGAGAGTCAAGCCCAGTATTCGATTACGTTACGAATACTGGGCTTTTTTTTATGAAGAAACGCGCCTAAAAAATAAATATTTGCCTAGCCCAATCTTATAAAGGAAATTACGTGGTAAGGTCGAATTCAAAAAAATACAAATGTCATTTAATGTCGTAAAAAGTATAAATTTAGTTAATGAAAGAGGAGGGAGAATGAATATGAAGATAGTGAGCTTCAAATTAGGAAGTGAAGAGTATGGAATAGATATTTTTAAAATTAAAGAAATACTAGACTACCAAGGAGCTACAAAACTGCCAAATTCACCTGGCTATATGGAGGGTGTAGTCAACATACGGGGAGCGATCATTCCTGTCATTGACTTGAAGGTGAAATTAGGAATCCGTGGTGAACAGGCCGCGGAACGAACCGCTGTGATTGTGGAACTTGGCAATATGCAAGTGGCTATGCTAGTTGATGCCGTAAAAGAGGTACAAGAGCTCGATGAACGTAATATAGAAAGCACTCCTGAGTTTTCCTCCTGCCCCAATTGCAAATCCATCCAGGGAATTGGCAAGATTGGAGATCAGATTTGTATTTTATTAGATATTGATACAGTATTGACTCAGTTAGAAATAACAAAAATAGAGGAGGTTTGTTAGTTGTAAATAACAATCGTTAAGAGGGAGGAAGCGTGTATGAGTATACTTAAAGACCTTAGTGTTGCTAAGAAAATAGGAACGCTCGTCGTGATATGCGCCTTTTTTTTAACAATAATAGGGGTGGTTGGCGGTCATTATTTGAATCGATCCGACGAAGTTATTCAGGATATGTACAAAGAAAAGCTACTGGCTGTACAATGGCTTAATGAAGGGCGAGCTCATCAACGGGCTGTTCAGGCTGATCTTTTGGAACTTATGATTACTACAGACGTTTCGATGAGTAATAAGTTGAGAGCTGATATTGATCATCGTGGTGAGGAATTTAATAAAATACTAAAAGAAGTTGAGAAGCTAAATTTGAGTAATGATGACAGGAAACTGTTAGAGACTATTGAAACAGTACTGCAAAGCTATCGGCAACATCGACAAAGTGTGGTGGAGCTAGCAAGGCAAAAGAGAAATCAAGAAGCCTATGGTTTGTATGTCAAAGAAGTTGCTCCCGTCGGGGATCAACTTAATGCGACACTCATTGAATTGACTGTAGCAAATGAAAAGAAAGCGAAAGAGGCGACATTAAAAAGTGATCAGGAAGTCAAAAATGCTTTTAAATTGTTGATCATCCTAGTGATTGTCTGCTTGATCATAATGATATTGATAAGTTGGTTTATTATTCGTTTAATTACTAAACCGTTACACTTAGCAGCTAGTGCGGTAAAAGACGTTGCAGCTGGTAATTTGACTATTGAAACATTGCCCGTTGAAGCAAAGGATGAACCAGGTCAAGTTGCTAAATCAATCAATGAAATGGTGAAAAATTTGCGAAGCTTGGTTTCGGCAGCAGGTCATTCTGCTCAACAGGTAGCGGCAGAATCTCGAGAATTAACCGAATATTCAAATCAATCCTCTGCTACGGCTGATGTGGTAGCAAATTCGACGGAGCAGATCGCTGTAGGAATGCAAAGTGTGGCGACTTCAGTCGAAGAAATCACCGCTTCCGCTGAAAATATCGGAGCTAACGTTCAAGACATTTCCCAAAATATTACACAAGGGAATCAAGTGGCACAAGGCGTGGAAAAACAAGCGCTTAGTTTGCAAAAAAATGCACAGCAATCCAGGCAGGTAGCCGTTGATCTTTACGAGGATATTAATAAACGCGTATTACACGCGATTGCCGATGCCAAAATTGTCGATGAAATTTCAACTATGGCGGCTTCGATTGCCGCGATTGCTGGACAGACAAATTTATTGGCCTTAAATGCGGCTATTGAGGCGGCACGGGCAGGAGAACAAGGCCGCGGATTTGCAGTTGTTGCAGAAGAAGTAAGAAAATTGGCGGAAGAGTCTTCCACGTCAGTAAACGCGATTCAAGATCTGACGAAGAAGGTTCAAGATGCAATCAGCGTTCTTATTGCCAATAGTAACGAGCTGCTAGAGTTTATTAATAATAGGGTTCGGAAGGATTATGATGCTTTTGTTGATGTAGGCGAGCAATACAAAAAAGATGCTGATTCGTTCTTAAATATAACAACGGATGTTGCGACTAAGCTTTCTCAAGTATCGGCAGAAATGGCGGAAGTGAACAAGTCCATAGAAACAGTAGCTGCTACGATTGAAGAAAGTTCGACAGGCGCGCAAGAAGTTTCAAAAAGTACTTTTGGCATTAACCTACAATTACAGGAAGTTGCTAAATCATCAAATGGATTGTCGAATACGGCAGTTGAGTTAAATCAACTGGTAGCAAAATTCAAAGTGTAATTTTTTACATAATTAAGGCCGTGATTTATTTCACGGCCTTTTTAACTATTTATTGGCTGATTCAAATGCTCTTGTTTGGTAAAATTTTTATACATAATAAAATGATTTTACTTGTTCTCTGGAGAATATAGCAACTGTTATTACGACAAAAAGTGTCAGAAATAAAGCTCATAAGGGGGAATTCGATGTTTGAGTATAAGGGAAGACTCATGAATGACAGAGTCAATGTCTTTTATTTTCCTGGATTATTATCAGCATTGTCGATCACTGCGAGTATGTTCCTAGACATTGCCATTGTGGGTCAGATGCTCGGGCCTATTGCTATGGGGGCCGTGAGTTTAGCTTTACCGCTTACGATGGTTTTTAATATGGTATATATGCTGCTAGGAATTGGCGGCGAAGTCTTAGTTTCGGCGGCAAAGGGAGCCGGGAATAAGACCGAGGCTAACAAGTTGTTTTCACTTACTATGTTTACGATTATTACCGTCAGTATTTTGTTTACTCTTATCGGTCTTGGCGCTAGTGATCGTGTTGCTACGGTGTTAAGCGGCGGCGAATCGGAAATGAAGCCTCTTTTGGCCCAGTATATTCATATTATTTTTATTACAGCGCCGCTTATGATTGGTGTTACGAGTATGACTTACTTTGTTAAAGTTGATGCTTTGCCGAAACTGGCAGCAGGGATTATGGTTTTTGTAAATATTGTCGGTACGATTAGTAAAGTACTTTATCTTGGACCGTTGCAATTAGGAATTGCTGGCGCTGCTTATGGTACAATGACTGGTTTTGTCGCCGGATTTTTGCTGCTGTCGCCGTATCTAGTTTTTCGTAAAAATCGAACACTCTGTTTTGTGCCGCTAGCAGTAAAGGATTTGTTGCGTTTAGGTCATATTATTGTAGCCGGTCTTCCTTCCGCTTTGGGACAAGGCTTAGGGGCTGTTGTTACTTTCTGTATTAATGTAGTTATCATGGATCTTGCTGGTAAGAGCGGGATTATTGTAAATACAGTTTGTGCTTCTTTGTCTATTTTTCTCTCTTCCTTCCGGTATGCCGCCACAAGCGCCATGGTGCCGATTGTTGGCGCTCTTTTTGGGGAAAGAGATTGGTGGTCAATGCATCAAGTAGCTATGCGTATTACGAAAATTGTTATGGGTTTTGTGGCTGTATGTACTCTCCTTATTGAATTTTTCCCGAGCAGCATACTATCCTTCTTCGGCGTTCATGATGGGAATATTATTGCTATGGGAGTACCGGCGCTTAGAATTTATGCGCTTGGCTTATTGATTGGTAGTTTCACTTATATTTTGATGACCTATATGCAGACAACAGCGCGTAAAGCTTTTTCTATTGCCATTAGCGCTGGTAGCGAGATTTTTGCAGTGCTCTTTATTTATTTACTTGGCTACGGCGTTGGCAATCAAGCGGTATGGGCTTATATGCTAGCGGCTAACTTGCTGCTATTGCTGTTTATTATTGTTACGGCAAAATACATTGGTAAGCGATCGAATGGTCAATATCACGGTATTTTCATCCATGAAGTACAGCCTGGTTTTGTCCTGGGAAATTCAATTTATGCCACAGCCGAAGCGGCGACGGGATATAATGAGCTGTTTGGCCAATTTTTGGCGGAGCAAGAAGTTCCCGAATCAACGATTGAGGCAGCGAAACAATTACTATTTGAAAGACTTATGATGATCGTTGACAAGGAGAAGAACGCAAGGAAAACCATCGATATTATGGCGTTCGTTTATGATGGTGTGATCAAGGTTCGTTTGCGTGACGATAGTAAAGCAGTAGCCGCAGAAGTAGCGGAGGCTGATGACCGAGTTAGCCAGTTAAGTGTAATGGGATATCATAATACGTATATAGAAATACCAGTTAATTAGCGAGGAATTAGCGTAATTTGGACTGAAAGACAAGATTGACAAGATTGACAAGATACGAAAATAGTGTAGCAAAGGCTAGAAAAAAATTGTTGCTTTTGAAAGTACTTTACTTAAAAAATCTTCTTCCAATAGACATTTTTTCTGAAAAATACTGTACAGTTTAGCAAAATGTGATAAACTAAAAAAGTTGATTTTCAGGAAAAGAGGTGCCGTTTTGTTAGAAGATTTTTTGGTGAAAACAGTTACCCTACTAAATGATGTACTGTGGTCTTATGTGTTGATTGTTTTATTAATTGGTGGCGGGCTTTATTTTACCGTTCGCACTAAGTTTGTTCAGATTCGATTATTAGGTGAAATGATTCGTTTACTCGGTGAAGGGGTTGGTAAAGGCGGGAAAGGAAAGGGAGTATCTTCCTTCCAGGCTTTTTGTATTAGTACAGCTTCCCGCGTTGGAACGGGAAACCTTGCAGGTATTGCCATGGCTGTTGCGCTAGGGGGGCCTGGTGCGGTGTTCTGGATGTGGCTTATTGCTTTGATTGGAGCGGCAAGCGGGTTTATTGAAAGCACTTTGGCTCAAATTTATAAAATTAAAGACCCGAAAGGATATCGCGGCGGTCCGGCCTATTATATGGAAAAAGGTCTGCAGCATCGCTGGATGGGCATAGTCTTTGCTATCTTTATTACTTTGAGCTTTGGCCTCGTCTTTAACTCTGTTCACGCCAATAGTATTACAGTTGCTATGAAAAGCGCCTACGGTTTAGATCGTACGACAATGGGGGCTATTTTAGCGCTGATGGTAGGGATCGTTATTTTTGGCGGTGTCGAAAGAATTGCGGCCATGGTAGAATGGATGGTTCCTTTTAAAGCCGGTGGCTATATTTTACTAGCTTTATATGTCATTGTGAAAAATATCACCATGCTCCCTGATGTGTTGCTACTCATTTTTCAATGCGCTTTTGGTGTTAAGGCCGTCGTCGGCGGCGGGGTTGGCGCGGCGATGATGATGGGGATTAAGCGCGGTCTTTTCTCTAATGAGGCTGGGATGGGCAGTGTACCGAATGCGGCAGCAGCGGCTCATGTCACTCATCCAGTAAAGCAGGGCTTGATCCAGGCGCTGGGCGTATTTGTTGATACCTTTTTAGTTTGTAGTTCTACAGCCTTTATTGTTTTGCTATCAGGTATTGATTTAAACAGCGGCCTAAGCGGCATTGAGATGACTCAGGCGGCGCTTAGTGTCCACGTGGGCAAATGGGCCTATGATTTTGTAGCTATCATTGTATTGCTTTTTGCTTTTAGCTCTATTGTCAGCAATTACTATTACGGCGAAACAAACTTGGAGTTTATTAAAAAAAGTAAAACCAATATTATGCTCTTTCGGGCAGCTGTCGTAGCTATGGTATTTTTTGGTTCGGTTGCTAAAGTGGCAATAGTCTGGGATATGGCCGATCTGTTTATGGCCTTTATGGCGATTATTAATATGCTGGCTATTTTGTGGCTGGGGAAAATTGCTTTTGCGGCTTTAGAAGATTATCGGGCGCAGAAAAAAGCGGGGCAAGATCCCGTTTTTTATTCTGACAGCATTGAAGGTTTAGGTGAATTAGAATGTTGGCCGACGCGTGCTGAAAAAGCAAATAAGCAAGCTGGTTAATTGATAAGTAGCTTCAGCAAATGATTCGTCATTTATGTTATCAGTGAATCGTATTACAGGGTCTGCCATCTTAGTGTTAATTGGGCAGGCCCTGATTTATATTTAGTATATACAGTCATTATTTACTAGTTTGACAGAAAACGATCCTCAATAAGAAGTAATAATTTGACAAAAATAATAATTAACTATATAATAAATCATGTTAACCGATAACTATTATTTGGGGGCGCTTATTATGGCAGCAAGTAAAAAAATTTTGATGGTTGTTACGAATGTGTATGCTATAGATGAAAATCATCCTACAGGATTGTGGCTAGAGGAATTTGCCGTACCCTATATTGAATTTTTGAATGCAGGATATTCTGTCGTTGTTGCTAGTCCTAAGGGCGGAAAAATCCCCTTAGATCCCAATAGTCTTGCTGAAGAAATCCCCGAGTCTTGGCAGCCAGCCATGAAAGTGTTGGATTCGTCTGAGACACTAGCATCCATGTCAGCAGACACTTTCGATGCTCTGATATTGCCAGGTGGTCATGGTCCCATGTTTGATTTGGCTGTAGATGCAAAACTTGCCGCCTTATTAAATAAATTTCATAACTCTAATAAAATCATTGGAGCCGTTTGTCATGGTCCTGCTGCACTGGTTAGTGCGGTACTTGATAATGGTCAGTCGCTTATTGCTGGTAAAAAGGTTACTGGCTTTACGAATGAAGAAGAAAGAACGGTGCAATTAGATCATTTAGTGCCTTTCTTGCTAGAAGATAAGCTAAAAGAACTTGGCGGAACCTATGTGAGTAAAGGAGCTTGGCAGGCTCATGTTGTTGTTGATGGGAATTTGATTACCGGACAGAATCCGCAATCTAGTGCTTTGTTTGCTAAAGCCATTATCGATGAATTGGCTAATCTAGCGTAAAAAAATACTTCCCCCTTAGTCAAAACCTGACATTATTTTATTTATGTGTCAGGTTTTGCCATATATTAAAATCATTTTGCGAGTTGCTATACTTTAAATGAAGCTACTGCCAGTGGGGATTTACGCTAAAGTTTCGTCGAATCTGATGATGCAATGGGACAACTGAATGAAAAATTTAACCATATTATTTAAAATTTGCAAAATATCGTAACTGAAGTGATTTATGTGGCAAAATTTGTGAACGATTATTCCCAACTGTCGCTGCTTCGGAAGAAACCTCAAATCTAGTAGAAAAACAAGAAACTGCGCTAGAGGAAGTGAGTGCCGCTTTGCAGAATTTAACAGATAGGACTAAGGCACTACTGAAAAATGTGGAACAATTTAAAATATAATAGCCTCGCAAATACAACGAGTCGATAGAAATGGATTTTTTGAAGGGGAGTTTTATGGAAGTTAATCAATCTGTTTTATATGCGGACCAGTCTTGTGAAATATTTAGAAACGAAGCTGGACTATTTCTGAAGATTTCTTCTGATGCCAGTGGTACTATGGCCATGACATCTACCGTGATAGAACAGATTTTATCGGAAATTAGACAGCTTGAAATAGATTATATCGAAGAAAAGTTTGTAAGGGCGATAGTACAAAATCAAATTCAAGAGCCAATCAATCTGCAGGTTTTACAAGAAAAAAAAGATCTTAGCAAAGCTTTTTCTGTACGGATTCGCCGGGATCGCTTAGAGGCCGTCGTGGAAATTAACGAACTTTTATCGGATAGTGGTATTACTTTCAGTGATCTTTTTAGTAGTTTAATTGAAGCAAACATCATATTCGGCATTCGTGAAGCCTCTTTGTTAGCTGCGCTAACGGCGAAGCCTGGTACGCAATTTTCCTGTGCCATGGGAATTGAGCCCCAAAAGGGCGCTGATGCGAAGCTTGTTTATCATGTTGACCTAGAAAGTCAAGGCAAGCCTGTGCAGTGTGAGGACGGCAGTTGTGATATGAAAAATATCCGCCGTTTTTTGAATGTATATAAGGATGATCTTCTTGTCGAAAAAATTCCTGCTGAACCAGGGATTGATGGCGTGGACATCTGGGGAATGCCAATTCCAGCTAAACCAGGTAAAAATATTGTGCTACGTCCAGGCAAAAATACGGAGCTTAGAGATGATTGTCACCTAATTGCTTCTATTGATGGTCAGCTTCACATTCGAAATGGACGGATTCAAGTTTTGCCGATTTTGGAAATTGCTGAAGATGTGGATTATTCCACAGGCAACATTGACTTTGTTGGCAGCGTGATTGTGCATGGCTCGCTCCAGTGCGGGTTTTCGATCAAGGCTACTGGTGATGTGGAGATTTATGGCAGTGTGTGCGGTGGGAATGTGGATGCTAAGCGTCTTGTTGTGCATAAAGGGATTCAGGGAATGGAGCATACGGTGGTTAAGGTTCGCGAATGGGTGGAAGCTAACTTTATTGAGAACGCCATCGTCTACGCGAATCAAACAATTCTGGTACGAAACGCTGTGATGAATAGTCAACTTTTTGCTGGTGTATCGATTATCGTGGAAGGAAAGCGCGGTTTAGTTGTTGGCGGACGCCTATCAGCAGGCCAGGAAATTCGAGTTACTACGGCGGGAAATGCGGCGAACATTCCGACTAATTTAGAGATTTCAGGGAACCCTGTTTGCAGTGAAGAGCTTCGTCGTCTGCGTCTTGTCCTCAAGCGTAATGACGCAATTTATCAGGAATTAGAGCGGGCTTTGCTTTATTTTATTAAGCAGAATCTGCAGAGTTTACCGCAAGAAAAACGCGATATGTATGAAAATTTGTATAAGAAACATCGGCAGCTTACTGAGGAGATCAAGGAAATAAAAGATCGAATCCAAGAGTTAGAGCGTCTGTTGTCAGCTCTTTCGCCAGGGAAAATTCATGTGTATGATGCTATTTATGGTGGGGTCTATGTGGTCATAAGTCAGTCACGTCGACATTTTATTGACGCTTTGCAGAACTTGACGCTTTATGTTCACGACGATACGGTTTGCTTTACCCCTTATAATTATTCAGGATAAACGCTTTTGTTTATCGAAGTAGCAAAGTAAAAAGTAGGGCTGTCTTTTAAATTAGGAAGATAGTCCTGCTTTGTTTTATAAGAAAAATAAAGGTTTTTAACCTATTTTAGCGAATGGTTAATTTTACTGCCAAATCCTAATAGGCGAGTTTTGTAGGATTTTGAGTAGAGAGTTAGGTGAAAGCAGTGAGGATCCTCAATTCTTCCGCTTATGAAGAAACATTGAAAAATTTGTCAAATTACCACAAGTCAATCATTTATGAAATCGGTCAACATTTTCAATTTCCCAACATTGCGTCAAACCCTTTTATTGCATTACGAAAAAATGTAGAAATCGGTTTTTTAGCGAGTAATTTGACCGGCTGGGAGCAGGAAGCTGTATTCCAATATGGTAAAAAACATATTTATCACGAATATTATTCCATCATCCTGAACTTGGCTAAAACAGCGATTGTGCCGCGCAAAGTACTCGATTATGCTTGTCCTATTGTGTATGGTCATATTTTTTCGCCACGGTATCATAAAAACATGATTTATAGTTTTTTTGTGAATTTTTTTGCAAAGCCGATTTTCAAAAACTTTAATTCGGGACAGGCCTCGTTAGAACAAGAAATTGTAGCCTTCATATCTGGTTATTTTCGTAAGCAGAATCGCTATGGACCCGAGCAAATTTCTGTGGCGATTTTAGAGGAACAGTTTATTACCATTATGATCTCAGGACTGTTGAGCCCCTTTTTACGAAGTTTTATCCAAGCAGATTCGCAAGAGTCTGCTGTGATTGAGAAAATATTTATGATACAGGCTGAAATGGTATTAGGCGAATTGCTTCATAAGTATTTCCACGCTGAGTTAGAAGAAGGGGAACCTTTTATTTTTTTTGATAAGGCGACGGACAAGCTTATCATTTTATCGCCACTCTCAAGCCAGCAATGGTCCGCTTTTCTCGATAATATGAATGCCTAGTTTGCTAGCTGTGTCTTTTAAAAATTTTTATTTTTAAGGAGATGCAGTGTAAATAAAGTGTATCTGTTATCAAAGCAGTTTATCAGACGAATAGAGTCCAGCTTTTATGTTTTTCGGGAGTAAGTTAGGCAGTTCACCATATGGTAGATGTTTAATGTACGCTTGCATTTTTTCTGCAAAGCGTATTTTTTATTTATTGAAAATGAATATCATTTGAATTAGGGGGAAAGATTGTGGAACAGAACAAAAAAGGGGACAATGTTGCAGATCTTAAATTGACGGATGTGATTAATTTAGCGGTCCTACAACGATTTCAAGATGATTTTGCCAAAGGCATGGGATTAGCTAGTGTAACCGTGGATAAAGATGGAACGCCTGTTACGAAGCCTAGCTATTATACAAAATTCTGTATGGATTTTACCCATGCGACAGACGTTGGCGATAGACGGTGTGCGGAGTCCCATAAGAGGGGCGGTGAAGAAGCGGCGCGTTTAGGCAAACCTTATGTTTATGAATGTCATGCTGGATTGATTGATTTTGCTGCGCCGATTATGGTCGAAGGCCATTTGTTAGGCACCATTTTAGGCGGGCAGGTCTTGGCGGAAAGTCCCGCAGATGAAAAATATCGTAAGGTTGCTGGGGAAATCGGCGTCGATAGCGAAGGCTATGTCGCTGCTGTAAAAGAGATTAATGTGTTGGAAAAGGCCAGAATTGAAGCAGCGGCCAATGTGCTCTTTGTTGTTGCCAATAATATGTCTGAAGCGGCTTATCATCAGCGACAATTAAAAACAGCCGTGGGCCTTTTGAATGACAGTTTGCATCAAATTTCTGCCACCATGCAAGAGTTGGCCGCTTCAGCGACCAATGTGAGTGATAATCAAGTGCATCTCAATTCAGAAATTAAAAATGTAGATACCGTCACTGGCCAAATTAATGAAGTGATGGACTTGATTAAAGATATTGCTGATGAAACGAGATTGTTAGGCTTGAATGCTGCTATTGAAGCGGCGCGAGCTGGTGAAGCCGGTTTAGGCTTCGGTGTTGTGGCACAGGAAATTCGCAATCTGTCTGATGACTCCAAACAGACAGTGGGGAAAATTCGCGAATTTACAAATCGGATTCGTCAGCATGTTAATACAACCGTTTCTATGGGCGATGAAACCTTATCAACTGTTGAGCAGCAGGCCGCTGCAATTGAAGAAGTAACAGCTAGCGTTGAAGAGATGACCAGTCTAGCAGAGCAGTTGAATGAACTTGCCAATAGCCGGATCTAATAGAGAGAAAGATAGACTGAAGAGCTATCTAGGAAAAGCGTTACGGGAGAGTTTTATTACCAAGGGAGGTCATTACGATGTCATGGCTAAATAATTTAAAAGTTGCCAAAAAATTAGGGCTATTAATTGCGATTTTGCTTATGGCAGTTTTGTGTGTAGGGGGAACAGGCTACTATTTTCTTAGTAAGACCAATGATTCGTT
>URQW01000033.1 GCA_900550105.1 uncultured Pelosinus sp.
GGCCGTTCTTCCGCTGGCCAAGTTTTCAAGACAAACGATGAACCATCATTCATAATAGTCGCATCCCTGTTTGTTGAAGTAGTTTTGCCACCACGGAAAGTGGCAACCCGACTACATTCGTGTAATCTCCTTCTATTTTTTCCACAAATAAGGCGCCAAGTCCTTGAATGGCATAACCGCCTGCTTTATCAAGGGGTTCCTTGGTCGCCACATAAGAAGCAATCTCTTTAGAGTCAATCGCTCGAAAAGTAACTTTTGTCAGGGCATAATCTGCTAGTAACGTAACAGCTTCGCCTTCACCTGGATAAAATAAGACAGCTACTCCCGTAATCACATCATGCGTTTTTCCGGCTAAGCTGTGTAGCATCGCCATAGCATCACTGGCATCTTTAGGCTTACCATAAATTTGTCCGTTTGCTGCAACAATTGTATCAGCGCCAATAATACAGTCTTTTTGATGTGCTGTTTCAGTTAGATTCCATTTTGCCATAACGGCCTGTGCCTTTTGCTTTGCTTGGAGCACAGCCAAATCAATCGGCGCCATGTGCTGTGCATTGTCTTCCTCAACATCACTGACAACGACAACATAAGGCATTCGAATTTGCTCCAATAATTCCCTTCTTCTTGGTGAAGCAGATGCTAAAACAATCATTTCCTAAGCCCCCTTAAAAACGCCGATACAGAAAAACAGCTACAAACATCCCTAAGAGGCTGACTAAATTAGGATATATAGAAAACCCGAAAACAAATCGGATTATATACAAATTCACAGTCATTGGGGGAACATCTAAAATGGGATAAGCCTTCACTAAGTAGGGAGCAATTCCTACAAGCATGGAAGAATTTGCAATCATCTCACCTAGAATTCCTCCAACTACAGCTCCTGTTAATAAAAAAAGTAAAAACAAACCGGCATTTTTTGTTTGTCCGCCTCGCACCTTGCGTCCCTCCATTATCTCTTTACCTTCAGCCTTATTTTTCTACAGACAAACAAAGAAATCCTTGTAACCCACAAGGATTTGCAGCAACTTACTTGTTCGATGCTGGAGAAGAAAACCTTACGTTTAATTTTAGCCGATTCCTGTCACTTATGCAATAGAAATGCAATGAAGAGATTTAGGAAAAGTAATGCAAAATAAAATCTTTGAATTTTACAGCTGCTGGCGATAAGTACCGATTACGTCCCCAACCCAGTTGAACAGACCGGCAACATTTATAATCATCAATTGGTAAAAAAGAAACATTATATTGATTTAAGCCTGATACACGCGGTATTAATGCCATTCCCAAACCAGCTTCGACCAAACCAACAAGCGTCCATATTTCATCGCCTTCAAAGGCAATACGCGGTGTAAGTCCTGCCTCTAGAAAGAACTGATCCAGTAAGACCCGCAAACCATAATCCTTCTTTAAGCTAATCAGCGGTTCCTCGGCCAATTCTTTTAAAGAAATACTAGCCCTGGCTGCCAGCGGATGCTTTTCCGTAGAAACAGCAAAAATTTCCTCCTGAAATAAAGGCTCTGCTTCAATAAGATTTTCATCATAGGGCGATGAAAAAATACATAGGTCAATAGCCCCGTCAGCCAATTCTTCTAGCATAACATGGCTCGCATTTTGAGAAAATTTAAATTCAATAAAGGGATGCTGCAACCGAAAACTGCCAAGTAAACTAGGTAAAAGATTCGGCCCTAGGGAATGAATAAAAGCAATTGAAACAGTACCATAGTCAGGATCTAGCATTTCCTGAATTACTTTTTTACCTGTATCTAATTCTAACAACGCCTTTTCTACATGTTTTAAGAAAATATGACCATATCGATTGAGCTGTAGACTCTTCCCTTTTCGCTCAAAGAGCGGGAATCCTAGCTCTTCTTCTAATTTTGCAATAGAGCGGCTTAAGGCAGGCTGAGAAATTGAAAGCCGGTCTGCGGCCTTGGTCATATGTTCTAATTGCGCCACCATCTTAAAGTAAGTTAATTGGCTCCATTCCATTCATTTTCGCCTCCCTTTTTATTATATAACTTTTTTGCATTAAATCAATGTAAAATATGCATTGGAAACATAAAAGAAATCCTTGTATAGTATAGATAAATAATTAAAGGCCTGACAATCAGAAGATTGTCAGGCCCAAGTTCTAGCAGTAAAAAGTAAGTAGCTTATTTAATTAAAGCATTCCCGTCCAAGTCCAGTAAGTGAAGACAAAGAGGAAATAAAGCGCAATACCGACGATTGTCATCGGAATACCGACTTTAATCATATCTTTTGTTTCAAAAGTATCGGTAGCATAAGGAATCATGGCTTGTGGTGAATGAACCGGCAAAATGAAGGCAAAATATACGCAGAAGGTAGAAAGCATAACCATACCAACCATCGGCAGTTGCGGATTATTCAAGCTGAGTAAAAAGCCTACAACAGTTGGTACTACTGCAGCCGTTGCCGAAGTGATACTGGCAAAAGCGAAGCGAAGAATCAAAATGCCTACTGTAATTGTAGCAATCATCACATATAGAGGCATATTACCTACGCCCAGCGCACCAAGCGAGCTTTTCGCCAACCAGATAGCAGCACCAGAGGACAGCAGCATTTCGCCTAAGGAAATCCCAGCACCAAAGAGAAGAATGGTACCCCAATCGACCTTGTTCACAACATCTTTAAATGTTGCTACACCGGAATAAGGTGAAAGCATAAGCAGAACTGAGAAAATAGCCACTGTATTGGCATCAATATGATGGAAAGACTCTGTAGCCCAGCCTACGATTGTTAAAGCAAAAATTACAGATATTTTTCTTTCCAGTTTACTCATTGGTCCAAGTTCAGCGATGGCTTTATCAACGGTTTCTTTACCGCCAGGAACTTCTTTAAATTCAAATTTTGTCATACGAGTAATGATAAAGTAGAATGCAATGGACATAGCGATACAGAAAGGCTCAGCCCACATAAACCATTGACCCCAAGACACAGGTGAATTTAATGATTTTGATAAAAAGCCGCTGGCAACAGCATTTGGAGCGCCACCAGAAAGTACGCCAATACCGGAGATTGATGTGCCAATCGCAATGCAGACTAAAAGCTGTCTAGCAAACTGGCTTTTCTTATCCAATTTAAATGCAGCAATAAGACCCATAGCAATCGGTGTTAAAGTAGCTGCACGAGCTGTGATCGAAGGGATCAGGAAAGTCAGAATTAAAGTAACAAGAATCATACCGGCAAAGATACTATTTGTTTTAGTACCAACCATTTTGATAATTGTTAAGGCAATTCTTTTTTCCAGGCCAGTGTGCAATATACAAGCCGCCATAAACAGACCTGCCGCTACAAGTACCCAGCCCGTGTTAATAAAACCACTGAGAGCTAACGGAATTGCTTTGCCTGTGCCCAGTAAAGCGCCTTCTACACCTTTAGCGGGAGCAAAACCAACAAATATAATTAGAAAAGCAATAATGCCAATTGCACTGACAGGATACGAAACAGCTTCGGAAATCCACATGATAACGGCAAACAAGAGTACTGCTAACACTCTCTGCCCGGCTGTTGATAAACCGCCGCCAGGATTCGGCATAAATGCAACGCCTAACATTACAACAAGACCGATAATGATCCAGAGAATTTTCCCTGGTGCCGGTGATTTTTTATCTGCCATGATAAAACCTCCTTGGATGAATAACTAAGTTACTGCCTTACTTTCATTTCTAGCAAAAGCCACTACTATTCTTCCCCTTTACTGTTTCACTTATACGATACCAGTAACGCTATACCAAGCTACAATCGCAAAAGCCACTAAAACCTTTAAACCTGTTAATACGGCAATATCGCCATAGGCTTCTTTATAAGCCAAACCGCAAACTCCCATCAATGTCAGCAAAGCGCCATTATGCGGCAATGTATCAAGGCCAGATGAAGCAAGGCAGACAACACGATGAAGAATTTCCGGCGACATTCCGATACTATTCGCCCAAGCCAGCCAGTCATGGCCTAAAAGACCAAGAGCGATCGTCATCCCGCCAGAAGCTGAACCGGAAAGTACGATCATGACATTGGTTGTAATAACTTCGGAAATCAGCGGACCAGAACCAATATGCAGATTTAAAAGCCCTTCTTTGACAATTTGGAAACTGCCTAAGCTTGTAATAACGCTACCAAAAGCAAATACGGAAGCTGTGTTCATAACTGCAGCTAAGGAAGAATGTGCGCCAGCATTCAGCTGTTTTGCAAACCCTTGTTCTTTTAAGCGTTTACGGCCTAAAATCAAAGCGGCAACTGAAGCAACAGCCAAAGCAATTTCTAATGACCAAAGCGCCTGTGTTTTATCAACAGATGTGCTTAACAGCGGCAATTTCAACGCTTTTAGCGGTTCTAAGAGAGCTGACTGCCAGTGATAAGCCCAAGACCAACCAAAGGGATTGCTTAAAAAAAGATTTAAGCCAAGAATTATGACAAAAGGAATCAACGAAATTTTCCACGAAGGCAATTTGCTTTCGTCAATTGGATCAGGTTCATTGAGCGTATGGTTGCCATAACCTTCGCCTTTCGCGGCCAAAGTTTTGTAACGGTAAGTTAACCAGCCCCAAGCAATAAAGAAGAAGGCTAAACCGCTTATAATACTGTCGATAGGAGCTGCCCATGTCGAAGTACCAAAAAATACGGAAGGAACGATATTTTGAATTTGTGGTGTACCAGGAAAAGCCACCATGGCATAGGAGAAAATTCCCATCCAAAGCGTCGCTGGCATGAGGCGTTTCGGAATATCCGCAGCCCGAAATAAGAAAGCAGCTACTGGATATAAAACAAAGACCCCAACAAATACATTGATACCGCCGTAAGTCATTAATCCGCCGCCTAACAAAACAGCCAAAATAGCTCTTTCCTTGCCAAGTTTTTTGGCAATCATATTAGCCAACGATCCAACCATACCGCTCTGCTCCATCAATCGCGCAAAGACGGCACCTAATAAAAACACAGGATAGTACAGCTTGATAAATTCCGCTGCTTTCGTCATATAAAGTTCGCCGTAAACCGGCATAATAGCCATGCTTCCTACCGAAGCAGCTAGCATAGCAAATAAAGGAGCAAGAATAATAATGGAAAAACCACGGTAAGCAAATACAATGAGTAGCATCAGACTAAGAGCAATCATAAGTAATTCCATACACGTCACCTGATTTCTATATTTATCTTATCATAGGGATTTCTGCATTTACAATTTTTGGCACGCTTTCTATGCCAAAAAATATTTACCCTATCATCTTTCCATCAGGAGGCTGTTTTCATTTGAGGCGCGGAGATTCACTCTTAAATCTTGGGTCTCATTATATTGAAAATAAAAAGTCTCGAAATTTATTAAATGATGAGCAATATTCTGACATATATTCGTGCAAAATTGCAAAGACCAAGAAGCCTTAACGGCTTCTTGGTGTTTTTTTTAGCCGATTACGATCAGCGGAGTGCCAGCTTGTACAGGGTCGCCAGCTTTTACCAGAATTTCTTTTACAACGCCGTCAGCGCTGGAAAGAACTGGATTGTGCATTTTCATAGCTTCCATAACGATCAGTTCCTGACCATTTTTTACAGCGTCGCCAACACTTACTTTAATGCTGATAATTTTACCAGGCATAGGTGAAGCAACTTTTGTGCCAGGGCCGCCAGCGGAAGGAGCAGGAGCTGCTTTCGGTGCTGGTGCAGGTGCTGCTGCCGGAGCAGGAGCTGCTTTCGGTGCTGCTACAGGAGCTGCTTTCGGTGCTGCTGGAGCTGCTACGCCGCCGATTTCTTCAACAGCGACTTCATATGTTTTACCATTTACTGTGATTGAATAATTTTTCATGATAAATCCTCCTTCAATATCATACAATCATTTTTTCCTTGCTTATAGGCCGCCCATAAGATCCTGACGACCAGACATTACCCAAGCTTCTCCGCCGCGGCTAATGCTTACAATGTTTACATTAGCACCTTCGGAAATTGCCGCAATTGCAGCTGTAATCACTGCAATCAACTCACTGTCATCTTCTTCGACAGGAGCTGCCGCAACTGGAGTAGCTGCCGGAGCTGCTGGCGTTGCCGCCATCGCTGCCGGAGCAGTTGGATTATTCTGCTCTTCTCTTTTTTCTTGCGCTTCTGACATTACTTTCCAAACATAGCAGACCACAAGAATTATAACTAGAGCTATAAAAAATGTCAACATGAGGTATTTCCCCCCCTTTCACAGATACGTACTGACTACATTGCAGCCAGCACTTTTACTTTTTACTATCAGAACCGTCTGCCAGACTACTATGTTCCATCTCTTCACGAAGTTGAGCAAGCATCTTTTTCTGCTCTTTTCGCACGACACAGAAATAATAACCTAGTGTGACGATCATGCCTAGCACAAAAGCGGTCACATTCAAGTGTATCACCTCGTTCAAGGGTTATTGCTAAAATCAAGGGAAAGAAGGCGACATATGACCATAGGCTTCTAAATAACTCTTCGCCAAATCGGTATTAACTTCTACCACTTCGGCGTTGAATCCTTTCAGGTCTTCCGGTACCTCACTCAGTTTTGCTACCTCTTCGACGGAAGTAACAATTGCACCATGAGGAACAAATTTACCATCAGGAATTGTTACGCCGATAACTTTAGCCCCATGGCCAACAAAGCAGTTATCACCGATTACTGAAGAGTGAACAACTGTATTAAAACCGATAAAGGAATTTGTGCCAATCGCCGCAGGTCCATGAATAATGCAAGCATGAGCACAGGAAGATTTTTCGCCCACAAAAATAGAATAATTTTGCCCGTTTCGTTGTACTGCTTTGTCCTTTAATCCATGCATAATTACATTGTCTTGCACATTGACGTTATCGCTAAGATGAATAGTACCGCCTTCGTCAGCCCGTAGGCTGGCTCCAGGACTAACTAAAACATGTTTGCCAACTTCTACTTTACCAATTAAGGTTGCTGTAGGAGAAATAAAGGAGTATTCCGATACTTCCGGAGTAAACGCGCCAGAAAACCAGGGAGTTTTTATACTTTTTCCAATCATAGTATTCGCTCCAATCAAATTCGAGTATCGTACAATCTTAAGAAAAAGAAACCAGTTTCACTATTCCGGGAAAATTAGGAAACCATAATGCAGAACTTACAAAGAGTTCTGCATTATGATTTAAAAAACCTTTAATTAATGAACGCCTAGGAGCGCCAGCATGATACCGCCGGAAATGGCTGTACCAAATACACCAGCAAGGTTTGGTCCCATAGCATGCATAATCAAGAAGTTGTAAGGATTTTCTTTTAAAGCAACTACGTGAGCAACACGCGCTGCGATAGGTACCGAAGCAATACCAGCCGAACCGATCAACGGATTGATTTTGCCGCCGGTAACTTTATACATGATACGTCCGCCAATAATGCCGGAGAATGTGCCGCCAGCAAAAGCGATCAAACCAAGAACAACGATTTCAATCGTTTCAAAAGTCAAGAAAGTATCAGCATTCATAGTGGAACCGATAGCAACCGTCAACGTAATGATGATGATATTAATCAAATCATTTGCTGCTGTTTGAGCCAAACGATCAACCACACCGCATTCACGAAGCAAGTTGCCAAGCATCAGCATCGTGATAAGCGGAGCAACTGGAGGGAGTAACAAGTCAACAATAACCGCGATAACCATTGGGAATACGATTTTTTCTAAACGGCTTACAGGACGAACCTGCGTCATAATAACCATACGTTCTTTTTTCGTTGTGAAGAGTTTCATGATTGGCGGCTGAATGAGTGGCATCAGCGCCATGTAAGAATAAGCTGCTACGGAAATCTGTGGTAACAAATGCGGTGCTAATTTCATGGTAACGAAGATAGCCATTGGGCCGTCAGCGCCGCCGATAATACCGATTGCGCCAGCTTCTGCTAAGGAGAAGCCAAGCATTTTAGCGCCAATTAATGCAATAAAGATACCTAAATGAGCTGCAGCACCCAAAATAATAACACTCGGATTTGAAATCATCGGTCCAAAGTCGGTCATTGCGCCAACGCCAAGGAAAATCAATGGAGGAATAATAATAAGAGCAACACCTTGATAAGCATACCAGAACAATCCGCCTGGGTCTGCTAACCCCGATCCTGGAGCGTTTGTTACGATACAAGCAAAGCCGATACCGATTAAGAGTAATGGTTCGTATTTTTTCACAATTGCTAAGAAAACGAAAACAATGCCGACAATCATCATAATAATGTTGCCATACCATAGATGCATTAAACCGGTCTGATTGACCATGTCCAGCATCAGTGATCCAATTTGTTCAAACATGTACGTATTTACCTCCTATTAAATAATATAATTCTTAGTGACCGCCTTTTAACTTTTCTTCATTGATTGCGCCAAATTTATTTAGGATAGGGAACAAGTATAACACAAGGCCGATACCCCAAATAATAACGAAGCTCAAAATGAAGTCAATGACGCTAAGTAAGATGGAACCTTCAACTGTATCAGGTACTGTCATGTATATTCTCCTTTCTAGCGATAATTAATTTATATATAACAACAAGCTTGGCAGAAGATCTCAGCTAAAAATCTCGCCAAGCTCGCTATTATCCCAATAAAAATAGCTGAAACTTATAAAGGAATATTGCCGTGTTTTTTCTTCGGGCGATCTTCCCGTTTCATCGCCAGCATGTTTAAGGCATTGGCAACAGCCGGTCTTGTCTGACTTGGCTCAATGACAATATCCACATAGCCGCGTTCTGCTGCATAGTAGGGATTTGCAAAATCTCTGATATATTCTTCCGTCTTTTCTTTGATATTAGCATCGCCACGGAAGATAATATTTGCTGCACCAGCAGGTCCCATAACAGCAATTTCAGCGGAAGGCCAAGCAAGAACTTGATCAGCGCCCAACTCTTTCGAGCACATAGCAATATAAGATCCACCATACGCTTTACGAGTAATAACCGTAATCTTAGGTACAGTCGCTTCGGAGTAAGCATAAAGCATTTTAGCACCATGACGGATAACACCGCCGTACTCCTGCTGCGTACCAGGCAAGAAGCCAGGAACATCGACAATTGTTACAACTGGAATATTGAAAGCGTCACAAGTCCGAACGAAGCGAGCTGCTTTATCAGAAGCATTGATATCAAGGCAGCCTGCCATAACAGCTGGCTGGTTGGCAACAATACCAACAGATTGACCGTCAATGCGAGCATAGCAAGTGATCATATTTTTCGCAAAATGCGTTGCTACATCAAAAAATTCGCCATTGTCAACAATCGATTTAATGACATCATACATGTTATAAGGCATGTTCGGGTTGTCCGGTAACAAAGAATCAAGGGCTGAATCGACACGAGCCGGATCATCACCAGTTTCTACGGTCGGAGCTTCTTCCATGTTGTTGTTTGGCAAGAAGCTTAAGAGATAACGAACTTGATTAAGAGCGTCTTCGTCGTTTTCTGCAGCAAACTGCGCTACGCCGGAAGTCTGATTATGAGTCATAGCGCCGCCCAGAGCTTCTGCTGTAACTTCTTCCGCCGTAACAGATTTAATAACAGCAGGGCCTGTTAAGAACATTTGACTCGTATTTTTAACCATGAAGATAAAGTCAGTTAATGCCGGAGAATATACTGCGCCGCCCGCACTTGGTCCCATGATTACAGAAATCTGCGGGATTACGCCAGAAGCCATGGTGTTGTTGAAGAAAATGCGGCCATAACCGGACAGAGCGTCAACAGCTTCTTGAATTCTAGCACCGCCGGAATCAGCAAGACCGATGATTGGTGCGCCCATTTTCAGAGCAAGGCTTTGCACTTTAGCAATTTTTGCTGCATGCATTTCGCCGAGAGCACCGCCAATAACCGTGAAATCTTGCGCAAATACATAAACGAGACGACCATCCACTGTACCATAGCCAGTCGTTACGCCTTCACCAGGAGCCGCTTTGCCAGCCATATCAAAGTTTACGCACCGATGCGTTACAAATTGATCAAGCTCCACAAAAGAACCGGGATCTAAGAGAAGATTGATTCTTTCTCTTGAAGTCAACTTTCCTTTGGCATGCTGTTTTTCAATGGATTTTTTACCGCCGCCTAGCAGAATTTTTTCCTGGCGTTTTTTTAAATCTTGAATTTTTTCTTGAATTGTAGCCATACTACCTCTCTGCCCCCAAATTTTTTAGATTTTACTTGAATTATAGCTAATTTTAAAATCAATAAAATTATTTTGAACATGAAATAACAAAACTCATACATAAAATTGCATATTTGGGATCTAACTTGCATTGTTAAAATTCCACAAATTAGCCAAATTGTTCAAAATATTTTCTTGCAGTTCATAAAAAATCTGCAAAATTACCGATAATCCAACTTTTTAATACAAGTAAAATCATCATTTGCTCCATTTGGTTGCATAGAGACTAGAACTTATAACAGTAGTATAGTTTATTCTATTTTATGTTACCAATGCATTATTGTTATTAATCTAATGCGAAAATAACATATACAAATTGATTTGATTGTATTTCCGGCTCTTTCCCAAATAAAAAGCCAGACAAAGTACCTCATGACCAGAGGTAAACCGTCAGGCTTCGTACATCACTTTATCTGAAAAATGATCAATCTTTTTCTTCTAAAGGCTCCCGCGTTACCGAAAACAGGGCTGCCGTGAATTCGGCCACATGCTCTTTTTCTTCATTCATTAGGTCGCAAAAAAGCTCTTTCACGATGGATTCTTCCGCTTTATTCATATATCGCTGATACTTATTGATCGCATGAAGTTCATCTTGAATTGCTTTTGTAAGACAGCGAATTAAACAAAGATCCTTCTTTTTGGGAAGTTCTACCTGAACGTCTTCCTCCTCCTCAACTTGATACTTTTTCCAAGCCTTCGGTTTCGCCGCAAGCCGCTTCGTTGTTAAAAACTTCAAATCTTTTTTTAGCATATCATATTGAACCGAGTCGAGCAGAGAAATCAAACGCATAATTTCTACATAATGCTGCATTTCATCTTCAGCTGCATCTAAAAACAGATCGGCAAAACAAGGATTTTCGAAAGCACATTCTAAATAATCGGCAATAGCGCCGCGTTCATCAGCCGCTGCATCACGCAACAAATAAAGATCCGGATGATTGGGACAATCACAAGGATCTTTTTCTTCCTCCATGGGGAAACAAGGATAGCCATCATCAAAAAATTTCGGTTTCAAAAAAAACACCTCCTGTAATCGTTTCCAATATATCTTATGGTAACGAATAACAAGAGGTGTTGCTATACTACCTTATATGCAATTGTATTTTCATTGCCCTTTTAGTTAATCTTCGAAAGGATTGCCGACATCAGTAACTTCTTGAATCACCACAATCGGATCGGAAATCAATCTATATTTTTCATCTTCGGGATAATCGACTGCACGTCTTGGATCATTTCCGGCAAAAGCAATCATACTTTCCATTGACCACCATTTTGTGCAGAGAAAGAAGTGCGCATAGTCCCCATGTTCAACCACTTTTAAGTAAGCGCCGCAGTTTCCTTCTGTTGCGAGCGCATCTTTTACACCAGTTTCATACTCGTAGGCTTCAAACCAATCTTTCATTGTTAAAGGAACTATACCATGCCAAGTTCTTGAGATCATAACCGCTACTCCTTTTATCTATAAAATTGCAATGATAAATGATAAATTCGCCAAACCGATCCTTAAATCCTACAAAAAGAACTACTTTATACGGTCTTTCGACTTTGCACCCCTTTCGCTCGCCCTCTCGGTCAATGATAGCCCCGCAAGGGTAAGTTTGTTATAATAAAGCTTAAATATATCTTAAGGCAGGATTAATTAAATGCGCTTTTTCTATAAAATTACAGCTTTATTTATTTTATTTGTTGTCCTAGGCGGATTTATCCAAATTCTAGTTTTTGATAAATATTTTGTCACTGAAACAGACTCTACTTTATTAAATCTGAATCAACAAGCTTCCGCATATGTAAGCGATCAAATCTCAGCCTATTTTACGAAAGTGCAAAATGCCCTTGAAGTCATTGCTTCCAATAAAAGCATTCAAGAAGATCAGACTTTATTGGATGAAATAAACAAAATGCTCCCTGAAATCAACCGGCTAGTCATTCTTAATAAGCAAGGCGATATCATAAAAATAAGCGATAATAAGAAAAGTACTGTTTTATCCAATTTATCCTCTAAAGAATATTATCTCCAAGCAATGCAAGGGAATAAATGGATTACCAATGTTTTTACCTCAGCCTCAGGAAAAAAAGTCGTTGCCATCGCCGTTCCCATTAAAAACAATCATGCAATTGACGGCGCTGTGATTGCCTATATCGAATTACACGGTAACGCCTTAGCTTCGATGTTCGATAATAAATCCTTTGGAGAAAATGGCTATATTTCTATTATTGATAGCCAAGGCTATGTTGTCTATCATCAAAATAAAGAACGTATTGGTCAAAAAACACATTGTTTTGAAAACCTGACAGGTGATGCTGGTGTGGCAGTGCTAACTGATTTTACAAATTCTGAACAGTATACTGGTTATCATAAAGTTCCTGGTTTAAATTGGCTCGTTACAGTAAACACATCTACTAGCGAAATTAAAGCAGCAAGAAATATTATTGTATTTGAAATTACCATATTATCGATTTTAGGAATTGGCTTAATCACCTTGGTGGGAGTGTATTCTGTCAGACGCAGTTTACGACCTTTTGAAGAACTAATGCAAGCCTTTAAAACATTGAAAAAAGGGAAATATGAATTACTGAATACCAATCGCCTGCCGAAAGAACTCCATGAAATAGGTGATATTTATAATAGCACCGTAAATATTTTAAAGATCAACCATGAAGAGTTAAAAGAAGCAGCTGAAACAGACTTATTAACAGGCGCTTATAATCGGCGATCCTTTTATAAAAAATTAGCTGAATTAGAAAAAGATTATAAAGCGGAAAATTTGAGTTGTTTCAGCGTTGCCTTAGTAGATCTAGATCATTTTAAAAGTATTAACGATACTCAGGGACATAGTGCCGGCGACGAAATACTTAAAACATTTATTAGTATTCTATATTTTGCCGTAGATAAATGGCATGTATTTCGGTTTGGCGGCGACGAGTTTGCCATTATCTTCGAAGAAAAAGACTATGAAGAAATTAGCAGCATTGCAGAAAAAATAAGATCCGATGCAGAAAGCCTCTTAAGTGGCTGCACTGTAAGTATTGGAATCGCATCATTTCCAACGGATAGTACATCAAAACGGCAACTCGTTGAATTAGCTGATAACGCTCTTTACATCAGCAAACAAGAACGGAACAAAATAACATTCTATCGTTGACAATTAACATACTCCCCCTCATCCAGATGAAAAAAGTAATTTTCTCGCAAGTTTCTGCGCTTGAAAAGAGCATTGCGAGCAGGAAACTGCTTCTATATTGAGGAAAACTACAAGCAGTAAGATCCTAGACACAAAAATCGTATAAAAGGAGGCTTCTATGAAAATGCGATATTTTTTCGCCGGATTACTGATGCTTACTTTAACGCTTGGTTGCTTTAGCAATACCTATGCTACAGCAAAGACCGAACACTCTGTCTCTATGGTCAAAAACTTCATTCAAGTACCACTGGCAAGGCAAAACACCGATTATACCTGCGGCGTAGCTGCATTGCAATCCATACTCGGCTATTACGGTTTTGATAAGCGCTTAGACGTACTATCCGATGCAGTCAAACCAGATCCTGAGAATGGCACGGGCTATATGAATATTATAAATTATGCCAAATCACTAGGATTTAACGTTACCACCCGGACGAATATGAGTTTAGAAGAACTCAAAGGGTATATTGACAAAAAACAACCGGTACTTGTAGTAATTCAAGCTTGGGACGATTCAAAGTCCAATTATGCACCTAACAAAAATGAAGATGGCCATTACGTTGTTGCGATTGGCTATGATGACAAATATTTTTATTTTATGGATCCTTCTACCCTCGGACACTACACTTACATTCCTACAGCAGAATTTATATCACGCTGGCACGACTATGATTCTTTCAGCAACGAGGTTCTAACTCAGGTTGGCATAATTATGACTAAGCCGATTACTTCCCCCTACAATCCTGATGAAATTATAAGCCTTGATTAATGAACTTAAGAGGTGATAATTTGAAAACAGCAACTAGCTATTATCGTACTTTCCTGTCTGTTTTCTCAATTGTAATAACCTGCTTCATCACCCTAGGAACTTCCGTGCAGCAGGCTTGGGCGGCAGACAATCAAGTACGTCCAACGGCAGTCGTCGAACGTTGTTCATCCATCATTATTGGCAAACAAGCGACTAAAGATGGGTCGACACTTCTAGCTCATAACGAAGATTTAACAAATTATTGTGCACAACATTACGTGTATATTCCTCATGCCAAACATGAATCAGGCGATATAATAACCACCTTCTGGGGAGCAAAAATTCCTCAAGTAGCAGAGACATATGGCTACTCTGCTACCAAGATTTTTGACAAGGCCTATTCTCCTGGGGATATAACGAGCGGAGTTAACGAACATCAGGTAGCAGTAGCCAATAATATGTCTTATCGTCGAGATGCACCAACCGAATTACCAACTACTGGACGAATTATCTGGACAGAGCTCACCCAGCTCGCCCTGGAACGCGCCAAAACCGCGCGTGAAGCAGTCGAAGTCATTGGTGACCTAGTACATACTTATAAACTGGGTAGTGATTCTGGCGCGATCTTTGCAGTCACAGATGGCAACGAGGGCTGGTGGGTTGAAGTTACTCTAGAAGGACAGTGGGTTGCACAACGGGTTCCCAATGATTCCTTTGGAGTTAGAGCTAATATCTTTCGAATTGGCCAAATTGACTTTGCCAATCCTGATAATTTTATGTACTCAAGTGATGTAGTTGATTATGCCAAAAAAATGGGTTGGTATGATGGAAAAGAGCCTTTTAACTTTGCCAAAGTATATGCTGCGCCAGAAAAACTAAATGATCCCTATAATACCCGCCGCCAATGGCGGGCCGAAGAATTACTGAAAGAACAGATTGCAACCATTACCCCGATTGATATAATCAGGATATTGCGTGACCATTATGAGGGAACACCTTATGATTTAACGAATGGGTACAAAAAAGGTTCTCCGCACCAGACAGATGAAAGAACCCTATGCAGTATCAATACTGAAATAAGTTTAGTCTGCCAATCACGACCGTGGCTACCGTCAGAAATAGGCGCCGTAACTTGGCGAGCTATGGCGACGCCTTGCACCAGCGTATTTACGCCATGGTATTTCGGCAATTCTGAGATTCCTGCCGCTTTCCAAACTGGAACAAACCAATATTCCCCCAACTCGGCCTATTGGACCTTTAGAGACCTATCACGCTATGCAGATGTACGCTATCAAAATGTAATCGGCAATATTCATCGACAAATTGATTTCTTTGAAAAGAAAGAATTCACAGCTCAAGATGACCTAGAAAAAGAAGCTCTGCAAATTTATGGACAAGACAAGAAGCAAGCGATTCAATTTCTAGGTAACTATACGAACAATCTGGCTGAACAATCCCTCAAACTGGGAAACTCATTGCTAAATCAATAAAATAAAAAGCTAAGAAGAATTCGCAACAAGCGATTTTTCTTAGCTTTTTTGCTAATATATTAGTAACTATTGTCTTAACTCACTATCATTGTCTTGTAGCTAGCAAAGCATTACATACGATGCATCATAGGCAGCATAAAGAAGTAAATATTTGCTACTGTCAAAACGATGATCAGTATAGTAAAGGGCAAAGCAGATCCAATAACTTTTTCTGACGAATATTGTGATTTAGCAATTCGATATGCTGTATATATTGAGCCTAGAGCACCAATAACTAGCAAGGCATATTGTAACATTTGAATAGTACCCACACTCACCAGCGCGGTTGATTGTTCAGATACGTTCATTCCGATTACTGACATACCGGTAAATAAAATAGATTTTCCTTCAGCTAATAGATGGAATAAATTATGAGCCAAATGGGCTGATAAATCCAGCGGAATCAAAGCATATCCAAAGCGAGCAAAGTTTAAATGAGCTGACTCCCCATTACTTTTTCCAGCCACCCAACTGCTAATATACAATAAAGACACTGGAATGGCCATAGCAATGAGAAAGATAACCGTAAATGTGATAGCATACTCCTGCGTGCCTAAAATATTTTCTAGAAAACTTTGGGCCTTAGTCCAAATCTCCAGCATGGTAATATTTTGGACAAACACGATTCCCATAATGACGGTAGCCAAAACAGACTCTTCAAATTTGGGCTTCTTAATAAACCAAAGTTCACGAGAAGGCGGACGAACAGAAATGGTAATAGAATCATTGGGGCAGTTCTTTACACAATAACCGCATAGATTGCAGCGAGCGCTGTTATCCATGGTTTTCGGGAACTCAAACATCGGACAGCCTGGTGCTTTTTCACCGCCCTTGTAACAAGCGGCTACCGTACACTTACTGCATTTTTCCGGCGTTCCTCTCAGTTCCAATGCCCCTGTCCGAGAATAATTACCGGCGACCCCACCTAAGAAGCATAAATTGCGGCACCAAGCCCGGCGTTCAAAAAAAGCCCCTGCCGTAATGGCTCCTAGCGCAATAATCAGCATCATAAACCCTGAGCCGCGTGGCGACTCTACAATTCCATAAACATGATCACCCCAGGTAATCATGATAAAAAAAGCATCAATAATCCAGATCCCATATTTCTTAAGAAACTGGGGAACAGGCCGATTATTCCCTACAATCTTTTGCACAAAATCACTCACTGTCGCAAAAGGGCAAATAGCACACCAGAATCGTCCCATCAAAAGAAAAATCAGCGGAATCAGTGGCCACCAAAGTACCCAGGTTAATGCAGTGCCAAAATTTTCATGGGCGCTGACAGGGCCAAAAAACAATTCATACGTGATAAAAGCAAAAATAATCACAACAGGAATTTGAAAAATTCCTGGGTACCATTTGCTTTTTAATATGGCTTTTAACAAGTTGTTGCCTTTGGTTTCGGGTATTTTCGTCTCCATCTATTTCACACCCCCTGGCCTTTCAGCTTAGTATATTTCATGATTCCAGCAACTAGGATAACTGCTGAAATAGCTCCACCAAATCCATAGAGAACAGGCCAAGGATTGTCGTTTTCAGCCTCCTTTTTGCCGTGTCCATCATGATTCATGTTGTTCATATCAAGGCTATTTTGTGAATCAGATGTCATAGAATTCATATCATGACCATTATGGTCATTGGGTGACATAGTCCCCATATTGTGACTACCTTGTGACTCATGCATCATGGAGTTCATATCATGACCGCTCATCGAATCTTGCGTCATGTTCCCCATATCATGCTTTGGTTGCTCCGCACTAGTTGCAGCAAAAGTATTCATCGTAGACATACCAAGCAGAAGTAAGGTTGCAAAACTAATTACCAAAAAACTTCCCCGTCTTTTAAATATATTAATCAATTAACAAACCTCCTCATTCATAGCATTCAATGCTTATCATCGTTATTTCAAACTTTTTCATAGAAAAACTTCCCTCCACGTGACTGATTAATAAACAATGACTTTTGATTCACTCCTTATACGCATTCTTACTGGCCCTATTATATCTATCAATTATGAATTTCTTATGAATGTATTGTGAACTTCTCGTGCTATTTGAAAATCGAATTTTTCTAACTAAATTCAATCTTAAAATTTATAAAAAATGCTATGACAAAAGAGAGCAGCCCCTTAAAGAAAAGGGCTGCTCTCGTATACGGTTCGTTACTTATTTGAGCTATGGTGTCCTGCATGTTCGTTATTACCATCTTGCTGCGTATCTGCTGGAGGAGGACTTACTGTCTCGTTTGTGGTTCGCTAGCAGGCTGCGCCACAACTTCTGTCATCATCCCGCCATCTTCATGGTCTAAGATATGACAATGCAGCATCCAAATTCCTGCCTCTTTCATGACAAAAGCCACATCTACATACTGTCCAGCTGGGACATTCACCGTATCCTTCCACATTTCTCGGTCTGGCACCTGCCCATTCTGTGACACGATTTGGAAATAGGCGCCGTGAACATGGATAGGGTGATCCATCAGATGCATTCCCTGGGTGTCTTTATTCCAAAATCGCACTTTGACGACTTGGCCCACCGTTACCTTTATTGGATCTGTATTGGGAAACACTTTTCCATTGATGGTCCACTGCATCTTACTCGCCCCATCTTGGGGCACAGACATCGCCATAGCATGGCCCGCATGCTGCATTCCAGCCATACTGCCACCTGTCATGCTAGCCATATCCATCCTTGAACCTAATTCCAGTGTAAAGTCAGGCGATTTATCCTGTATACCAGCAAACGCTCGCGATACAGGCGGCACAAAGGGAGATATTACTGGTGCTACCGCTTTCCCTGCGTAGACAATCGGCACAATCATGCCTAGTTCGGGTCGTTCACTAATCAAGCGATATTGCTGACCAGCTGTGCCTACCGCTGCCACTTCCACGTCTATCCGCTCACCAGGGGCTAGCGTGACGGTATCTGTCATGTAAGGATCCACTAAAGGATGTCCATCCGTATGGGTCACTCTAAAACGATGCCCTGGCAGTTGAAGGGTATGATAGGCAGCTGTCGATGCATTAATGAGCCGTAATTTATGGAGTTCTCCCTGACGAAAGACTAAGGGAGGAATCGCATCTCCGGTCTTGCCATTCACGGTCTCTATATTGCCATACCGTTCCATGTCGCCCCGCGCGGTACCATCTAAGCGCTTGCCATTCGCATCTAGGTACCAATCGTCCAAAACCAAGATATGGTCACCGCTATATTTACGATCCGCTGCTGTCTTCACAATAAAAGGTGCATACAGCCCCATATCTACTTGAGTCACTACCGGGCGATAATGCGAGTGATACCAATATGTACCTGACTCATTCGCGGTGAATTCATAACGGAAGGGCTCGCCTGGCTTAATGACCCGGCTGGGTCCGTCTTGATCATTTGGCACCAATAGCCCATGCCAATGAATATTCGTGGCAACTGGAAGGTGATTTACACCTTCCACGACGACTCGTTCTCCTTCCTGTACTATAATCGGCGTTCCCGGCACACTGCCGTTATAGCTCCATACCCGTGTAGACAGTCCCGGTCTTAGTTCCCAATTGGCTTCTTTGAGTTCTAGTCTTACGTCAGCCGCTTGTGCCGTAGCTGTCGCTATGAATACTGTCAGTGCTGTCGTAACAACCTGTTTTCTCCAATTCATCCAGCCTCTCACTTTCCTGTCCTCCTCCCCTACCTACGATTTGCTTACTACTTTTACTCTATTTTTGACTTTTCCTCTTCACTATTGAAAGATGTTACAGGCATTCTATCCAGTTTATCTGCAATCCGCTTTACTGACTTGGTAATGCTAGTCAACAAATAAAAGAAATATATCACTATTGCCAGATAAATCACCATAAAAACGAATCCAAATCCCCCCATCATGCTGCCATACATCATGTGTATCACTCCTTTTTATTTGGTAATCGCACTTATCTTTAAGTATAACAATAAACATGTTATTTCAACAAAATTTTAGTTTCTTTATTTTCCCAAAAAGGTATACTAAAAGGCTCAAATCTAAGCAACGAGTATAAAAGTTGCCTAGCATCACACGACACTAGGCAACCCTTTTATATAAACCCTGGAGAAACTAGCGCTTCCCCAGAGATGGAGGGGCACTACTGCGCTGCATGATGCGCATTGTGATCCATTGTTGCAGGCATTTGATTTGTCGATGACGCTTGCGTACCATCTACTTTTATTTCATCAGTTGCGTTATTCACTAAATCAGACATCATCTGTTTAAATTCTGGATCATTTGCCATCATTTGTTTCATCATAGTTAGCATTTGAGGCTGCTTCATCATATCTTTCATAGTTTGTTGCATTTCCGGGCTTGCCATCATTTCACCGCACTGCTTTTGCATATCCGGTGAATTCATCATATCAGGACTCATTGCCCCGCTTTGCATCATCATACTCGCTTCGGTTCCGGCTTCCGCCTTTTGCGCTGTATTGCCAATCGAATTGATCCCGAAAGTCACGCCTAATACCGATACCGTAATCAATCCGCCAATCATCCAGCTTGCCATTTTATTTTTCATCATTTTTTTCACTCCTATTTTTATTTGACTTATTTTTTCTTTTATACAAAACTCCCACTCACTCATAGCAAATACCAGTTCACATCGTTTAAGGATACGCTTTACCTTAACAGCAGCAATCCCTATATATGAGGCATGACCTCTTTATTTTGCCGCCTTGGGAGCATCTACCTGTTCTTGCTTTTTATGTCCCATTCCCTTCATCATGAACAGATGCACCAACGGGCATAAAAGAAATACTAGGTAACTGGCCGTCCCTTCATAACCGCTTAGCTTTAATAACAGAACCGCTGCTATAGGGGTCAAGCAGCAGACAAACATCATGAGCATATGTTTTAGGCTGTTGCCGCAGTTTTGTTGCTGCCCTTGAGTAGTGTTGCTAGACTGAGATTGTTTACAACATCCCATCTTAGATTCCTCCTTGGCTACGAGTGCATGACATACAGCATCGCTGCAAACGCGAGTGTCCATGCTCCCCATTGCAATATTTTCAAAACCGCTTGTTGCCCTGGCGTATAAGTTTCTTTCACTTCTTCTGACATATCCAATTGTTTATTCGGTTCCATGATGCATCCCTCTCTCTGCTTGCTACTGCACTTGGATTGCTTTTATCATACCAAGCCTTTATGAAGAAACTATGAAGAACTATTGAAGAACTTCTGCTTTTTCACTTTGCTGTCCAACATTGTTTCTAAGCATTTGGTAAACTACTATTTCCGATCAGAACCTCCACCACCAGATGAGCCGCCTCCATATCCTAGAAGATGCAGGCTATACTATAAGAGAATAAACCTATTTATCTAAAAAAGCTGCCGACTGGCAGCTTTTCTTTGTTTATAGGGTTTTAGCGATATTGTACAACGGTAAACATACCACCTAATTCTTTGGTCATATTATTTGCGGTATGATGCGGAATATGACAATGAAGGGGCCAATTGCCCGGGTTATTCGTCATAAATTCAATATCCCAAGTTTCTCCTGAAGCTACAGCAATGGTATTCTTTTTCATTCTGGCGCATTCTCCAATTGGATTGCCATCAGCGGCAGTCACGATAAACTGATGGCCATGTAAATGAATCGGATGTTCCATCATGGCTGGATTGGCAAAACGAATGCGAACTCGTTCACCACATGATACTTCGAGCGGTGTCGTTTCCGGAAAGCAACGCCCATTCATAGTAAAAAATTGCAAATCGTCACTCATCGGATTCACTTCATAGCTGCCTGATTTTAGGATCCCCATCGGTAAACCTTTTACGGCAAACTCTTGCAACATAATAAAGTAATCGCACTCCGTCCGCCGGTCATCAGGGTCTAATATTACAAGGCCCCCTGCCAGCCCCATCATGCCCTGCCTTGCGACGCGATGATGCGTATGATACATATGTGTCCCCGGCGGATTATTAATTTGAAAATGATAATCAAAATAACTATTTGGTTTAATGAGTGGCGTTGGCTCAACTTCCGACACGCCGTCCATATTATTAGGCACATCTAAACCATGCCAGTGAACGCTAGTCGCTTCCGGTAAAGCATTATATACTCTGATATTCACGTAATCCCCTGGGTATACGTGAATAGTCGGCCCTGGAATACTCCCATTATAGCCCTAGCCTCGAATAAAAAGCCCAGGCAGCAATTCTTGTTCCACCGGCTGGGCAACAAGCTCAAAATATTTTACCCCCTGCCGCATTACAAAAGGTAAATCATATAGATCAGGACTCGTGACCACTATATCACGCCCTTTATTTAAGTTTACTCCATTCTATGCACTGACCTCAGTGGGCGAAGCTATAGTAAGTCCTAAAAGTTGGATAGAAAGGCAAAAGACCAGGAATACTCCTGGCCTTCGATTAGCGTACCTATCATTATTGAGGTCATCTTTTATGCCACTATTTCTCATCATAGTATTAATACCCTTGTCTTTAAATAACGACAAAAAACCGACTTTATGGATTCTTACTCTTCCATAAAGTCGGTTCTCATTTAATAACTTTATTTTTATATACAAGCTTTTTTCTTTACTTAACCGTTTTATTCAACAGTTACAGATTTTGCCAGATTTCTCGGTTTATCAACATCGCAACCGCGCGTAATTGCTGCATAGTAAGCGAGCAACTGGAGCGGAATGACGGAAAGAATCGGCGCCAAGTATTTTTCGGTTTTCGGAATGAGAATCGTATGATCCACATATTTACCAAGCTGTTCATCACCGATAAAGCCTAGGCCAATAACTACAGCGTCACGAGCTTTAACTTCTTTAATATTGCTCAAAGTCTTTTCATAGACATCCATCTGCGTAGCCATAGCGATAACAGGCACGCCTTCAATAATGAGGGCCAGCGTACCATGCTTCAATTCACCAGCTGCATAGGCTTCAGCATGAATATAGGAAATTTCTTTCAGTTTCAAAGAACCTTCCAAAGCTACGGCATAATCAAGCGAACGGCCAATAAAGAATACATCTTCACTAAAACCGTATTTTTCAGCAAAAGTCTTAATTGGTTCTACATCTTCTAGCATTTCATGGGCTTGCGCCGGAATATTACGCAGACCGGAAATCAGTTCTTTCATTCGTTCTGGCTTTAAGCTGTCTTTGAGATCAGCCATATACAGAGCTAACATAAAGAGGCTGACAAGCTGCGTTGTATAAGCTTTCGTCGAAGCAACGGCAATTTCCGGACCGGCCCAAGTATAAACAACTTGATCGGCTTCGCGGGCGATGGAAGAACCAACAACATTGGTAACAGCCAAAGTACGAGCGCCAAGACGTTTCGCTTCTTTTAACGCCGCCAAAGTATCACTTGTTTCACCAGACTGGCTGATTACAATCGCCAACGTCGATTCGTCAACGAGCGGCGTCCGATAGCGGAATTCCGAAGCAATATCAACTTCTACGGGAATTCTCGCCAATTGTTCAATATAATATTTCGCTACGACGCCAGCATGGTAAGCCGTACCGCAGGCAGTGATCAGAATCTTTTTCACGCCAGCAAAGTCATCTTTCGTCCATTTCAGTTCTTCAAAAATGATATGACTATCATCTTTGGCCAAACGACTTGTCATGGTTTCACGAATTACTTTTGGCTGTTCGTAAATTTCTTTAATCATGAAATGCTCATAGCCGCCTTTTTCAGCTGCTTCCGCATCCCAATTGACTTCGAAAACTTTTTTATTAATCGGCACGCCCTGACGGTTCTGCACCCATACAGAATCTTTCGATACAATCGCCATTTCACCGTCGCTTAAGATATAAGTGCGACGCGTGTAATTGATAATGGCAGGAATGTCAGAAGCAATAAAGTTTTCGCCTTGTCCCAGGCCGATAACAAGCGGATTATCCTGCTTAGTGCAAATAATTTTATCGGGATCATGTTTCGTCATGAATACGAGCGAATAAGACCCGGAAATGACTGACAATACCTTTTTGACAGCCGCTTCAAAATCGCCTTCATAATATTCTTCTAATAAATGAGCAACGACTTCTGTATCGGTCTCTGACGAAAACACATGGCCTTTCGCTGCGAGCTGCTCTTTCAAATTTAGGTAATTCTCGATAATGCCGTTATGAACAACAACGAAATCACCGGTGCAATCCGTATGAGGATGCGAGTTACTATCAGACGGACGACCATGGGTAGCCCAACGAGTATGCCCAATGCCGAGATGCCCTTTAGGCATAGACTGCTCTACTTTCTTTTCTAAAGCGGCCAAACGACCTACACTTTTCAATACATTAATGTGATTGCCGTCAAATACAGCGATTCCAGCTGAATCATAACCGCGATATTCTAATTTTGATAGTCCTTGCAATAAAAATGGAGCCGCTTCTTTCGGTCCAATATAGCCAACGATTCCGCACATACAGGCTATTCCTCCTAAAATAATAATAAATTGAATCTGCCGCAGTTTCTTTTGTCGGTCCGGTTACCCGGAGGTTTTGGGAAAACTGCTGACGACGGCAGTCGCCGAGAGGCATCCGCTGACTTTTCGATAAACCTCTTCCTCGTCTGCTTGCTCTCTCTTCCGCTCCGAGGCAAGCACCAGCGCTTTAGTTTTTAACTTCACTCTTTGACGCTTATCTTTCTTAACTTTTCCCCTTTCACCACCTTTCACTACATTATATAGGCAAGGGAGCACCTTGGGTGCTCCCTTGCACTATTTTCCTATTTTAAACTACTTTATTCTTCTAGTCAACCTTTAGGAATCCTTTACTCAGCCTGCCCCTGCTCTACTTTTACAACAGCGGCAATTTCGGTCACAATTTTTTCTAGTTTAACCATAGTCGGTCCTTCCGCCATAACACGGATTAAGGGCTCTGTACCAGAAGGACGAACAAGAATCCGCCCGCTATCTCCTAAAAGCTCTTCGCCAGCAGTAATCGCAGCAGCAATTGCTTTATTCTCTTCCCAACCGTCTTTGCTTGCCACGCGTACGTTCACTAACAGCTGGGGAAAAGTGGTCATGGAAGCACTTAATTCTGAAAAAGGCTTCTTCGCTTTTACTTTCGCTGCTAAAAGCTGCAACGCCGTAATCATGCCATCGCCTGTCGTAGCATAGTCGCTAAAAATAATATGGCCTGATTGCTCACCGCCGAAATTAAAGCCTTTTTCCAGCATCCGTTCGAGCACATAGCGGTCACCAACCGGCGTAATTTCTATGGCAATCCCCGAGCGTTTCATAGCTTGATGCAAACCAATATTACTCATGACAGTTGTAACAAGTGTATCTTGCTGTAACCGCCCAGCCTGATGGAACATATTCGCACAGATAACCATCATATGATCCCCATCAATAATTTCACCGCGTTCATCCACAGCCAGACAGCGATCCGCATCGCCATCATGAGCAATGCCCACATCGGCGCGTTGCATGCGAACTGCTTCTTGCAGACTCTGTAGATGGGTCGAACCACAATGATCATTAATATTGATACCATTCGGTTCATTATGAAGCACAGTCACTTTTGCGCCAGCTAGCGTCAAGATACGTGGCGATACTTCAAAGGCCGCGCCATTGGCACAATCAAGTACGACATGAAGGCCTGCCAAAGATACATCAATTGTTGTTAACGCATGAGCGATGTAGTCTTCAATCAGATTATGACGGTATTCGATCGTACCTACCCCGTTGGCAATAGGCCGTTCCAAGGAACCAAGATCAAATATCAATTCTTCTAATTCATTTTCTACGGCATCAGGCAACTTAAAGCCTGTGCCAGCAAAAAACTTAATCCCATTATCAGGATAGGGATTATGTGAGGCGGAAATTACGACACCAGCCTGCGCGCCGATTTGTTTCGTTAAAAAAGCAATCGCGGGCGTCGGAATCACACCGGCCAACAAAGCTTTACCGCCAGCGCTGCAAATGCCTGCCGCCAAAGCTGATTCGAGCATTTGACCAGATATTCTCGTATCACGACCAATTAAAATCACCGGCTGTTTCTCGCCGTGTTTCCCAAAATAATACGTAGCGGCTCGACCTAAATCAAAAGCCAGCTCCGGTGTCAACTGTTCATTAGCAAGACCTCTTACTCCATCTGTTCCAAATAACTTTCCCAAAATGTCAATCTCCTTCCGGATCTCTATAATAAGATACCCTAGCTACAGGGCTCATATGCGGCAATTACGGCGTAAGCCGCATTCATTCCGTCTAAAGCAGCGCTCATAATTCCCCCGGCATAGCCAGCACCTTCACCAATCGGATATAACCCAGGCGTATTTTCTGATTGGAAATTCGCACTACGGCGTATTCTGACGGGAGCGGATGTACGCGTTTCGACACCAGTGAGTTGGGCGCCGCCATCATCAAAGCCTTTGATCTTCCGGCCAAAATCAGTAATGGCTGCTCGCAGCGTATCAGTTACAAAAGCTGGTAGGCACTCACTTAATGGCGCCGCTACAACGCCAGGCCGATACGTAGGCGACAAAGAAAAGGACGTGCCGTCAAGACCTAAGAAGGAAGCAACGCTTTCACCCGGCGCCTGATAATTCGATCCAGCCACAGCATAAGCTAGTTGTTCATAGCGACGCTGAAAAGCAATCCCCGCTAAGACTCCCGGTCCGAAGTCACGCGGTTCCACATTGACCACAAGGGCGCTGTTAGCAATGCCAGACGCACGAGCGTGATGACTCATACCATTTGTGACAACACCGCCTAGTTCTGAGGCAGCAGCCACAACAATGCCACCAGGACACATGCAAAACGAATAAGCCGTACGGCTCGCTTGTTTATCATGATAAACAAGCGCATAGTCAGCTGCCCCGAGTTTGGGATGACCAGCAAAGCTGCCGTACTGCGCCTGATCAAGCAAACTTTGCGGATGCTCAATACGCAAGCCAATGGCAAAAGGCTTCGCTTCCATGGCGACAGAGGTGCTGAGCATTTCATAAGTATCGCGGGCGCTATGACCAATTCCCAGCAACACAACAGACGCAGGAATTTTTTCATGCTGACCAATCGTAACCGATTTAACGGCGCCGAAAGCGTCTTTTTCCAAATTCGTAACTTGGCTAAAAAAACGCACTTCCCCGCCTAAGTCAATGATCTTTTGGCGCAAATTTTTGACAACTCTTTTTAAAATATCAGTTCCAATATGAGGTTTATGGGTATAGCAAATATCAGGCGGTGCACCGCACTCTACAAAGAGTTCCAGTACTTCGCTCATTCGCTTATCACTGACTCTCGTAGTGAGCTTGCCATCAGAAAACGTCCCAGCGCCGCCTTCACCAAACTGAACATTCGACTCTGGCGAAAACTCCCCTTTCGCCCAAAACCGCTCCACAGCAGCCGTACGGCGATCCATATCGCCACCGCGTTCTAAGACAAGCGGCGCATAGCCTTCTTTCGCCAATGTATAAGCAGCCAGCATGCCAGCCGGTCCAAAACCAACGATAACCGGACGTTCCTTCAGCGGTTGCGTCCCTTTTACCACCGGTTCTTCTACCGTCGGATTTTGAATGGTCACATCTTTATCATGACGCAGCTTCGCTAGTACCTGCCCTGGCGCAATTGTCGTATCTACTAATAAGGTATGAACGAAAGTAATATTCTGTTTGCGTCTGGCGTCTACAGCCCGCCGCAAAATCTGCACAGAGCGAACGGCCTTTACAGGAAGTTTGAGACGTTTGGCTGCCTGCTCATTCAGCGGCCTGTCATCTGTAAGGGCTATTCGAAAATTACTAATTTTAAGCAAAAAAAGAATCTCCTTTAGTGGTTTAAAGCCACAGTAAATTTCACAGTCACCGTCGTGGGAGTAGCTGTTATTCCATCTTTCACCCACACTTTGACTTCACGGGTTTGTTCTTTCGTATCGGTACCGATCGTAATCGGCTCTGTCGTCACATATTCAATCGGATCAATGAGATTCTTCGTACCGGACAACTCTACTTTGGCCGGAATCACTTGAATCTGCTTAAATACATAGCCTGCCGGTAATTGACCGCTAAACGCCGGTTTCACATCGACAGTCTTTTTATTATCCTGAATCAGTTGCGCCTCAACAGTAACCTGCCCCGGATGTGGCGCAGCCCCTTCGACTTCCCGTCCGTCTTTATTAACAATCAACACATTAAATGTTCCTGAAAAATCAACGGTGCGATTACTCAGATCAATCTGTATAATAGCACGATCCATTTGATCAAGCAAGCTGCGCGGTCCCTCTACAGTAACGATTTCAGGATTTACTGTTACTTTTCCCAAGGTAAGACCAGGCGGCAGACTGCTCGTATATTTAATCTCTACAGGCAAGCTGCGGCTTATAGCGGTATCAATACGTAGCGGCACCTTGTCAGGATTGACTTCTACCAGTTCCAAGGAAGTGGGAACAACGGCATTAATTTTAATAGTATGACGTCCTTCGGTGACGCCTTTAAGATCCACATAAGCGCCAATGTCGCTAGCCGATATGGCGGCAATAGTACTGCGAGCGCCTCTCACTTTAACGCGAACCGATTCAGGCGCATCAATCAGTGTATAGCCTGCCGACAAATTCTTTACTTCGAGTGGAATGGTATAGCTTGCTTCAATCGAAGGGTTTTGTTCATTCATTACATAAAGCCAGAGCACTACAGCCATGATGAGGCAGAAAATTTTAGCAGCAATATTCTTGTCTTTTAATCCATTCATGATGTGGCCCTCCTATTAAAGAGGTCGCCTAGTGACAAGGTTTTGCCCACAAATATCGGCCTTAACATATTCTTCAGAGACTCCTGATCAAGATGTCTAATAAGCTGACCGCCTCTAGCAATCGAAATCGTACCTGTTTCTTCACTGACCACCACTACAACGCAATCAGCCTGCTCGCTAATGCCAATAGCGGCCCGATGCCTTGTACCAAGCTCTTTATTTAATGTTCGGTCATCTGTTAATGGCAATAAACAACCAGCCGCCATTACCCTGTCGCCGCGAATAATAACAGCGCCATCATGCATTGGCGTATTGGGTATAAAAATATTGATTAAAAATTCACTTGATACGAGACCGCCCACTTTTATGCCTGTTTCAATATAATCCGTAAGACCCGTCTCTCGTTCAAAAATAATTAAAGCGCCAATTTTATTTTGTGATAAAACCACAGTAGCTTTCGTAATTTCATCGAGAAAGGATTCTGTCTCTTCGGCATTTAGAAAAATGTTCTTTTTAAATATCCCGCCCCGCCCTAATTGTTCTAAGGCCCGTCTAAGTTCGGGCTGAAACACAACAGGCAAGGCAACAAGCACCACTGTCATCGTTTTCTGTAATATCCAGTTGATGACATTCAGCCCCAGCCATTTGCTGACAAGAGTGGCAACTAATAGAACGATAAGGCCTTTAAGTAACGCAACAGCCCGCGTATCTTTCATCATAGAATAAAATTTATACAAGAAGAAAGCAACTATTAATATATCCACTATATCAAGCAGTGTAATCGTAGCTAAAATGCCGCGAATTTGTAGTAACATACGATCCCAACCTCAAATGTTAGTCTTTATTTTTATTCTACCCAATCGCCGCAAAAACCTTTTCAGAAATACAAAAAAAGCACCCTCTGCTTTAGCAGAGGGCACTTTAAGGACCTTTGTCTGATAATTCTTTCGATACAGTCTAAGAAAAGATCTTAGAGTGTCGTAACAGTTGCGACCCAGCCATGTTTATCCTGGCGTTTGCCATATTGCAAACCTGTTACCATATCAAAGAGTTGCTGAGCAATCGGGCCTGTTTCATTATTATTGACGGTAATCGTTTTACCTTTCCAGGTTAAAGAACCGACAGGAGAAATGACAGCTGCTGTACCCGTTCCGAAAATTTCTTCTAGCTGTCCTTTGTCATAAGCTTCATAGACTTCATCAATAGAAATGACCCGTTCGGTTGCTTTGAGACCCAGTTCCGGCGCAAGTTCAAGCACCGTTTTACGCGTCATACCACCGAGGATACTGCCAGTTAATGCAGGCGTAATCAGTTCACCGTTGATTTTAAAGAATATATTCATTGCGCCGACTTCTTCGATATTTTTCCGTTCCACCGCATCTAGCCAAAGCACCTGGGAAAAACCTTCTTTTTCCGCTACTTCACCAGCTCGAAGACTTGCCGCATAATTAGCTGGCGTCTTAGCTTCACCAACGCCGCCAGGACAAGCGCGGACGAAATGATCTTCAACCTTCAGCTTAACAGGCTTAAAGCCATTGGCATAGTAAGCGCCTACTGGTGACAGAATGATCATCAATTT
>URQW01000034.1 GCA_900550105.1 uncultured Pelosinus sp.
TAGCCGATTTTTCGCGAAATAACAGATTGTTGCAGTTCTTTTGGTAGAAAGACGCAAAATAAAACTTGATTGAGGGATACATATGATACGTTTTGAATGTGACTATACGGAAGGCGCTCATGAGCGTATTATGCAGCGATTAATGGCGACAAATCAGGAACAAACGCCAGGCTATGGCGTCGATGAACATTGTGAGAGAGCAAGAGGGTATATTCGTAAGGCTTGCCAGGCCGAAAGAGCAGATGTGCATTTTCTCGTTGGCGGAACACAGACCAATACGACTGTCATTGCATCGATTCTGCGGCCCCATCAAGGGGCGGTAGCAGCCGAGACTGGTCATATTGCCGTACATGAGACAGGGGCCATTGAAGCGACTGGACACAAGGTGTTGACGCTGCCAAGTGATGATGGCAAGATTCAAGCGCAGCAAGTAAAAGAGCTTTATGAGGCGCATAAAAATGATGCTTCGTTCGAGCATATGGTGCAGCCTGGGCTTGTTTATATTTCCCATCCCACGGAAAATGGCACGACTTACACGAAGGCGGAGCTATGCGCTTTAAGTAAGGTTTGCCATGAATGCGGCCTACCGCTGTTTCTTGATGGCGCTAGGCTGGGGTATGGTTTAGCGGCTCCAGGCAGTGATTTGACTTTACCGGATATTGCTGCACTTTGTGATGTGTTTTATATTGGCGGTACGAAAGTCGGCGCTCTGTTTGGCGAGGCTGTTGTCATTACGAATGATGTACTCAAGCAGGATTTTCGCTATAGTATAAAACAGCGCGGCGGCATGCTCGCAAAAGGGCGACTGCTGGGAATTCAGTTTGAAACGTTGTTTGAAGATGGGCTTTACTGCGAGATTTCCCATCATGCTGTCGCTATGGCCATGCTAATTCGGCAAGCCTGCGAGCGCCAGGGCTTTGCCTTTCGCTATGACTCGATGACGAATCAGCAGTTTCCCATTTTGCCCGATACGCTGTTAGCCAAACTAGCGGATAAATACTCCTATTCCTTTTGGGAAAAAATTGATGAGACTCACAGTGCCGTGCGATTTTGTACCAGTTGGGCCACACAACAGTCTGATGTGGACAGTTTAATTCAAGATTTAAGTTGATTTTTACTTTCAGCTTTGGTTGGGCTCGTTGGAATGGTTCCTTTTTCCATCGATGCTAGCTGGGATGGCGTCTGTTGCCTCTACCAGTCCGGCTTTTTCTTCGTTGTCTGGCCAAACATCAAATGTTCTTGTTCCTGATACATCTTGTGGTGTATCGGAACTGCCGAATTTTAATACAGCTTGGAGGGCGTCCTCGCCGTCAAAACCTACGTTTTCATCGGAGTCATGATCTAAAAAAGTACGACCGAAAGGCGGCATGAGCAATTCTTCTTCTAATGGTCGGGGTGTCGTATCAATGACATCGATTTCGTGTTGGCAGCGAATACAGCGTGCGGCAGTTGGCAGGGCCTCTAGTCGCTCTGGTTCAATTTTTTCTTGGCAGCGTTCGCAAATTCCATAAGTTCCTTGCTCTAATCTTGCCAGGGCTGCTTCAATTTCACGGAGTTCTAGCGCTTCATTGTCTCTTAAAGCTAAATCTTTGCTACGTTCGAATAGTTCATCGCCAATGTCGCCAGGATGGTTGTCATATAAGGAAAGCTCGCCAAGTGAATCTGCTAGTGTGTCGCCAAGGCCGGTTTCTTCCAGGCGGCTAGCAGTTTGTAGTAACGCTTCTTGGGATTTTAATAGTCTTTCTTTAATTAAAGCATGGTGATCCATAAAGTATCCTCCCTTTTTCAGCAGATTAAGGTCAAAGTGATCTTCTTTAGTTTTGAACTTTAGCTGACTTTTATGCTTGTATTTGGGCGTCTTAGAGTGTGATGAAAGTCATAGTTTGGCGTCGCCGTTTTTGCTATGATGAATCTAATTAAAACTTTTTTCAAAAAGAAGGGAGAACTTACTATGAAGATTGCAATTATTGTAAGAGAAGAAACGCTGCAGCGGTGTACTGGCAGCGGTTGTATGAAGGCCTTCTTTCAGCGGCAGGATTCTTTTGCCCGCTATAAAGGGATGGAAGAAGTAGAACTTGTCGCTTTTACCCATAACGGCGGCGATATGGAAAAGAAAATTGCTTCCTTAAAGAAAAAAGAGGTTGATGTAGTACATCTTTCTTCTTGTGTGAGAGGCAAAGATCCTAACTATGAAGCGTGGGCTAATAGGCTAGCACAAGATTTTACTGTTGTCGGGTATACTCACGGTCAGGAAGTTGGCGAAACAAAGACTGCTTTGATTTTGGAACGTGGTGAAGTAAGATAGAATAGAAGAAATTAGCAGCTTGGCAGAATTTCTTCATGAGTTTTTCATAATTGCCTGCTATGATAAGAAGAATAAGAGAATTACAAACCTACCAGGAAATGATGCGGGGCAATAAGGAGGAATGATGCAAGTTGGCTTCCTATTCGGTTTTACTTGTTGATGATGATATAAAGCTCGTGCAGCTTTTGCAAACCTATTTTGATCGAGAAGGTTTTACTGTTTATAAGGCGGCTAACGGCCTTGATGCTTTAAATGCCGCCAGAGAAAAAAAGCCTGATATTATGATTCTTGATTTGATGCTGCCAGGTCTTGATGGTTGGGAAGTCTGTCGGAAGATCCGGCGGGAAAGCGATTTACCGATTCTCATGTTGACAGCTAGGGATGAAGAAAGTGATCGGCTAGTTGGATTGGAGATTGGCGCCGATGATTATGTGACGAAGCCCTTTAGTCCGAAAGAAGTCGTAGCTAGGGCAAAGGCCATTTTACGACGTTCTTATAAAGAAGTATCGGGTCGAGAAGCGATTCGACTTGGTCAATTGACCGTGGATCTTGTGGGCTATCAAGTAAAGAAAGGTGATCAGCTTATTGAGGTAACGCCGACAGAGTTTAAATTGCTGGAGCTTTTCGCTGCCAATCCTGGTAAAGTTTTTAGCCGCTTACAAATTGTTGAACAAATCCAGGGTTATAGTTTTGAAGGGTATGAACGGACGATTGACGCTCATATTAAGAATCTTCGCCGCAAGCTGGAGGAAAATCCCCGCGAACCGCAGTGGATTTTGACGGTGTATGGAGTTGGCTACAAATTTGCCAGTGGCAGCTATGAATAAGCTACAGAGCATAACCTACCGCATCACAGGCTTAACTTTTTTCATTGTGGCTGTAACGGTCTTAGTTCTAATTTATCTAGCTAATTATCAGATGACGCAATTGTTTCAGGAGTATTTAGTCGGGCAGCAACTGCAGATGAATCATGGCGGACCGATGCTTCATAGTATGAATGGTCAGTCGGGACAAGCTATCTTAATGGGTCCCTTAGAGGATGTTTTTTTATCATCGGTTCATCAATCGCTTGTTTGGGTGGGGTTGATTATTCTGCTTGTCGCGTTGGCTGTCAGCTATTTATTAGCCCGCAGTATTACGATTCCCTTGCGGAAACTCAGTCAGGCGGCCCAACAGATTGAGCAAGGCCATTTAGGCGAAACGGTTCAGGTTACAGCAAATGACGAGGTGGGTCATTTGGCTGTGATCTTTAATCGCATGTCGGAAACCCTTGCGGCAAACAATCAGTTAAGACGGCAACTGCTCGCTAATATTGCCCACGAACTGCGGACGCCACTGGCAATTATCCAGGGGAATCTGGAGGCCATGGTTGACGGAGTTATTGCACCGAACAAGGAACAATTGAGCTCGCTGCATGAAGAGGCTGTTCGTTTAAATCGCTTGATACGGGATTTGCGCGATTTATCTTTAGCAGAAGTTCGCCAATTGGTTTTGGAGAAAGAATCTATTGATTTGAGTCAGCTACTTACTAGAACTGTTTCGATGCTGCGACCGTTAGCGGAAGAAAAACACCTAAGTATTAATCTGATTTTGGCGGAAAACTTACCGCAGGTTACAGTGGATGTAGACCGGATGTGTCAGGTCTTCTATAATATTTTAGGAAATGCCATTCGGTATTCACCGTCAGACGGAGAAATTGAGGTGGCGGCTTCGCTTCTGGCAGAGAAAACAGCTTCGTGGCTAAAGGTTACGGTAAAAGATCATGGACCAGGCATTTCGCCGGAAGATCTGCCTCATGTATTTGATCACTTTTACCGCGGTGATAAATCGCGAGATCGTAAAAGTGGCGGTTCCGGTATTGGGCTGGCAATTGTAAAGCAGCTTGTGGAAAATCACGGCGGACAAGTGCGAGTGGAAAGTGTAGCCGGTGACGGGAGTCTATTTCAAGTTTTGCTTCCTTGCGAAAAATAAAACCGCATGTAATTAAGCGGTTTCTTGTTGGCAAGACCGCTACAGGAGTTTGCAAAATTTTAGGCGAATAGTAAATCTAGAAAGGAGTGATTTGATGCGTAATAAAGTATGGGGAACAGTTCTTTTGGCCGTAACTCTAGGCGTTTATGGAGTTTTTGGCGCTGGGGTAGCGGCGGCTTCCGGCGAAATCGCTAATTCGATGGTAGAAAGTTCTGTAATACCTTATCCAAGCGGCTTTGACACAACAAAGGAAGGTGCTTCTGCCTATCAGGGAATCGGGAATGTTAAAAATTCACCTTACTATACAAAGCTTGATTTCTACCATATGAAATCATCAGAAACTCTTACGATTTTAACAAATTATAAGACCTATCAGCAGACAACCGAAATTACTTGCGGTCCTGCGGCTGCGTTAACGGTGCTGTATCACTTTGACAATACCAGTTGGAATGAATTAGAGATTGCCAAAATTATGGGAACCAAGCCGGAAGTCGGCACAGATACGAAAGGCATGGTTACGTTTTTTAAGAAAATCGGCTGGGATGTAAAGTCAAGCCTGACAAGTGCTGGTAAGGATGGTACGACCTTTGCTTCACCAAAAGAATTTAAAGATTTTGTCGTGGGGAATTTAAAAGAAAATACGCCCGTGCTTGTAGAAAATATCGATTGGGGAGGTCATTGGCGCGCAATCATTGGCTATGACACTTTAGGAACCGACACGGTTGCTGATGATGTAGTCATATTGGCTGACTCATATGATACGGCCGATCATTGGCAGGATGGCTACGTTATTATGCCAGCAGAAAAGTTCTTTTATATGTGGTTTGACGCTCATATGCTGCCCAAAGATCAGCAAAGACAGCAGTGGCTTGTAGCTAAACCTTCCCAATTATGATTTTAATCGGATCTAAATCATTATATAGCAGAGAGACATCAGTGGCTGGGGAAATCCTCCAGCCACTGATCAATGCAATGCTGTAATGCGGTGAAGGATTCTGGGGTTTTACTGAATAAGCCTTTTTGAACAAGATAGTGCTCTAGTTTTTCGATGATGCCGAAACTGCGGTCGGTAAGGAGCCAATCTGGAGTTTGGGCAGGAAAGTCTTGCTTGCTAATGCTTTGATATTCTTTTAAGTCATTATTGTCCTGCGTGGAATGAAAAACAGTGAGTACTGGATAGTTTTGGGCGCGATAGGCAGGCAAAATATGAGTTTCGAAGACTTTTTTTCCAGCAGCGATGGTACGATAGGGACTTAGGTGGCTAATAGCTTGTTTGGTATACATATCAACAAAGGTGTGAAAATAGAGACGACCAAAGCTGCCAAGGCCGCGGCCGAACAGTCGTTTATACAGTAGTACTTCACCTGGTTTTTGGGGGCGTATATCTCGATCACGAAATTCCGGCTTTGTTCGTTCAATAAAGCGAAGCTGATTTTCTGTTAACTCTAGCCCGCCCTCTGTGGTCAGATGGATTAAGGTGGCGCAGACGGAGTCGCGGTCTTCTAAGGAACACTCTTGTTTCAGTTGTTTCAGCTTACTATGAGTTAAAGGGATACCCTGTTTTTCAAAATAATTTAGCAGGCGAAAGTCGTTCCAAAATGGGTTGGCGAGGTAAAGGGAAGTAAGACGCCTGTGCAGGGGTGTAATCACAGGTAAAGCGGTTTCGGCGTTTGTTTCGACCGCCGAAACTGCTTGTTTAGACATTGCTAAGGCGTCTTCCATAAAGAGAAGGCCGAGTCCATTACCAGGGGCAGGGAGTAAGGCTAGTGCTGTAGCTGGATGCTTCATGAGAAATAGCCTCCTTTGGTGATGTGTTTTATATGGGCGGTATTAAAAAAGTGCCGACAGAATGTTTCTGTCGGCACTTCATTGTGCAATTATTTCTTTTTTATTATAAAATGCTTTTTCTCATGATGCAATATTTTTCTAGAATAACTGAATATAACAAGATTAAAACCAACCTATTTCTTTTAGCGAAATTGTTTTAGTTAGTTTAAGTTAAAATTGATTTAAATGGATTGCCAAAGAAAAACAGGGGATTATCAGTTGTCGTCGAATAAGATCGTGGTTGCGATGCTCTCTACTCACTATTTCTAGAAGTAAGAATAGTAGATTGGATTAGGGATGACCAGGAGGGAACGTATTGAGCGTTTTAGATTTACCGCAGGTCCGGTGTACATTTAGTAGAACATTGCCTAAGCATCAACTGCTTATTGTAGCTGGCGGGAGAAAGCCTGACAAGAATTGGTTGAAGCAAGTTGCGCCAAAATTTTCGGTATGGGCTGTTGATAGCGGTGTTGATAGTTGTAGAAATAGCGGCGTCCAGCCAGAACGGTTGATTGGTGATGGCGATAGTGCGACAGAAGCAGGCTGGTGTTGGGCGACGAAGCTCGCTATACCAATCGAAGTTCATCCGCCGGAAAAAGATTTAACAGATTTGCAATTAGCCCTGCAGCGGGCGAAGCAACTCAATAGTGGCTACGCAGTTTTGTTGACAGGCGGATGGGGCGGCCGCTTTGATCATGCCTTTAGCAATGTATATTCGTTGCAGGGTTTTAAAGAACAGGGGCTTTGCACGCTAGGAATCGCTGATGAGCAGGAAGTTTTGCTGCTGCTCTCTGGAGGAGAAACGGTATCTTTGGAGTTTGCTGAGAACCCATCCGTAATATCACTGCTGCCGTTAGCATCTATTTGCAAGGACGTTTCGATTGCTGGGGTTCATTGGCCGTTAACAGAGGTTCTCTTAAAAAATTCTCTGCCTTATGCGATTAGTAACCGCAGTCAAGCTAGGGACGACACGGAAAACCTAGTTGAAGTCAGTCTTGGTGAAGGCGCCTTAGGCGTCTATTTGAATTGGGAACGGAAAGAAGGAAAATATTAATATGCGAAAACCAATCATTACGGTCCGCATGATCGTTCACGTGGGGTTGATGGTGGCTCTGACTGTTATTTTACATATGTTCCGTCTGTATCATATGCCCCAAGGCGGCAGCATTACGTTAGGCGGCATGTTGCCACTGCTGTTTCTTGCCTATGCCTACGGACCGATAGGCGGTTACCTAGGCGGATTTGTTTACGGCCTGATTAATTTGCTACAAGATCCCTATATACTCCATCCCATACAGGTTCTCTTTGATTATCCCTTACCCTATATGGCGCTAGGATTAGCAGGATATTTTAAAACGAAACCTTTGCTGGGAGCGGTAGTTGGTTGCAGCGGACGGTTGTTTTGTCATTTTATTTCAGGTGCTGTTTTCTTTGCTAGCTACGCACCGCCAGACATGTCACCTTACTGGTATTCTTTTGTGTTTAATGCCACTTATCTTGTACCAGAGCTCCTTATTTGCTTGTTATTCTTAATCGTTTTGCCGACGAACCGGCTCATTCATCAAATGACAGTGGGAAAATAAAATTTTATGGGGAATTTTTGCTAGAATAGCAGGATAGAATATTTTTGTAGCGAAGTGAAAGCTATAGAAAATGATTATCGAGGGGGCTTTCTTATGCTTTTTCATTCATTTCAGCTAAAAAAAATGACTCTGGCAAACCGCATTGTGATGGCTCCTATGTGCCAATATTCAGCTTTGGCTGATGGTAAGGCGACAGATTGGCACTTTGTCCATTATACATCCCGGGCAGTTGGCGGAGCGGGATTGATTATCATAGAAGCGACGGGAGTGGAGCCAGGCGGTCGAATTTCTTCACAGGACTTAGGTCTATGGGATGATGAGCAAGTGACGAATTTGCGCCGGATTGTAACGGAAGTTCACAAATATAACAGTAAAATTGCTATTCAATTAAACCATGCGGGACGGAAAAGTCAAGTGGAGTCACTTCTGCCTGTAGCGCCGTCCGCAGTGCCCTTTGGGCCAGAAGATCGGATGCCACAGGCTTTGTCTAAAATGGAAATTCAGGTAATTACAATGAATTTTGCGCAAGCGGCGCGCCGGGCTGTGGCGGCGGGGTTTGATGCTATTGAAATTCACGGAGCTCACGGCTATCTTCTTAATCAGTTTCTTTCGCCATTAGCTAATCAACGAAACGATGAATATGGCGGATCGCCGGAAAATCGAGCTCGGTTTTTAGGCGAAGTCATTGAGGCTGTCCGTCGGGTGATTCCAGCTGAAATGCCGCTCATTGTGCGTGTATCAGCTCACGATTATGATACTGCAGGAAATACTCCGGAAGATATTGCTGTTATGCTGAATTTGGTGAAAGAAAAGGGAATTGATCTTATTGATGTGAGCTCTGGTGCTGTGACGCCCCTGGCTCCTAAAGCCTATCCTGGCTATCAAATCGGCTTTGCTATGACAATCAAAGAACTTACGGGACTTCCTGTTATTGGCGGTGGTCTTATTACCGAGGCGGTTCAAGCCGAACAGATCATTAAAGGGGGGATTGATCTGCTGTTTTTGGGACGGGAATTGCTTCGAAATCCCTACTGGCCGCTTGCTACCGCCCATGAACTGAGAGAAGACATTATTTGGCCAAAGCCTTATGAACGGAGTCGTTACCGCTAAGTGCGCATAAGAAGAAGCACTGCTAGAATAAATTTTAGCAGTGCTTCTTTTACTGAGATTATAACCATTTATATTACTGAACCTGGTACATATTGTGGCTATTCATATACTGAAATAAGCCTTCGCCATGTTCTTGTTCTTCTTTTTGAATATGATTTAAAGTCTGACGAATTTGGGGATCAGTAAACTCAAAGATTGCTGTATTGTAAGCGCCGGAAACATATTTTTCAGTCATAAGCATATCAGAGCAAAGCGTTGCATCTTCTTTAGAGGCAGTAGTTGCGGTAGAAGTATTTTGTGATGTTGTGCTTGCCTTGGACGAAGTCGTCGAAGCTTGACTGTTTGATGTTCCAGACTGACTGGATGAAGTAGCTTGGCCGGATGATGCGGACGAGCTTTGATTCTGGGCGGAGTTACTTGCTGATGTTTGATTCATAGCGGGAGTCTGACCTTGTAAGAGGGAGTTAATAGTCTGTAAATGGGTTTGTTCTTTTTGAGCGAAAGACTGAAATAACTGCTGAAGCTGCGGGTCGGTTGCCTGATTGGCGTAAGCTTGATATTTTTTGATACAGACTTCTTCATGCGATTTTTGATCTTGCAGCAACTGTTTTTCTTTTTGACTCAACGGCATAGAATGGCCTCCTTTGATTTTTTCTTATTATTCCCGCCGGAAAGGAGATCATGCAGATTGTACCCTCTTTAGTGCAATGCTATAATGATAAACAAAACAAGCTTTTTAGGAGGTTTCTATGTCAATTGATCGGGTAAAAAATTATTTTAAACAATTTGGCATGACGGAACGCGTATTAGAGCTGGCTGAATCAAGTGCGACAGTCGAATTAGCAGCGCAGGCCTTGCATTGTGAGCCAGAGCGGATTGCCAAAACCCTGTCGTTTCGATCCGGCGAGAGTGTACTGCTTGTAGTTGCTGCTGGTGATGCTAAAATTGATAATCGTAAATATAAAGAATTCTTTGGAGAAAAAGCGAAAATGCTAGGTTTTGACGAAGTGGAACCATTAGTTGGTCACGCCGTCGGCGGTGTCTGCCCCTTTGGTATAAATACAGGCATTCCAGTATATATGGATGTATCTTTGAAGCGCTTTACCACTGTATTTCCTGCTTGTGGCAGTGCCAATAGCGCCATTGAGCTAACAATTCCTGAACTAGAAAACTATGCAAAGTGCCAGGAATGGGTTGATGTGTGTAAAGGCTGGCAAGAATAGAAAAGTCAGGGAAGGAAAAAGATTATGCTAAATATAGGTTGTCATTTGTCAGCCGCTAAGGGATATTTTCATATGGGAAAAGAAGCTGTCGCCGTAGGCGGCAATACTTTTCAATTTTTTACCCGCAATCCCCGTGGCGGCAAGGCAAAAGAGATTGATGAAGCGGATGTTACCAAATTTCTAACTTTGGCTAAGGAGCAAGAATTTACGACCTTGTTGGCCCATGCGCCGTATACGCTCAATGCTTGTTCGGCTGATGAAAAAGTAAGGGACTTTGCTTTTCGGACCATGACGGACGATTTAAACCGCATGGAGCATACGCCCCATAATTATTATAATTTTCATCCCGGCAGTCATGTAGGACAAGGCATAGAAGCAGGTATTTCGCTGATTGCTGCGTTATTAAATAGGACAATGACAGAGACTATGACTACGACAGTGTTACTTGAAACGATGGCGGGAAAAGGCTCTGAAGTTGGCAGTAATTTTCAGGAATTACAAGCGATTATTGAATTGACGAAGCTACCTGGAAAACTAGGTGTTTGCCTTGATACCTGCCATGTCTATGATGCTGGTTATGATATTGTGAATGATCTTGATAGTGTACTCAGCGAATTCGATGCGGTGATTGGACTAGAAAAATTGAAAGCAATTCACTTAAATGACAGTAAAAATCCTTTTGCCAGTCATAAAGATCGCCATGAAAAAATCGGTGAAGGCGCATTAGGTCTGCCTGCCATTCAACGTATTATTAATCATCCTAAACTGAAGCATTTGCCATTTTTCCTGGAAACGCCTAATGATAATGAAGGGTATGCCGCTGAAATCGCTTTGTTGCGTTCGCTGTACGAGGTATAACGATGACGGAAAATTTACGGGAAAAACTTTTGTGCTTGGCGGAAAAGGACTACCAGAAATTTTCAGCTTCTTTGCTGCCTAACCTTGCAGCAGAAACGATTCTGGGAGTACGGTTGCCTAAGCTCCGACAGTTAGCCAAAGAAATTGCTCGCGGCGATTGGCGCTCCTTTTTGGCGCAAGCGCCGAGTGATTACTTTGAAGAAGTAATGATACAGGGAATGGTGATCGGTTATGCTCCCATGGAGTTGCCGGAAAGATTCACTTATGTGACTGCTTTTGTACCGAAAATTCATAGCTGGTCTGTCTGTGATAGTTTCTGCGGCGGATTAAAATTTACTCACGACCATAAAGCGGCTGTCTGGACTTTTCTACAGCCTTACTTTTTTTCACAGCAAGAATATGAGGTGCGTTTTGCTGTCGTTATGATCTTAGAGTTTTATATTGAAGAAGCCTATTTGCCGCAGATTTTTTCGCTATTTGATCAAATCAGCCATGAGGGCTATTATGTAAAAATGGCGGTAGCTTGGGCGTTATCACTTTGTTATATTCATTTACCTGATGCAACAAATGAATATCTTCAAGCCAATCAGTTAGATGATTTTACCTATAATAAAGCACTGCAGAAAATTACTGAATCTTATCGTATTTCCCCGGAAACGAAAGCTGCGATTCGCGCCATGAAGCGTCCTAGCGCTAAGTCCAAAAAACAACGCTGAGGACCAGCGCTAAAGGCGGACTTTGCGCTACGCTGCAGCATGAATCAATGAACTTGTTTAATAGTGAGAGGATTACTTTCTATGAATAACGTACGAAAAGTTGCTATTTTTCTATTCTTGATCGGTCTTGATAAAGGCCGCAAAATTATGGATTTGATGGATAGCGGTGAATTGAAACAAGTCCTTAGGGAAATGAAAACTGTCCAAGCAGTTTCTGAGACGGAGGGCGAATTTGTAAGAAATTTGTTTTTGGAATTAGGCTATGAAGCAAAAACCTCGCCTGTGGATACGATGTTTTTTATTCGGCAGGTTCTTCATGAGGACCATTAGAAACAACTAAACTATAAACAGTTTTAACAACCTAGGAAAAAGCGTAAAAGGGACTTGCAACTTTCGTTGCAGGTCCCTTTTACATAGCAAAGTTTAAGTCGGCGGTGGAAATTTTACGGCAATCATCGTTCCTTTACGACTTGTCGTGATTTCTAGCTTAGCGTGATGGCGGTCGGCAATTCGATAGCAGACAGATAAACCAAGGCCTGTTCCATTGTCCTTGGTGGTCACAAAGGGGGTTCCTAACTTTTCCATAATGTCTGGGGGGATACCAAGGCCGAAATCGCGAACAGATAAGCGGATACCGTCTGTTTCGGCCGTTGTTTTTATTAGAATAGGAGCGCCTGGCGGTGAGGCTTCTAAGGCATTTCGGACAAGATTTAGGAGAACTTGGCGAATGGCCTTTTTATCAAGTAAAAGCGCCGGAAGCGATTCTAGTTCCAACTGAATCGTATGTTCTGAAAGATTGGCTTCGGCTTGCAGCAACGGCAGGATTGCTTCGATATTTTCATTTAGATTGGTTATTTCAAGAGTAATTGCCTTGTTTTTAGCCAACGATAAAAATTCGGTAATGATGGCATTGGCGCGATCTAATTCTTCGATCATTGTTGCAAATTGTTCTTTATGCTGGGGATAGGTATTTCGACTTGAAAAGTATTGTAAATAGCCCTTAATCGTCGTTAGCGGATTACGCAGTTCATGACCAATGCTTGCCGCCATCTCGCCGATGATATTTAGCCGATCTAAACGGATTAATTCCTTTTGTAACTGCTTTTCTTCCGTTAAGTCTCTGGCTACAACTAAGACTGTTTCTGTTTTGTAATCGCTGCCGCCCTCAGGAATGATTGATACAGCATAGTGGCTTTGCCCTTTCGATAAATTGAGTGAGGTTTCATACTGGATGGTTTGGTTTGTCTTAAAGACAGTTTGAGCATGCTGCTGAAAGGCTGTAAATGTATCAGTAGGAATTCCTAAAACAGACCAAGCGTTTTCCGTAAGCTCAATCAGTGTCTTACCGGTTTCTTGTTCAAATAAAGGATTCACATATAAAAAGTCTAGGTTTTTATTTAATCGAATAATTAGAAAGGGGAGATTTTCCACTAACGCTTGATAGTTAGTTTTTTGTTGTAATAGATCTTGATTGACTTTCAGCAAGTCTTGGGAATGATTTCGATCACGATCGCGTATTAAATAAATTTTTTCGATTAAATACGAGTTGGCAATAGAAATTAGTGGGAAAGCAGCTTGAATCACATAGTCAATGATCCTGAAACTCGGAATAGCTCGGATATCAATAATAAAAATATAAGCAGCGATTAAAGAACAAAGCGTGGCGGCTACCCCCGCGCGAAATCCACCGAAAAGAGCGGCTAAAAAAGCGGCAGGATAAAAAGTTACGTAAGGCAGAGTGGCGCCTAATTGCGCTAAGAATGTTTTTCGAATCAGCAGAGAAAGGCCGACAACAAGCAAAATGAAGGGGATTTGCGTCCAATTGCGGTGAGGCCAAGACGGTAGGATCATAGGAAGATCGCTCATTTCTAGAAATATCAAATTATTTAATGATACAGATTTCGATTTAGTTTGAGGTATTTCCTTGTTTATGGCAAAACAAAGTCGGCAATAATTTATACAAAAAATTCAAACGAGTCAGCAGGAATTTCTTAAAAAAAATATAATTATCAAAATATATAATTAATTAAGTGAATTAACTTGCAGGGAGAAAGCTAACCAAGAAGGAGGTTTCCTTTATGAAAAGCGAGGAAGTAGAGGAGTTTCATGGCCCCATTGGTTATTTAGCAAGGACCGCTGAATTCGTTATGGTTGTTCTTACTATAACAATGGTTGCCCTAGTGTCCTATCAAGTGTTTCAACGTTATGTTTTAAAGTATACGCCGCCTTGGTCGGAAGAATTAGCTGTGTATCTAATGATTTGGTTTGGCATGATTGGAATTGCCGTCGGCGTCCGTCGCAATTCTCACATGGCTCTGCATTATTTTGCCGATTTATTTCCGCAGGTGTTGCAGCACCCTTTAGCTATCTTAAAATACATATTGATTTTAACGTATACAGGCATTTTATTCAATGAAGGACTTTCTATGGTGGAACTCACTTTGCGGCAAACCTCGCCAGCGCTTCATATTCCTGTTGCTTACGTTTACGCGGCATTACCTGTGAGCTTTGCTTTAATTCTGATTTTTTCTCTGGAAAGACTCGTGCGATTGTTGCGGCAAGGCGGGGGGGAGTAAAGTGGATTTAGGAGTTGTAGTACTACTTGGATCATTTATTCTGTTAATGGTGCTTCGCATACCGATTGCTTTTAGTTTAGGAATTTCTTCGCTGATAACTTGTTTTTATTCCGATATTCCGCTTACACCGCTGGCGCAAAGAATGGTAGCCTCACTGGATTCGTTTCCGCTCATGACAATCCCCTTTTTTATCTTGGCTGGTCATATTATGTCACAAGGCGGGATCGCTCGACGCATTGTAGATTTTGCCAATGTTCTTGTAGGGCGCATGCGCGGCGGTTTAGCTATGGTTAATATTGTAGCAAGCATGTTTTTCGGCGGAACTACTGGATCTTCTGTAGCGGATGTAGCTTCTGTCGGTCCTGTATTAATTCCAATGATGGAACGAAAAGGCTATGGGAAGGATTTTGCTGTATCTGTTACCGTCTGTTCTTCGACGACAGGTATTATTTTGCCGCCAAGCCATAATGCGATCATTTTTGCCGTAGCGGCTGGCGGAACGGTATCAATTGGCGCCATGTTTTTGGCGGGTTATATTCCAGGATTGCTTATTGCGTTAGGTTTGATGGCGGTCAGCTATTTTCTTGCTGTAAAGCGCAATTATGCCAAAGAACCAGCGCGTAGTTTAAAAGAAACGTGGCTGGCTTTAAAAGACGGTTTTCTTAGTTTGACTGTAGCAATTATTATTGTTGGCGGCATTGTTTCTGGAATATTTACCGCGACAGAGTCTGGGGCCATTGCTTGTGTCTATGCGCTATTGCTTACGGTATTTTATTACAAAGAATTGAAATGGTCAGCTCTGCCAGAGATTTTGGAAAAGGTCGCTGTTACTTGTGGTATGGTATTTTTTCTGGTGGCTACCTCATCGGCCTTTGGCTGGATTATGGCTTATGAACATATTCCGCAAACGATTGCTAGCGGGATTGCTTCGGTTACGCGTGACCCTGCTTATGTTATTTTAATTATTAATCTTTTTGTATTGATTATTGGCTTTTTTATGGATATGGCGGCATCTATCTTGATTCTAACGCCTATTTTCCTGCCCATAGCTATAAGTATTGGTATGGACCCAGTTCATTTTGGCATTATGCTGTTGTTAAATTTATCAATTGGTTTAGTTCACCCGCCAGTCGGTACAGCTCTTTTTGTGGGGTGTGCTATTGCGAAATGTACATTGGAAAGCACAGTTAAGGCTATTTTATTATTTATTCCGGTTTTAATTATTGTTTTGCTGCTCGTTACCTATGTTCCGGCCGTGACTATGACTTTGCCGAAACTGTTTATGCCTTGAGGCGAGCTGGCGAAGCAGTCCAACTTAATTCAATATAAAGGAGGGAATAGACGTCACTGATGGTTTGGGGCTACTTACAAAAGGAGGGTGCATGATGAAACACTTAAAATGGATGACAGCAGGGATCCTGGGAGTTTTTGCAGCGACGGCATTGCTTGTTGGCTGTGGCTCCTCTTCACAAGCGCCAGTACAAAAGAAAGAGATTGTTTTCAAAGCAGCTGACAATCAGCCCGATGATTATCCTACCGTACTCGGTTTGAAAAAAATGGCCCAGCTTCTGGACGAAAGAACGCAGGGGCGAATTAAAATGCAAGTTTACTCCGGTGGTCAATTAGGGGGCGAAAAAGAAACGATTGAAATGACCCAAATGGGGACCATCGCCATCAGTCGTGTTAATTCAGCGCCGCTAGCTAGTTTTTCACCGAATATGGGCGTTCTTTCCATGCCCTTTTTATTCCGTGATGCAACACATTTCTGGAAGGTATTAGATGGCGATATTGGCAAGAACATGTTGAAGGAAATGGAAAAAAGCAATCTCATCGGCTTGGCTTACTATGATTCTGGAGCGCGGAGTTTTTATACCAAGAATAAACCAATCAATTCACCAGCTGATGCGCAAGGGCAAAAGATTCGCGTTCAACAAAGTAAGATTTTTGTGGATATGGTCAATGCTTTAGGCGCTTCGGCAACCGCTATGGGCTATGGTGAAGTTTATAGTGGGTTACAAACAGGCATTATTGACGGTGCAGAAAATAATCCGCCGAGCCTTTGGTCAGCAAAGCATTATGAAGTCTGTAAGTACTTTTCACTTGATGAACATGCTATGGTTCCAGAAGTTGTCATTATGAGTAAAAAGGTATGGGATACACTTTCACCAGAAGATCAGAAAATTGTGATGCAGGCAGCCATTGATTCGGGTGTTTTCCAAAAGCAAGTATGGGCTGATTACACGACAAAATCGATTAATGAGTTGAAAAATAAAGGCGTTATCATATCAACCCCCGATAAAGCGCCTTTCCGCAAAGCAGTAGAACCAATGTATAATAATTATCCTGAATATAAAGACGTGATTGCTCAAATTCAGGCGGTACAGTAAATGGAGCTCCAGGAAGCAGCTTATAAGGCGTGTATTGCCGACAAGGATGTTGCTTTATTTACGTTAACGAATCAGCTGGGATTTGAAGCGCAAATTACAAATTATGGCGGTCGTCTGGTTTCATTAACAACACCAGACCGCCGGGGAAAGCTTGCTGATATTGTTCTCGGCTATGATTCATTAGACGATGTCTTTGCCGGACAGCCTTCTATGGGGGCAACAATTGGCCGCTTTGCAAATCGGATTGGTGCAGGTATGTTTTCCTTGCGAGGGAAAAGTTATCAGCTGTCACTAAACGACGGAAAAAATCATTTGCATGGCGGGGTGGCCGGATCACGTTTTGTTGTTTTTACGGCAAACCAACTAGCGGCAAATTGCTTGAGTCTAACTTATTCCTTTCAAGATGGCGAAGAAGGCTATCCCGGAACTTGTGATTTTAAAGTCCAGTATCGATTGACCGATCAAGGGGAACTGCGCCTTGACTATGAGGCCGTCACCGATCAGCCTACAATTGTTAATTTTACGAATCATACTTTTTGGAATCTAGCTGGCGAAGGGAACCCTTCTATTTTAGGGCATCAACTTCTTATTAATGGTGATTTTTTTACACCGGTAGGCAAAGATTTGATACCCACCGGCGAAATTCGTTCTGTTGCTGATACGCCCTTTGATTTTAGGGAGCTTAGGACCATTGGCGAACGAATTGACTGGCAGGATGAACAGTTAGCCTATGGCAAGGGATATGATTTAAATTGGGTGCTGAATAAACCAGAACCAGACGCCTTGACGTTGGCAGCGACGGTCTATGAACCAAAGTGTGGCAGGTTGATGAAAATTTTCACAACTGAACCGGGCTTGCAATTTTATTCTGGCAATTATTTAACGGGAACAGCGCCGCGAGACACGGGGAAAGGCGGCAAGGCTTATCTTTGTCGTAGTGCGCTGGCCCTAGAGACACAGCATTTTCCCGACTCGCCTAATAAGGGACATTTCCCCAGTACCATTCTTTTGCCAGAACAAAAATTCACCTCTACGACGGTATATCAATTTAGCTCTGATTAGAAAATACGTGATAAAAAGATCCTCCTGATGATAAATTGCGTCAGGAGGATCTTTTTAATATTTTCAGATTTTTTTTGTAATGCGGCAGGGACTTTATACCTAAATGTCGAAAAATGTTAAAATAGAATAAAATTTGAAAAGGACGGATTCTTTATTCAATTGAGAGGGGATGATTCGCATGAAAGGCTTGTTTAAACCTATTTTGTATATCTTAGATAAGAGCGCTTTTTCACGCAAATTTTTGCTTGTAGGACTTATTTTTCTGATTCCCCTGCTATTGGCGTTATATGTGATCGTAAATCAGGTTCATGAACAAATTAATTTTTTAGCCAAGGAGCGCTTGGGAGTCGCTTATAGTCAATCCATTCGCGAACTGATTGATGATGTACAGCAACATCGCGGCATGACCAATGCTTATTTAAGTGGTGACAAGTCTTTTGGTAATAAATTAATAGAAAAGCGCGAAAAGATTTCTGGAGATTTTCAAAAGATTACGCAGCTTCAAGTGAAAATGCCGCTTTCAGCACAAGCCGAAAAACAGCTGAATGCTAGTCTGAGTGAATGGGGTGAACTACAGAGCGGGGCGGGACGGTTTACCGTTTCTGATAGTTTTCGCCGCCACACCTTATTAATTGGGCAACTTCTGCTTCTCAATCGTTCCATTGGTGTTGAATCGAATTTAGCCATAGATCCTAAGCTGGACACAAACTATTTGATTAGTAATTTGAATGAGGTATTGCTTCCTACGATTGAGTTGATGGGACAAGCGCGCGGTAAAGGAGCCGGGATTTTTGCCAAAAAGGCGATAACAGAGCAAGATCGACTTGATATCATGCTGCTTGCTAAAGAATTAGAAAGAAATTCACAAACTTTTGGGTTTGGTTTCCAGATCGTCTATCAGCAAAGCCTGGTTTTTTCACAAAACCTATCTGCTGGGAGTGAAGCTGTTTCCGGGCAAATGAATGGTCTTTTAACCATTTTAGATAAGGATATTTTGCGAGCTTCAGCTATTTCGCAAGATTCTCAGACTTACTTTAAAACAACGACAGATATGATTCAAGGCGCCTACGTTTTTTATGATCAAGGGATGAAGCTGTTAGATGAAACTTTGCAGCAGCGGTTGTCACGGCAGGAAAATATAGAAAGAGTGATTGTAGTTTTCCTGATCCTTCTATTAGGACTGTTGTTCTATGTTTTTTATGCGCTCCATTTATCCATTTCAGAAAATGTAAAAAAATTACAGAAAGCTACGGAAGCAGTGGCAAAGGGCAATTTATGCGCTTCGATTACAATTGCTTCTCATGATGAAATGGCGGCTATTGGCGCTGATTTTAATAAGATGACAAATTCTTTATGTAGCTTAGTCAGTTTGCTACATTCTAACATTGACGATCTGGCTACTTCCTCGGAGGAAATGACGTCTAGTTCCGATCAGTCAGCTCAGGCCGCTGAACATATTGCCCAGAATATTATTAGGGTAGCCGATGGCGCGAAAGCACAGCTTGAGTGTATTAAGGCGAGTGAACAAATGGTCCAACAAATTACTCATAGCATGGAGGAAATTTCAAATCATATTTCATCGGTTGTGTCGACAGCAGAAAAAACGGTTGATACAGCGCAGATTGGCGGCAACGTTATTCAAAAGACCATAGAAAAAATGGATCATATCTTTCAGACGGTGAATCAATCGTCTGAGCTTGTTGAAGCTTTAAACAGCCGTTCTGAACAGATTGAAACAATTATTCATACCATTGCTGAAATTGCCAGCCAAACGAATCTGTTGGCTTTAAATGCTTCCATTGAAGCAGCAAGGGCCGGGGAGCATGGTCGCGGGTTTGCTGTTGTAGCCAGCGAAGTGGGGAAACTAGCTGATCAGTCGCAGGCGGCGGCGAAACAGATTGGAATGCTTATTGAGCAAATACAGGAAAATACTCGCTCCGTCGTGACGTTTATGCGTAATGGTACCGAAGAGGTATCGAACGGCGTAACTATTGTGCAAGAGGCTGGGAGTGCTTTTCAAGATATTGTAGCAAAGGTTGAGCAGGTCTATCATAAAATTGGCGATATATCGCGTCCCATGGAGCGAGTCGTGCAGGATAGCCGGATGATTGTAGATGCCGTCTATCAATCCGATGCCTTAGGTCAGGATATCGCTGAAAAGACAGAGAGTATCTCCGCTGCCGCCCAGGAACAGTCGGCATCTATGGAGCAAATTGCTGTAGCAAGCCAAACTTTGGCTAAATTAGCTGAGACGACACGGGAGACGGTAAGTAAATTTACAGTCTAATTCAAAAGAATTTCAAAGAAGTACCCCTTATAGTGTAGTTAAGGGAACGGACAGAATGTGTTTCGTTCTCCCACTAGCTTATACTATACAGGAGGCTTTACCGTGAAAAAAATATTAAGCGCAACGATTCTTTCTTTAGCCTTGGCAAGTACTGCTTTTGCGGCAGTACCAGATTCCAATTTAGCAAGTGGCCAGATATCGCTCGGATATTCCTATGAAAATCTGCAGACCGATATGAACGGGTTAGGAAATTTAGGCGCTTTTAAGGGCAATGCGTATCAAGCTGCTTACGGTTTAACTGATAAGGTTAGTTTGACCGGGGAATACCTCCGCTCGAATAGCCGTGATTTTAATGTTTACTCTAACGGAGTCTATAGTAGTTCTCTAACGGGACTTCATTTCAATTCGACGGCACTGGGCGTACAGTATCAATTGACGAAGCAGCTTGCTTTGGCTGCAGGCAGCTTTAAATCAGAGATCGCCTCTAATTATGGCTCGGCAGCAACAAATGAAGTGTTTGGCGGTATTGCCTACGAACAACCAATTACAGCACAGTTAACTAGTTATGCGTCTTATAAAAAATCCGAAAATATTGGTGATTTAAAGGCTGGCATTGTTTATGCTATGGACAGTCAGACGTCGCTAGAGGCAGGCTATCATGATTATCAGAATAAAGTAGCTGGCCATGTTAACACTAAGGGAATCAGTTTTGGCGTTAACCATAAATTTTAAAGCGATTTTTACAAAACGAAGGGCTGTTGCTTTCATGCAACAGCCCTTCGAATTTCTTGAATAGCGAATTGTTTATAGCTTTAAGGCTTTTTTTAGTTTTGGTGCTAAGAGTAAAGCAGCTAAAATGCCAACGCCAGAGGTAATTAAGGAACTTGGCGCATTGCCAAAGGCGATAGTGAGACTGCCTGTAACTTGCCACCAAGCTAGAATATAGCCGCCTAAGGTCCAGATTGCTGCGGCAATACAGCCTAGCAAAGCACGCCACAGACTCGTGGGGCGTTGTTGGTTATGAAATTGGTTGTGCGATGATTCTGGCCACACTCCTCGGGCAATCCAGCCAGCTAAAAAACCAGCACCGCCTTTAATAATAAAAGACCAGATCGTATAGGGTGAAAAACCAAGCAGCAGATCAAAAAAAGCGGAGCCGATTGCTCCGGCAAAACCAGCATAGACGCCGCCAAATAAAATGGCAATTGTGAATAGGCAGGCTGAGCCGAGATGAACCATACCGCCTGTTGGTAGAGGGATTTTGATCGTTGTGGCAATGACGCATAAGGCCGATAAAATACCAATAAAAATAAGATCTCTTGTTGTCATAGTTCGTGATGCTTTCATAGCGGGGAAGCCTCCTGAATGAAAAAAATTAATCTAAGAGTATTCATTGGTATTTATTGTACTCTCTTTCCCGCTTGATTGCCAGACTCTCTTCATAAAAAATGGTGTTTTTAAACAAACTCTATTTGGTTAGGGGTCAACTTGTAAACTGCTGTTTAATGAAGCAATACTATTGGCTAATGTGATTAATTGTGCCAGATTCATGGCTGGATTCTTTGCCAACTCTTCAATCAGTTCTTCGAAAACGAACAGGGTAAATAAGACTACGCCATTCCCGGCGGCAAGTGTTCCCTTGGCGGAAGTTGATGCAATTTCGTGGGCTTTTTTTTCTAGGGCTTCGACGGGAATAGCGGGCTGGCAGGTCGACAGGAGAGTGGGCATAGAGGCTGGCCTCCTTTACGTTTTGTAGAAAGTCGCTGATTCTTGTTTTACTATATGCAGTTCAGTCCAAGGAACAGACATAAAAAAACGCTGGAAGAAAAAATTCCAAGCGTTTTCGAGTACTTATATTTGGTTTTATTCGTCAGCGGGGGTACATTCCATTTTGCAAACTATATTAGGGTTTTTTTTAGCTTTACGAAACTCATAACGTCGTTTGCCTTCTTCAAAAGCAGCTTTTTCTTCCGGGGTATCGAGAATTAGTTCTGCAACTTGGCTGGGGCGTCCTTTTTTATCAATGGCCACCATCGTGAAAAAGGCCGAGAGGGCCTTTTGACGGCCTTCATGTTCTAAGTCTTCTACTTCTACATTTACAGCGACTTCCATAGAAGAGCGGCCCGCATAGACAACTTGAGCGGTACATATTACTAAATCGCCGATAAAAATAGGCAGATGAAATTCCAGTTCATCAACTCGGGCGGTAACGACATTGGTTCGGGCGAAGCGCCTGGCTGCGGCATAAGCAGTAGAGTCCATCAATTTAATAATTTCACCGCCATGAATATTGCCAGCTACATTGGCTTGGCTTGGCATCATAACTTCGCTAATGACTAGTTTAGAGTCAGCGGAAGATTTTTTCACAAGATTCCATCTCCTAGAAGTAGATTCATATAAGACAAAATAAATTATAAAATAATAATTCTTCCATTAGGGTAATTTTCCTGCATTCTTTTGTAAAGATTTCTTTAAAAAAGAGAGCCTGCAAACAAGTTGCAGGTTCTTTTTTTAGCGAGAGCCGAGATGCTTAACGCGGTCTTCTACTTCGGCTCGCTTCGCATTATTGAAACGGTCAAGTGTTCCGACAAGATAGCCGGTAATGCGGCGAATTCGTTCAAATGATACGCCGTCTTCATGACGATGGCATTTAGGGCATTCGTCGTTAATGATGCCATTATAGCCGCAAACGGGATCGCGGTCTACAGGATGATTGATCGAGCCATAGCCGACACCGCTTTCTTTCATGCAACGGATTACTGATTCAAAAGCTTCCAGATTTTTTGTTGGATCGCCATCTAATTCTACGTAAGTAATATGACCGCCATTCGTAAGATTATGGTATGGCGCTTCTAACTGGATCTTTTCGTAGGCGCTAATGGGATAATAAACAGGAATATGGAATCCATTCGTATAGTAGGGACGATCAGTTACGCCAGGAATAGAGCCAAACTTTTTCTGGTCGATATCAACAAAACGTCCAGAAAGTCCTTCTGCTGGGGTTGCGATCAGCGAGAAATTAAGCTTGTATTTTTGGGCAGCTTCGTCCATCTTTTGACGCATGTGGCCAATAATGTCGAGGCCAAGTTGCTGAGCTTGCTTAGATTCACCGTGATGCTTTCCAATTAGGGCTTTTAAACATTCTGCTAAACCGATGAAGCCAAGAGACAGAGTGCCGTGGCGGAGAATATCGCGGAGCGTGTCATCAGGCTGTAATTTCTCAGAGTCGATCCAGACGCCGTCACCCATCAGGAAGGGGAAGTTACGGACTTTTTTACGGCACTGGATTTCAAAGCGATCAAGGAGCTGCGTAGTACACATATGAATCAGTTCATCAAGACGAGCGTAAAAATCCTGAATATTTCCTTGACTTAAAATACCAAGACGCGGCAGATTAATCGAAGTGAAGCTTAAATTGCCGCGACCAAATACGATTTCACGGCTGGGGTCATAAACGTTGCCAATCGTACGAGTACGGCAGCCCATATAGGCAATTTCTGTTTCGGGATGCCCTTCTTTGTAGTACTGGAAGTTAAAGGGAGCATCAATGAAGGAGAAGTTAGGAAAGAGGCGTTTCGCGCTGACGCGACAGGCGAGCTTAAATAAATCGTAATTGGGGTCGCCAGGATTATAGTTAACGCCTTCTTTAATTTTGAAGATTTGAATTGGGAAGATCGGTGTTTCGCCATAGCCAAGACCAGCTTCCGTCGCCAGCATGATATTTTTCATAACCATGCGGCCTTCTGGGGAGGTATCTGTTCCATAATTGATCGAACTAAAAGGAACTTGAGCGCCAGCGCGGCTATGCATGGTGTTTAAATTGTGAATCAGCGCCTCCATGGCTTGATAGGTGCTGCGATCTGTTTCCTGAATCGCTTTTTTCATAGCAAACTCTTGGGCTTGGCTGAGCTTGTCACGATCAATGATATTTTGCAATAGCCGAGCTTCTTCGGCTAAATAATTATTTTGATTTGCCAGTTCTGGACGGAGCTGATAATTTGTCAACAAATCTTTATGAGTTTGCGTGATCGCTTCGCCGTCAGCTACAGTAAGATCGGCCGAGATCTCCAGCGCTTTTAAGAGATTTTCTAAGTATTTTCTGGCGAAAGTTTTGCGAATCCCGTCAGCTAAACCATAGTCAAAGTTAGGAATGCTTTGTCCGCCGTGTTGGTCGTTTTGATTCGACTGAATGGCAATGCAGGCAAGGGCTGAATAGCTGGCAATATCGTTTGGTTCGCGTAAGTACCCATGGCCGGTGGAAAAACCGCCTTTGAATAGTCTTTGAATGTCGATTTGACAGCAAGTTGTTGTTAACGTATAAAAGTCAAAATCATGAATGTGAATATCGCCGCTGCGGTGGGCTTTGGAATGCTCCGGCTTTAAAATATACATTTCATTGTAAATTTTTGTTCCTTCGGAGCCGTATTTGAGCATAGCGCCCATGGCCGTATCGCCGTCGATATTGGCATTGTCGCGCTTTAGATTGCTTTCTTTCGAATCAGTATGGGTAATTTCTTCATAGGTTTTCATTAAGCGCGTATTCATTTCACGGGCGCGGGTCCGTTCGGCCCGATATAAAATATAAGCTTTGGCTACTTTCGATAGATCTGCGTCAATTAATACTTGTTCGACTACGTCTTGAATTTCTTCGACTAAGGGAGGTGTTTTTTTTGTTGCTGATTGCTGCTCTACCTGTTCTGTTACTTTGATGGCTAAAGCCAGCGCTTCCTTCGAATCAGCAGCATTGACTGCTTGCATTGCCTTTACAATAGCATTTGTAATTTTTTCTAAGTTAAAAGGGACTTCTCGTCCGTCGCGTTTTACAATACTTGTTATCATCATTCATGTGGCTGCGGTTTTACCCAGCCCTTTCCCCCCTGCTTGTATAAAAATTTGCTAGGATTATGATAATACTATATCTTGTGTTTGTCAATGTGTGGAAAGCTATATATGGTGATGCTGTATTGCGCTAAAGTCGCGATAAGCGGGATTTTTGCTCATAAAAAGAGTTGCTTCTTGTCAGTTGAAAAAGTTTGTGGTACGATCAAATAGGTTTTTAGCGAAGCATAAGGCCAAAGTTTTGGTGATATCCGGCAGGAATCATACAATGCTTTTACAGGCTTTATATTATTGCGAAAACACAAGACCGCTTAGATCGTTGCAGACTGAGACGGGAGGTGAATGAGATTATTTTTCTATGCCTTCCTTTTCCTAAAAGGGGGCTTTTTTGCGTCATAAATGAAAAGTTTAATTCGAGGAGGATCATAAATGTTGCTTACTATGATGAAAGGCAAGATTCATAGTGCTACGGTAACCGAAGCCAATTTGCACTATATGGGAAGTATTACGATTGATGAGACTTTATTAGAAGCTGCAGGAATTTTGGTCAATGAAAAAGTACAGATTGTGAACAATCATAACGGGGCGAGGTTAGAAACCTATGTCATTTGCGGTCCCAGAGATTCTGGCGTTATTTGTTTGAACGGAGCAGCGGCTCGCTTAGTTCAGCCTGGTGACAAAGTCATTATTATTGCTTATGGCCTAGCGGAGGAAAAGGAAGCTAAAGCTTTACAGCCGCGGGTGGTCATGGTGGACGAGCAGAATCGGATCACGCAAGTACGCGGCTTGGAGCAGCCGGGCGAAACCGCTTAAAATCTTGCCAAATTTTCTCGTACCGCTATAATAGAGAAGAAGATTGCTTTTAGCTAGTAGAACAAGGCTTTGAGGGAGAGGACTTAGATATGAAACAAAAAGTAATTGTAGTAGCAACAGGCGGTACGATTGCTATGCGTTATGACCCTGTGAGACAGGGGGTTTTTCCCGCTGTGACCGGAGCAGAACTGATGGAAGCTGTGCCGCCGCTGCGTGCAGTTGGTCCAGTGGAGGTCGTGGAATTTTCTAATATACCAAGTCCCCATATGACACCAGCAAAAATGATGGAGCTAGCGACTAAAGTAGATGAACTTGCGTTACAAGACGATGTGGCTGGTATTGTTATTACTCATGGCACGGATACACTGGAAGAAACGGCTTACTTGCTGGAACTTGTACTAAAAACAGAGAAGCCTGTTTGTTTTACAGCAGCGATGCGAAGCTCCGCGGAAGTGAGTCCTGACGGTCCAAAAAATATTTTATGTGCCGTAAAGGCAGCGTTTTCGAAACAGGCTTTCGGTGCGGGCGTTCTTGTAGTAATGAATGAAGAAATTCACTGTGCTCGTGAGGTGACAAAAACTCATTCAGCGAACCCTAAGACCTTTGCATCGCCCTTTTGGGGTCCTATTGGCTATGTGGATGAAGATCGTGTTATTTTTCGTCGCCAGTCGGTGAAGGAATTAAAAATTCAGCCAAAATCGCTGGAGGAATCCGTTTATTTAGTGAAGTTAGCAGCTGGGTCAGATGATTTCTTTTTCCATTGCCTTATCGAAAAACAGGCTAAGGGAATCGTAGTCGAAGGGCTGGGGCGCGGTAATGTTCCCCCGGCAGTGGTTCCGGGAATTCAGGCGGCGATTGCTGCGGGTATTCCTGTTGTTTTAACAAGTCGGGTAGAAGGCGGACGCGTCCTTGGTGTTTACGGCTATGAAGGCGGCGCTAAGCCGCTGACAGAGCTAGGCGTTATTTTAGGCGGTGATTTAAGCGGCCAGAAAGCCAGACTGAAGTTGATGTTGGCTTTGGGGGTTACGCAGGAACCGCAAAAAATTGCTGCATATTTTGATGCTATATAAGATAGTGCAAGAATAATAAGCAGTTCTTAATTCCCATCTTTGGGAGTTTAGAACTGCTTTTTGTCGAAGTGGCAGGAAAAAGCGAAGAAAGGGAGAATTTTGCAAAAGAGATATTTTTCTTATGGAAGACAAAGATAGCTGAGGTGGCAAAATGAAGCGTATTATACTTGTACTAATGATGATTTTGATGGCCTATACGACGGTTTTTGCAGCCGGCGGGGCGCAGGCTGAACTTGATAAGCGGGATGCTAAAAAAACGGATAAACCAGTAGTGGTAGAACCAGCTACCCACTTTGCTAATATTGATGTGCAGGGAGAAACAAAATTTTATTTTGATACAAATACCATTCGCTATACGAAAGATCCCTATCGTGACGAATTACTTATTGATGTTTGGATTAAAACGCCTTTAAAACAAGGCTTTACCTTAAATCGCTATCTTCTTAGGATGCAGGAGCGAGAATATATGCTGACAAGCGGTCTTATTTATGCAAATGAAACGAAATTGCTGAGTCAGGAAAAGTATGCTTATCAACCAGAGCGGTGGAGTCCGGTTATACCGGGTTCGCCACAGTCGATTTGGTATCAGTCAATTATTAACTATGCGAGTCAAAACGATAAGCAGTTAAAGAAGGACTTTGAGAAAAAGCGCGGTGAACTATAAAGAAACACGCCCTATGATGAGACATTCATAGGGCGTGTTTCTTTTCGTAGATTTTTTGACCTTGGACCCAAACTTCTTTGAGCTGCAAGGTTTTATCGAGTCGTAAGAAGGTCGCTTCTTTACCACATTCGAGGCTGCCGAGACGATGGTCTAGTTTGAAGCGTTTCGCTGGATTGAGCGAGGCGAAACGGACTGCTTCGCTTAAGGAGTGTCCCAAAGTATTGACAAGGGTACGGACTCCTTGTAGTAGCGGATAAGCGCTACCAGCAATGGTTCCATCAGCAAGACGAGCCATACCGCCAGAGACAAAGGTTCTCTGGCCGCCTAGTTCGTATTCGCCGTCCGGCATAGCGACGGCGCGAGTTCCATCGGAAATAAGCGTAATCTTCTCTGGCGACTTTAATCGCAAGGCTGTTTCGATAACTGCCGGATGGACATGAACGCCATCGGCGATGATTTCCATTTCAATATCAGGATGAAGCAGAGTTGCCGTAATCGGTCCTGGCTGGCGATGGTGAATTCCCGGCATGGCATTAAAAGAATGAGTAAGACGGGAGAAGCCCCAGCAAGCAGCTTGTTGCATTTGATTGTAGTCGGCGCTGGTATGTCCTGCCGCGGCGATAATCTGATGGCGGCGACACAGCAACGCGAATTCTTTGCTGCCAGGCCGTTCTGGCGCTGCTGTGATCAGGCGGACTAGGTTGGGAAAGGTTTGCAAGATATTCGTGAGAAGCTGGCAATCCTCTGTGGCTGAAGGCGGCGTTATGTATTCAGGAATATGAGATCCCTTATAAGCGGTACTAAGTAAGGGGCCTTCTAAATGAACGCCAATCAGTTCGGCTGAGGCGGTTTCAGAAACGTTATTTGAATGTGAGGCAGCCTGGACTGTATGTAAAGCCTGATATAATTGCTCTAAGGGACTGGAGATCGTTGTAGCTAAAAAAGCGGTTGTTCCTACTGTAAGTAAAGCGTGGCGCAGTCCGTCAAGACTCTCTTTGGTGCCGTCCATGACATCAAAGCCGCCAGCGCCATGAACGTGCGTATCAATTAGACCGGGAATGATAAAATCGCCGTCAAAACAATGCAGCTTCGCATCGGATGGTGCTGATATTTTTTCTTCTATGGCCATAATTTGACTAGTATGAATCAGTAAAGAGCCATCGAACTCACGGTCTGGTAAAACGAGACGGCAGTCCGAAATTAGGTGTTTCACTATAAATCCTCCTCCGGGGTGGTGGCGAGGAATACGGCTGTAAACAGAGGGGTTTGACCGGCTGTGGCAACTTCTTCGCTAGTCCGTTCGGTTATTTTCCATTGCGAGCTATTGGTGATTACCAGCGGGGTCACGAGCTGTTTACCTGTTTGCTTTAAACAAGCAAGGTCAAGCTCAATTAAGGGGGTTCCTTGCGCTACTTCATCTCCCTGCGCTACGAGGGGGCGAAAGCCTTGGCCATTTAAGGCTACTGTATCGATTCCGATGTGGAGCAAGCACTCCAGACCGGAAGGTGTGCGTAGACCGATAGCATGACCGCTGGGAAAGAGACTTACCACGGTTGCCGCAAAGGGAGCTAATAGCGTTTGTGATTTTGGTTCGATTGCTAAACCATCGCCTAACATTTTTTCGGCAAAAACTGGGTCAGGAACCGTATCTAACGCAGTAATAGCGCCGCTAAGTGGAGCGTAAACGATGATTGACCTTTCTTGTTGTTCTTTTTCAGTGGAGTTATCGGATTTAAAGGAAGAAAAAAGTTTTCCAAACATAGACGTTCCTCACTTTAGTATTTTTTCAGACTTTATTAGCTTCGAGCGATGCGGCGATAAAGCCTTTGTTTTTTTTGAGTAATTGGATTGCCGGTTCGCGATCGAGACCGGTAAGCACCATAAGAATGGCTAATTTAGCAGAGCCATGAGCCGCTTGTAAAGCCTTATCAGCTTCAGACAGTGAGATATTGGCAGCTAAGGCTACAATTCGTTTGGCCCGTTCCTGCAGCTTATGATTGGTTGCCTGAAGGTCTACCATCAAATTACTGTATACCTTTCCTAGCGAAATCATGGTGGC
>URQW01000035.1 GCA_900550105.1 uncultured Pelosinus sp.
GAAAGCGATCGCCAAAACAGCCATGGTGAAGCAACTGCTTCTAGAGCATCATATTCCTGTGATTCGCATGGGGCTCCAGGCGACAGAAGAACTTGATAATAGCAGCGTTCGCTTAGCTGGCCCCTATCATCCCGCTTTTGGCGAGATGGTTATTTCTTATCTTTATCGTCAAGAAGTAAGCCGAATCTTAGAAGAATTGAACTTTAGCGACAAAGCAAATAACCAAAAGTTAGAGCTGCATTGCTGTCGGCGTGATGAATCGAAACTACGTGGCCAAAAAAATAACAACTTACGCTATTGGCAAGAACTTTTTTCTTGTCAGATTTTCATAAAAGCGAATTTGTCTGATGATGCAGGGATATATATTACCTATAACGGAATTTCTTTTGGAATTAAAAAAATTATATAGAAAAAAATTATAAAATGAATTTCTATTGAAAAAAATACAAAAGAAGGAATTTTAAGGAAAAAGGCGGAATACTTTTACAGTATAGGAAACTTTGCAATGTCCTGAATTCGAAGGAGGTAAAGTCATGGAAGTACTGAAAGTATCGGCGCAATCTATACCCAAATCGGTTGCAGGCGCTCTCGCAGCAGTTTTACGTGAAAAAGGAACTGCAGAAGTACAGGCAGTGGGGGCTGGTGCTGTTAATCAAGCCGTAAAGGCTATCGCTATTTCTCGTGGTTTTGTGGCTCCCAATGGAATTGATTTAGTAGCGATTCCGGCCTTTGCGGAAATTTCAATTGACGGAGAAGAGCGAACGGCAATTCGATTTATTATTGAACCTCGCTAGAAAAGCAAAAGCCTGTTTGCTTGATGCAAGCAGGTTTTTCTTATTGCTATGAGGAATAAATAATAGTTAAAGTTTTTTTGAAAGGTTGCGGTGATTGTTTTGTTGCTTCGAAAAATTGAGGCTTACGGATTTAAGTCTTTTGCCGAAAAAACAGAAATTGCTTTAGGTCCCGGGGTAACTGCAATCGTTGGACCAAATGGCAGTGGAAAAAGCAATATATCTGATGCGATTCGCTGGGCTCTAGGCGAACAAAGTTTGAAAAGTCTTCGCGGCGCGAAAAGCGAGGATGTAATTTTTGCTGGCAGCCAAGGCCGCAGGGCTTTAGGGATTGCTGAAGTCTCGTTGTTTTTTGACAATAGCGATGGTCTTCTGCCCCTTGATTTTAATGAAGTTGTTATAACAAGGCGTGTTTTTCGTTCGGGCGACAGTGAATATTATATTAATAAAAGCTCTTGTCGCTTGAAGGATATTCATGAGCTTTTTGCTGATACAGGTATTGGCCGTGATTCGATGATGGTGATTGGCCAAAATAAGATTGATGAAATTTTAAATGCCAAGCCAGAAGAACGACGGTTGCTTTTTGAGGAAGCAGCTGGCATTACTAAATACAAACAGCGCAAGCGTGAAGCTCTGCGTAAGATCGAGGAAACTGAAAACAATTTGACGCGTCTTTCCGATATTACTACCGAGATTGAGGGGCAACTGGGACCGTTAGCTGCCAGTGCGGAAAAAACGAAAGCCTACAATGCGCTCTACGAACAGTGGCTTTCTTATCAGGTCAGTCAATTTTTAAAGCGGTTTTATTCTGCTAGCTCGATTGTTGCCGATGCGCAAAAGGATCAAAAGGAATTGACCGAGTCGGAAACTGTTTTGTCGAGCCAAATGTTGTTGGCGGAAACTGAAAGAGATAAAAAGACAGAAGAGCTGGCGGTCAAGGAGGAAACCTACCGTGCAGCGCTAAAAGATTTGCAACAGATCGAACTGGATTTAAATACGCTGAAGGCTACCGAAGAACTCTTAACCGAACGGCAGCAGCAGAGTGAACGCGAGTGGGAAAGGTTAGTAACAGAACAAACGACTCTTGCTCTACGCAATCAGGAAAATGAGGCAAAGCTGCAAGAGTTTAACACTGCTTTACAAAGTAAAGCAGCGGAACAGCAGGCTTTAAGTCAACAGCTTATGATATTAGAGCATGATCATGAAGCGATCAAAGAAAAAACAGTTTCTCTAGAGCAAGAAGTTGACAAGAAAAAAGAAGAGCTTTTTGATTTTATGCAAGAGCTTGTGCAACAAAAAAATCATTGCCGAGATTTAGATAAGGAATTACTCTTTTTGGTACAGCAGCAAGCCGAAAAGACAAAACAATTAACGGAAGAAAAAGTCTTATTGGCAAAAACCCAAGAAACGGTTGCGGCTGAGGTTAGTCAGTTACAAGTTTTAGAAACAGAACGAGAGCAGCTAACAAACCAACAGAAAACGGTTTTCCTGGAAAGTCAGGCTATTGAGACGGAAATTTCTTCGCAAGAAGACATGGTAACTAAGCTGCAACGACGCATGCATGACGGAGCAGCGCGACAAAAGGTATTGCTTCACTTGCAGGAGGATTTTGACGGGTTTGGCCGGGGCATCAAAAGCGTTTTAAAGGCAAAACAACCTTGGCGCAGTGCAATTCATGGCGCCATTGCCCAAGTCATTCATGTGCCGCAGGAATATGTGAAAGCTGTTGAAGTTGCTTTAGGCGTAGCAGCACAGCACCTGATTACCGCAACGGCTGATACGGCAAAAGCAGCTATTTCCTACTTAAAGGAGAATAACTTAGGGCGTGTTACTTTTTTACCGCTTGATACAGTGCAAAAGCCGTCGCGACGGGATTACGAGCTGAAAGCGGTTCAAGAGCCCGGCGTTCTGGGGTTTGCCAGTGATGTCATTACTTTTGATCCTTGCTATGAAGCAGCTGTAGTTCAAGTGTTAGGGCGGACACTCTTGGTAACAACGATTGACCAGGCCTTAGCTGTGGCGAAGAAATATAAGTACATGCTGCGGCTTGTTACGTTAGAGGGAGAAATCTTAAATCCCGGCGGCTCCTTAACCGGCGGCAGTCTTGGCCGGAAGGAAAATAGCTTTATTGGTCGTCAAAGTGAGATTGAAGAACTCACGAAGCGGCTTGAACAAGAAAAAATAAATCTAGCAAGCCAGCAGGAGAAGTTAGCGGTTCTTCGAGTCAAACGGCAGCAAAAACAGACTGAACTAAATCAGTGCCAGGTGAAATTTCAAGAAATCGAAATTAAGCAGGCAGAACTTAAAGTTCATGCGGAACAGAGCCGACAAAACCAACGGCGCTTTTCGCTGTCTGTCCAGACTTTAACAGAAGAAATCCGCCAGGACAGAGAGCGAGAAAAGACGATTGAGCAAGATTTGGCTTTGTTGCAAGTTCAAGTTGCGGCAATGGATCAAACGCAGGAAGTAAAAAAAGCGATGATTCAACAATTGCAGCTATCGAATAAGGAATACCAGGAAAAGGTAACGCAGCAGCAAGAATCGGTTACTACCTTAAAGGTAGAATTATCAGCGCTCGAACAGAATCTACAGTCTCTTGCCAGTAATTGCGCTTTTTACGAAACACTGCTAGCGGAATCGCAAGAACAAGATAAAAAAATTATAGCAGAGCAGCAAGAGATTATCGAAAAACGCCAAGAATTTTCTGCCGAGATGACTGAATGCAAACTTCGCAGTGAAGCTTTGCGGCTAGAAAAAGCAGAAACAGAAGAAACTATAAAAAATCTTTACGAAGAAAAAACAAGTGATGTCGCGTTGCTTCAGGCCAAAGAAAAGGACATGAAGGAATTACGTCGACGTCTGCAGGATCTGCAAAATCGTTTGCATGAACGAGAGCTTTTAATTGCTAAGTATCAAGCTGAAGCGATTGCTTGTGAAGAGCAGCTCTTGTCACAGTTCCATTTATCTTTGTCTGAAGCGAAAGACTATTATTTAGATATTCCAAGTGAAGAGCTACAAAGTAAGATCAAAGTTTTTGATCAGAAAATTGCTGAACTGGGCCCGATTCATGCTGGGGCGATTGAAGAATATGAAAAGCTGAAAGAACGCTATGAGTTTTTACAGTCTCAGTATCATGATCTCATTTCTGCTAAAAATTATTTAGTGTCTATTGTACAGGAAATGGATCAAACGATGGCGGTTCAATTTAAAGCGGCTTTTGAGGCAATTAACGGCTGTTTTCATGATATTTTTGTGCGACTCTTTGGTGGTGGACAAGCAAAACTTGTGTTGCAGTCGCCTGATAATTTACTGGAAACTGGTATCGAAATTGTCGTGCAGCCACCAGGCAAAAAGCAACAGTATTTGTCGCTCTTTTCCGGTGGGGAACGGTCCTTGACCGTTATTGCCTTATTATTTAGCTTTTTAAGTCATCGTCCGGCTCCTTTTTGTATGGTCGATGAAATTGATGCCGCTCTTGATGAAGCCAATGTAAATCGTTTTAGTGAATTTTTACGAGACTATGCGCAAAAGACACAATTTATTGTTGTTACGCACCGCAAGGGAACGATGGAAATTGCCGATGTGATGCATGGTATCACCATGGAGGAATCGGGAGTATCAAAATTGATTTCTGTTAAATTTTCGGAAAAGGCCGGTTAAGGGGGAGTTATATTATGGGTTTTTTTGATAAACTAAAAGCGGGACTTGATAAAACAAGAAAAAACCTTACGAATAAAATTGAACAGTTAATCGTAGGGTATGCCGAAATTGATGAGGAGTTTTTAGAGGAATTGGAAGCTGTTCTGATTTCTGCCGATGTAGGTGTAAAAACCGCTGAATTATTACTGCAAAAAGTAAGAGCCGGGATTAAGGCGAAGGAAGTAAATAGTCCGGATGATTTACGGCCTTTTTTGCGCCGGGAAATCAGTGCTATGTTAGCGGAAGGTCTGGAACCTTTTGCTTTTGCCCTAACACCGCCTACGGTAATTCTCGTAGTTGGCGTAAACGGTGTCGGCAAGACAACTACGATTGGCAAATTAGCTAATTATTATCATGAACAAGGGAAAAAGGTAATTTTAGCAGCGGCGGATACTTTCCGTGCTGCAGCTGTTGACCAGCTCGAAGTATGGAGCGGGCGAAGTTCTGTCGATATTGTTAAGCATGAAGAAGGCTCTGATCCAGCTGCTGTCGCCTTTGATGCGGTACAGGCGGCGAAAGCGAGAAGAACCGATGTTGTGATTATTGATACAGCCGGACGACTCCATACAAAATCGAATCTTATGGAAGAACTCAAAAAAATTGAGCGGGTTGTGCGACGGGAACTGCCGGAAGCGCCTCACGAAACATTGCTTGTCCTTGATGCAACTACTGGACAAAATGCCATTAGCCAGGCAAAAATTTTCAGCGAAGCGGCAAAAGTGACTGGCGTTGTTTTAACGAAATTAGACGGTACGGCTAAAGGCGGCGTTGTTGTAGCTGTTAAGACGGAACTTGGCATCCCTGTAAAATGGATTGGTGTTGGTGAAGGATTAGAAGATTTGCGGCCCTTTGAACCAGAAGATTTTGCCTTGGCGTTATTTCCTGATAAATAAAAAATCCTGACAAGTAAAAAACTTGACAGGAGCTTTTAGTATGATATAATGTTTGAGGTAAAGCTTTTACCTTGTCAGTATGGCAGAAGGTGATTGTATTGTTAGAAAAAGTATTAAAAATTAGCCTTCTTTATGATTTTTATGGGGCGCTGCTGACGGAAAAGCAACAAACCTGTGTAGAGCTTCATTATTTTCAGGATCTCTCTCTCTCGGAGATTGCCGAGCAGTTAACTGTTTCCCGGCAAGCCGTCTATGACCTTTTAAAGCGGGCTGAGCAGATTCTAGCGGAACATGAAGCAAAACTTCAATTGGCGGCGCGTCATGATCAGGAGCGGCAGGTTCTCCGTGAAATATATCAATTGCTTGATCAATCCTGTTTTCAAGCGGATGAAACGATTCAGGCGGCGAAAGCAAAATTGCGGCAACTGGTAGATTAGACTAGAGGAGACTTTTTATGTTATTTGAAGGACTGGCGGAAAAACTCCAGGCGACATTTAAAAAATTACGCGGTCACGGCAAGCTGACGGAAGAGGATTTAACGGAAGCGATGCGTGAAGTGCGTATGGCCCTATTAGAGGCTGACGTAAATTTTAAAGTGGTAAAAGACTTTATTGCAAAAGTAAAAGAGCGGGCCATTGGTCAGGAAGTATTGGAAAGTCTGACACCAGCCCAATTTGTTATAAAAATTGTTAATGATGAATTAACTGAGCTTATGGGGGGAACCCAAAGCCGGATTATGATCTCTTCTCGACCGCCGACCATTATTATGTTAGTAGGTCTGCAAGGCGCCGGTAAAACGACAACGGCGGGGAAACTGGCCTTAACATTGAAAAAACAAGGCAAACGACCCCTGTTAGTAGCAGGCGACATTTATCGACCAGCAGCGATTAAGCAGCTTCAAGTGGTTGGAGAATCAATAGAGGTTCCTGTTTTTTCTTTAGGCGATCAAGTAAGTCCAGTGACGATTGCCGAGCAGGCGATTGATCATGCGAATGCTTACATGAACGATATTGTTATTATCGATACGGCGGGACGACTTCATATTAATGAAGAACTCATGGGTGAGCTGAAAAACATTAAGCAAGAAGTGAAGCCTCATGAAATTCTGCTTGTTGTTGATGCAATGACTGGACAGGATGCTGTCAATGTGGCGGAATCCTTTGATAAAGATCTTGGTCTTGATGGCGTTATTCTCACAAAACTTGACGGGGATGCCCGCGGCGGTGCCGCACTTTCTATCAAGGCTGTAACGGGAAAACCCATTAAGTTTACTGGTATGGGAGAAAAGCTAGAAGCTTTAGAGCCTTTTTATCCGGACCGCATGGCATCAAGAATTCTTGGCATGGGCGATGTGCTCAGTTTAATTGAAAAAGCTCAAGAAACGATTGATATTAATAAAGCCAAGGAAATGGAAAAAAAGCTGCGCACGGAAGAGTTTACTTTTGATGACTTTTTAGAGCAGATGCAGCAAGTGAAAAAACTTGGTTCGATCGAGCAAATTCTTGGCATGATTCCTGGTATGGGGGCTTTAAAAAATAAACTCAAAGACGTAGAGTTTGATGATGGTGAATTCAAACGTATTGAGGCAATTATTTATTCCATGACGAAGAAGGAGCGAAAAGATCCTTCGATTATCAATGGAAGCCGCCGTAAACGAATTGCGATAGGTAGCGGTACAAAGGTGCAAGATGTAAATCGTCTTTTAAAGCAATTTGCCGAAACCAAGAAGATGATGAAGGGTCTTACCAAAATGAAAAAAAGCGGTAAAAAACCGCGATTTAATTTGCCTTTTCTGCAGTAAACAGCAGTAGGAATAGATTGAGATATTTTATGAAGGAGGTGATTTTGTCATGGCAGTAAAAATTCGTTTGAAAAGATTAGGTGCGAAAAAAAGCCCTTACTACCGCGTTGTTGTTGCTGATTCGCGTTCTCCACGCGATGGCCGTCAGATTGCAACTCTTGGTCAGTATGATTCTACCAAACAGCCTGCAATCATCAATATTGATGAAGAAAAAGCCATTGAATGGTTAAATAAAGGGGCTCAGCCGACTGATACAGTAAAATCTCTGTTCAGCCAGGTGGGAATCATGAAAAAGTGGGATGAACTGAAGCGTTCTAAGAAAGAAGCGTGAGTTCAATGAATGATTTAGTCGCAGTGATTGCCAAAGCCTTAGTAAAAAATCCCGAGCAAGTCAATGTTACTGAAGTGGTCGATAATGATACAATTACCTATGAACTTCGGGTTGCCCCGGAGGACATGGGTAAAATTATCGGCAAACAGGGACGAATTGCGAAAGCGCTTCGTACTGTTGTCAAAGCGGCCGCCTCGCGGGAAAACAAAAAAGTGATGGTTGAAATCATAGAGTGAGGTGCCGAGTAAGATGGATAAAATAACTTTGAAATGTCCAGTCACGATTAAAGCAAAAGTTACGGAAGCTTTGAAAAAACAATTAGTTTATGACATGGAAGAAGCCATTAAACGGGCTGACATGGAATTACAGCAAATTGATTTTCAAGGAAAACGAGCTTTAGCTGAGCAGGCGAAAGCTGATGCACAAGGACTGGTCGCCCTTCGTCAGCAAATTGAAATGGAAATGCAAAAACGCATTGAATTTAAAGAGCAGACGCAGGAAAAAATCAAAGAAACGGCTGAACTCGAAATCGGCGCTGAAATCGTTCAAGGCACACTGGAACAAACTGTTACTCTGGGAATTGGAGATGATCTTCATCAGGCAATGTCGACTGAGATTTTGCTGGAAGATGGTAAGATCATTGCATTTCGCAGTTAATGAGACCGGAATTTATATCTGTTGGTAAAATTGTTGCCCCGCACGGTGTGCGGGGTGACCTTCGTATCATGGCCTTGACAGACGATTTAGCGCGCTTTGAAAAACTTCAGCATGTATTTCTTGAACAAACAACAAAATTGACCATTGAATCAGTAAAATATCATAAAGGCTCTGTTCTTTTAAAATTTAAAGAGCATGCATCGCGAAATGATGTAGAATCATTACGCGGCAAGCTTTTATATATTACACAAGACCAGCTTATTCCTTTGCCGGAAGGCCGCTATTATCATTTCGATCTTATTGGTTTATCCGTATATGATGAAGCAGGTCAATTACTTGGCACCCTAAAAGATATTTTGGAAACCGGCAGTAATGACGTCTATGTCGTTGAAGCAGAGGATGTACAAAGTAAGCCGATTCTGGTGCCTGCCTTAAAGAAGGTAGTAAAAAGTATCGATCTTACCGAACAAAAAATGATTGTGAAATTGCAGGAAGAATGGGATGACTAATGCGTATTGAGATTGTCTCACTGTTTCCAGAAATGTTTGACGGACCCTTTGGTCATAGTATGATAAAACGAGCTGTTACAGCGGGACACTTGCAGATTCGAGTCACTAATCCGCGAACCTTTACGGAAGATAAACATCATATTGTTGATGATACTCCTTTTGGCGGCGGTTCTGGCATGGTTATGAAGCCAGAGCCTATTTTTCGCGCTGTCAAAGCAGTGACCGCAGAAACTGAAATCATGAAGCGACGAATTATTCTTTTGTGTCCTAGTGGAGAAACTTTTACGCAGGCAAAGGCAAAGGAATTAGCGCAGTATGAGCAGCTAATTTTTATTTGCGGTCACTATGAAGGGATAGATGGTCGCGTCGGGGACTATCTAGTTGATGAAAAAATCTCTATTGGTGATTATGTACTAACAGGCGGAGAATTGCCTGCTATGATTATTACTGATGCGGTAGCTCGGATGATTCCTGGTGTTCTCGGCGCAGCGAACGGTGCCAGCGAGGATTCTTTTTATGCGGGACTGTTAGAATACCCCCAATATACAAGGCCGCGCGAATACGAGGGCATGATCGTACCGGATATTCTTCTTTCGGGTGACCATGCAAAAATTGAGCGGTGGCGTCGTAAAGCATCTTTGAAGCTTACTAAAGAAAAGCGGCCTGATCTTTTAAAGAAAGCTGATTTAACCGATTCAGACCGGCGTTTATTGCGCGAAATAGAACAAGAGGATGGCGGCGAAGATCTGTGAATACCTACATTGGCTTAGTTCATTATCCGATTTATAATCGCAACGGTGCTGTGATTACGACAGCCATTGCGAATTTCGATATTCATGATTTGGCGAGAACAGCTAGAACGTATAATATTGCTAAGTATTTTATCATTCATCCGATTGAAAGTCAGGTTAAATTAGCTGAAGATGTTATGGGATACTGGCAAACTGGATTTGGCAAAGAGTATAATCCAGACCGAAATGAAGCATTTCGAATTGTCACAACAGCGCCGGATATTGCTGAAGTGATTGCGCAAATTACGGAGCAAGAAGGTAAAAAACCAATTGTTGTTACGACAGATGCCAGAATATATCCCAATAGTATTTCTTATCCTAAGCTGAGACATACGATAGAAACAGGCGACAGACCCTGTCTCTTGCTTTTCGGCACTGGTTTTGGTATGGAAAAATCACTGATGAATCAGTTTGATTATATATTAGAGCCCATTTACGGCGGTGGCGAATACAATCATTTGCCGGTTCGTTCTGCTGTGGCAATTATTCTTGACCGACTACTAGGCGAGGCTTGGTGGCAAAAGAATTTATAAAAATGTAATTTTGCTTGAAAAAAAGCTGTGAAAATGATATAATCAATTTTGTGTAAAATGGATGGTCCTCTGCTTGACGAAGGCACGAACATCTAATTAAGGAGGAAATAAATATGGATATTATTAGAGCATTAGAGCAAGAACAACTTCGCCAAGACGTTCCGGCGTTTCGTCCGGGAGATACGGTTCGCGTCCATGTAAAAGTTATTGAAGGCACGCGCGAACGTGTTCAGGTTTTTGAAGGTGTTGTTATTAACCGCAAAAGCGGCGGTGTGCGTGAAACCTTTACGGTAAGACGTATTTCTTACGGTGTTGGCGTAGAACGTACTTTCCCGGTTCATTCTCCTCGTATTGATAAAATCGAAGTAATGCGTCGTGGCATTGTACGTCGGGCAAAACTCTACTATCTGCGTAACTTGACTGGTAAAGCAGCCCGCATTAAAGAAAAACGCTAATCAAAAGGGACTGAGTACTCAGTCCCTTTTCGTTACGCAAGCAGAACTAAGGAGGCCTATTCATGAGTAGTCGCTTAGGCGAAGAAATTAAAGATTGGGTCATTTCTATTGTTGTTGCTGTAGTGATTGCCTTTTTTATTCGGCATTTTATTGTGGAGTTGTACCTTGTGGAAGGTCCGTCCATGCAGCCGACTTTAGTATCCAATGAACGACTTGTTGTTAATAAGTTTATTTATCGCTTTAAAGATCCGGAAAAAGGCGATGTACTTGTCTTTAAGTACCCTAAAGACCAGAGTCGCGATTTCATTAAGCGGGTCATTGCTACAGCTGGCGATACGATTGAAGTAAAAGACAATCATGTTTATGTAAATGGCCAGCTTTTGAATGAACCTTATATTTTAAATGAACGGATGAAGGGGTCTTATTCCTTGGCCACAGTTCCGCCAGGGACCGTATTTGTCATGGGTGATAACCGGAATAATTCGGAAGACAGTCGTTTTCGCGATGTAGGTTTTGTTCCATTAGATTTAATTAAGGGAAAAGCCTTGCTAGTATTCTGGCCCTTCGATAAATTTAAATCCTTACCCTGATAGAGGTGATTGGTTGTGCATATACATTGGTTTCCCGGTCATATGACAAAGGCTAAGCGCATGATTGAAGAGCAGCTAAAGCTTGTCGATGTGGTTATCGAATTACTCGATGCTCGCATTCCAGCTAGTAGTGCGAATCCGCTTATTGCTGCTTTGACACAACAGAAGCCTCGTGTGATTGCCTTAAATAAGGCTGATATGGCTGACCCGCGTCTTACGGAGCAATGGATTGCCTATTATAAGGCGCAAGGTCTTGACGTTGTAGCAATTGACTCTATGACAGGAAAAGGCACCAAACAGCTCGTAAAGCAGGTAGAAGCTGCTGTGGCAGAAAAAGTGGAAAGGCTACGAGCTAAAGGAATTAAAAATCGCAGCACTCGTGCCATGATTCTCGGAATCCCTAATGTCGGCAAATCTTCTCTAATTAATCGCTTGCTTGGTTCGGCTACAGTACGTACTGGTGATAAGGCTGGTGTCACTCGTGGTCAGCAGTGGATTAAGATTGGCAAAAATTTAGAACTCCTTGATACTCCCGGCGTTTTATGGCCCAAACAGGATGATCAGGAGGTTGCTTTTAAGCTTGCTGCCACAGGTGCAATGAATGACGAGGTTTTTGATATGGAAGATGTCGTCAAAGAGCTTTTGCAAACTATGATTTTTGACTATCCGCAAAACTTAATCGCCCGTTATGGCTTGGAAGATCCTTTGCCAAATGAAGCAGAAGCGCTTTTAGAGCAAATTGGTCGGCGGCGCGGCTGTTTGAAAAGCGGCGGTGTTATTGATACTGAAAAGGTAATTCGGCTTATCCTAACAGAATTTCGTACGGGTAAGTTAGGGCGACTTTCATTAGATCGCGTACTAGCTTGATAACAAAGTTTTAGTTTTATAACATTCAAATCCTGATTTATCAGGATTTTTTTATTTTCTAGAAAATTCATCTGATTTTCTTGCCTTCATGCTCTTCGCCCTTTATACTTTTAATAGAGTCGTCATTTTTTGTAGAAATAGGGAATTGAAGGGAGATCAAAGTAATGATAGCCATTTCTTCTGCCGCAGCAGCATCTATTACAACCTTTCGGATGGATTATACTATTGCCAAGCAATCTTTTGATGACCTTTTTGCTGAATTTCGTACTTCTCAAGGGCTTGAGCCAGGTTCTATAGCACAGCTTATGGCGCTTTTAAGTCTTATAAGAGAAATGATTCAGCGTGAGGAAGTTCTCAGTCTTTTAAATTTGACCAAGGCGACAGAACATTGTACTACTACACATAGTGTGAATGTTGCGATCGTAGCTGGCGCTCTTGCCCATTGGTTGGAACTTTCTTCATCGGAGATTGATGAAGCTATTTTAGGCGGTTTACTTCATGATGTTGGCAAGGCAATGATTCCTGAGGAAATTTTGAATAAGCAGGAAAAACTCTTAGCTTATGAATTTAGTATTATCCGCTGTCATGCTTTTTACAGTTTTCAATTAGTACAATTTGCGGCTTACATACCGGAAAATGTAAAATATGCCGTATTGCAGCATCATGAGCGTCTTGATGGGTCCGGCTATCCTAATAAATTGGCGGAAAAGGATATATCTTTTTTAGCACAAATTCTTGCTGTAGCCGATGTCTATGATGCTATGACCTCGCAACGGGCGCAACGTAGCGCTTGTTCCTTTTTTGAAGTGATTAATGAATTATCATTAGAGATGTTTGGAAAATTAAACCCAACAATTTGTCTGATGTTAATGAAGCACTTAAAAGATTTACTTGTGGGCAGCGATGTTTTGCTTAATACTGGTGAGCAGGCAAAGATTGTTCGATTTGATCAAAATTTAGGTCATAAGCCGCTAGTACAGTTGCCTACAGGCGAATATATTGACCTGGAGAAGGAAGTCGATTTAGAAATTCTTCGGGTTATTAGTTAACAAGTAACCATTTGTTTTTTTATCTTTACAGTAGATAGGGTGTTGATTTGCGCAATGAAAGTGGATAAACAGTGTATATGCGGCTGTGATGAAGTCGGCAGAGGCGCTGGCGCTGGTGAAATTTATGTGGCAGCCGTCATTCTTGATCCAAACCAGCCGATTGAAGGTCTTAATGATTCGAAGAAATTGACGCCAAGGCGTCGAGAAATATTAGCTGAAATTATTAAAGAAAAAGCGATTGCTGTGACGATTGCCACAGCGAGCCTTGATGAGATTGCCGAATTAAATGTTTTACACGCTACGCTTTTGGCCATGAAACGCGCCATAGAATCTTTGCCTGTTCTTCCTGATAAAGTGATGATTGACGGCAATAAGGCGCCTAAATTGTCGGTTCCTTGTGAAACTATTATCAAGGGAGACTCACTGGTTCCTGCTATCAGCGCTGCTTCTATTGTGGCTAAAGTGGCGCGAGATCAAGTGATGACAGACTATGAAAAAGTGTATCCGCTTTATGGTTTTGCTCACCACAAAGGGTATTTTACAAAAGAACATTTAGCAAATTTGCAAAAATACGGACCCTGTCCGATTCATCGCGTTACTTATGGGCCAGTAAAGGAATTATTACAAACAAATCCATTGTTTTAATTGAGCAAGTTCATTTCTAATTTGTAGACTCTCAATATTAATTTAACAAGATTACATTTTATTATAACGTGAAATTGACAGTTATAGTTTTTTGTGCTATCATATGTATAAATTTTCAAGAGTCTTAGCTGATCAGAGAAACTGAAGGCAAAGGAGTGTTTTAGAGGACATTTCTTTGTCTTTTTTATTTATTTATCATATTTTGTAGCGATGAGAGGAGTAATGAACATGGCTTTACCAGAAAACTTGCAATTTGATACCCTAGCAGTACATGCCGGGCAGGAACCTGACCCAACTACGGGATCTCGAGCTGTTCCAATTTATCAAACGACAGCCTATAATTTCCGTGATAGCGAACATGGCGCAAATCTGTTTGGGTTAAAAGAGGCTGGCAATATTTATAGTCGTATTATGAATCCGACAACTGATGTTTTTGAAAAGCGTGTGGCTGCTTTAGAAGGGGGAATCGGCGCCTTGGCTTTTGCCTCCGGTCATGCTGCCATTAGTTCGGCAATTTTTAATATTGCTGGCGCTGGTGATGAGATTGTGACATCTTCTAGCTTGTATGGCGGTACTTATAATATGTTTTCCTACACGCTGCCGCGTCTTGGCATTACTGTAAAATTTGTTGATTCCAGTGATCCGGAAAATTATCGTAAAGCGATCACATCTAAGACGAAAGCGCTCTATGGCGAGGTCTTAGGAAATCCCAAAATCGACGTATTAGATATTGAAAAAGTAGCGGCTATCGCCCATGAACATAATTTGCCGCTGATTGTGGATAGTACTTTTGCCTCGCCGGCGCTTAGTCGCCCGATTGAGTTCGGTGCTGATATTGTCATTCATTCCGCGACAAAATTTATTGGCGGTCATGGAACATCCATGGGGGGCATAGTTGTAGATGGCGGTAAGTTTGATTGGTCAACAGGGAATTTTCCTGCTTTAAATGAACCAGATCCCAGTTACCATGGTCTTGTTTATAGCGATGCGCTAGGCAATCAAGCCTTTATTACACGGTTACGCATTCAGGTTTTAAGAGATCTTGGGGCTTGCTTAAGTCCCTTTAATAGCTTCATGTTTTTACAAGGGCTTGAAACTTTGCCGCTTCGGATGGAACGCCATACTAGCAATGCTCAGAAAATAGCCGAATATTTAGAGCAGCATGAACTCGTCAACTGGGTCAACTATCCTGGTTTAAAAAGCAGTCCAGATTATGAAAAATCACAAAAGTATTTTTCGAAAGGACCTGGTTCTATTTTGACCTTTGGCATTCGGGGCGGGTTAGAGGCAGGACGTAATTTTATCGACTCCTTATCGCTGTTCTCACTTCTTGCCAATGTAGGTGATGCGAAATCACTTGTCATTCATCCGGCCAGCACGACTCATTCTCAGCTTACGAAAGAACAGCTTGTCTTGGCGGGTACGCCTGATGATATGGTTCGTCTTTCACTGGGACTGGAAGATCCGAAGGATCTGATTAACGACTTGGAGCAGGCGCTTCAGAAATCGCAACAATAAAAAGATCCTAATATTTCGAAAAAATGAGAACTCTGGCTAACTATTGACAGAAAGATAAAGCAATGTTACACTATTAACAATTTCATAGCGAAACTCTTATCGAGAGTGGTCGAGGGACTGGCCCGATGACACCCGGCAACCGGCGTTTTTACGCGTAAGGTGCTAAATCCAGCAGGAGAAATCCTGAAAGATGAGAGAAAGGAAGTCATGTCCCTTTCCTCATGGAAAGGGACTTTTTGTATGCATTGCAGTAACTGTTTCTAAGGTGAGTTTTACAACAGGATGGAGGAAAATCATGAAATTGAATTCGAAAATTGTGCACATTGGTGTACGCAGCGATGAGAAAACCGGAGCAATTAGTACGCCGATTTATCAAACAGCATCTTTTGCCCATCCCGCAGTGGGACAAAGTACTGGTTATGATTATACGCGAACCAAGAATCCGACGCGAGAAGTTTTGGAAAAGGGAATCGCAATTTTAGAAAATGGTGCAGGCGGTTATGCTTTTGCGACTGGGATGGCGGCCATTACAGCAGTCTTGATGTTGTACAAGGCTGGCGATCACATAGTGGTGATTCAAGATTGTTATGGCGGAACTTATCGCGTCATTGATAAAGTGTTTGCTCCCTTTGGCTTGACAGCAACTTATGTTGATGCTACTGATGTAGAGAATATTGCGGCAGCCATCCAAGCTAATACTAAGGCAGTTTTGATTGAGACGCCGACCAATCCGTTAATGAGTATTGTTGATATTGCGGCAACAGCAAGGCTTACGAAATCGAAAGGCATTCATTTGATTGTTGATAATACCTTTTTAACGCCCTGTCTACAGCGCCCCTTAGAACTGGGCGCCGATATTGTACTTCACAGTGGTACGAAATATTTAGCGGGCCATAATGATTTATTATGCGGTCTTGTTGTAGCCAAAGATCCAGAACTAGCTGAAAAAATTCAATATATCCAGAATGCTACAGGCAATATTTTAAGTCCTGGCGATAGCTGGCTGTTGATTCGCGGCATGAAAACCTTAGCGCTTCGGATGCAGCGTCACAATGAGAATGCTCAGGCTGTAGCTGAATGGCTCAATCAGCATCGTCATGTAACGAAAGTCTATTATCCTGGTCTGGCGGAGCATCCCGGCAAGGCGGTTCAAGATAAGCAAGCTTCTGGTTATGGCGGTATGGTTTCTTTTACGGTGAAGCGACCGGAACTTGTGCTGCAAGTACTGGAAAAAGTGAAGTTCATTCAATTTGCCGAAAGCCTCGGCGGTGTTGAGACATTGATTACTTTTCCGGCGAAACAGACCCATGCTGATATTCCAGTGGAAACAAGAGAAAAATTGGGCATTGATGATTGCTTGCTTCGTTTATCTGTCGGCGTGGAAGATGTAGCAGATATTATTGCCGATCTAGATCAGGCTTTGGAATAAAAATTGTTTTATGACTATTAACAGGTGTGAGGAAAAAGGAGACGAAGAAATTATGCAGAGAATTCAAAAGTACGCTTCAGAAAAAGCAAGTCATTTTACGGAATCAGTGATCCGTGATATGACACGCGTAGCTGTAAAACATGGCGCGATTAACCTGGCGCAAGGCTTTCCCGATTTTCCAGCGCCTGATGCGATTAAACAAGCTGCGGCTGACGCAATTTTTAATGATCATAATCAATATGCGATTACCTGGGGAACCAAGGATTTACGCGATGGCATTACGGCAAAAGTAAAAAAAGAATATGGTATCGAAATTGATCCGGAAAAACAAATTACCGTTTGCTGCGGCTCCACGGAAGGAATGATCGCGACCTTACTTGCGACGATTAATCCTGGCGATGAAGTCATTGTTTTTGAACCTTTTTATGAGAATTATGGCGCTGATGCTGTTTTATGCGGCGCGACTCCCAAATATGTGACGCTCCATACCCCGGATTTTCACCTCGACTTAGATGAATTAAAAGCAGCTTTTTCTGATAAGACGAGAGCGATTATTATTAATACGCCTCATAATCCTACAGGTAAAGTGTTTTCAGCGGAAGAATTACAAGTGATTGCTGAGTTATGTCAAAAGTATGACGTTTTGGCAATTACTGACGAAATTTACGAATATATCCTTTATGATGGTGCCAAACATATTCCTCTCTATAATCTGCCTGGGATGGCTGAGCGGACGATTATTATTAACAGCACCTCAAAAACTTATAGTGTGACTGGCTGGCGTATTGGCTATGTGATTGCTTCACCGGAAATTACGGATTCGATTCGTAAAGTTCATGACTTTTTAACCGTTGGCGCTGCTGCCCCCTTACAGGTTGCTTCTGCCGCAGCTTTGCGGTTTCCGGACTCTTACTATCAGGAGCTAGGAGATTTTTACGCCGAGCGCCGTGATTTGCTCCTAGGAGCGCTAGAATCAGTTGGTCTTCGTTGTGTAAAACCGCAGGGAGCTTATTACATTATGGCGGATATTCGTTCCTTAGGGTGGCACGATGATGTAGAATTTTCCTTCTATCTGACCCGGGAAATTGGTGTTGCGCCGGTACCTGGTTCCAGTTTTTATCGTCCCGACAGCGCTGATGCCCATACTTTTATTCGGTTTTGCTACTGCAAAAAAATCGAAACATTAGAAGCGGCTGTAGCAAGATTGAAGAAAGTAAGTTTACAGCATAAGTAGAAAACGTACTGTTGATAAAAAGTGCATTTGTGCCGATGCTTGGGCATAAATGCACTTTTGTTATGTCCAGGTTGATTCATAACTTTTACTGTTGTTTTTTATTTGACCGTAACAGTTCATCTTATGTGTTTAAAAAAATAGTGCATTGGTTTAAACAATATTTGATTTTTGACAGAAAGTCTTACAAGGGGTATATTATTTATAATTACAATTGTAATCTTTAGGAGTGGAAAGCTTTGAAAACGTTACCGCAAATCTCGGACATGGAATGGCAAGTTATGAAGATTTTATGGGCAAAGGCACCGCTTACAGCCAACCAAGTCATTAAGCAAATTGAAGGGATTATGCCATGGAAGCCCAAGACCGTTAAAACAATGTTGGGAAGACTGGTAAAGAAAAAAGCCGTCGCTTTTCATGTCGAAGGCCGGGAATATGTGTATTATCCCCTTGTGGCCGAAGTCGATTGTATAAAAGCGGAAAGCCAGTCCTTTTTAGACAAAGTATTTTCTGGCGCTTTGAATGTGATGTTTGCTAATTTTTTAGAGGAACAGCAATTGTCAAAAGAAGAAATAGCTGAACTGAAACGCATCCTAGATCAAAAGAAAAAATAAAGCAAGGGAGGTCTCTTTATGGGACTCGATTCTTTTGTTCATTGGTTGCTATATTCTTCGCTGCTAGGGAGTGGTTTAGTCGGCTTAATACTGGTGGTTCGTTTGGTCTCTAAACATCGCTTAGGGGCAAATTGGCAGTACCTGATATGGTTTCTATTGATTGCAAAATTGTTAATTCCCTTTGCGCCAGAAAGCCCTTTCAGTGTATTTAATGTTTTCAACTATGTAGTTACCCAAAGTGCAGATTATTTTAAACCCAGTGAATCTGTAGCTGTTGAGCCAACTGTGAACAGAAAGTTTTCCATAGACAAATTAGCCAACAATAGCGGTGATTACTATGTATCAGTAGACCGGGCATTCTTTGATAATGAAAATGAAATGATATTTTTGGTTTGGCTCATTGGTGTAGTTATTTTTACTTGCTATATGATTCGATCCACTATGAAACTGCAAGCTATCATAAAGAATAGTCCACAAGTTCGAGATAAAGACGTGCTAAAGCTATTGATTGAATGCAAGAAGGTGGTAAAGGTAAGGCACAATCCAATTTTGGTGGAGTCAGAAGCATTTCAAAGTCCAAGAATTGTTGGCGTAGTGCAGCCGCATCTGGTTTTGCCAATAGGCATGGTTCAGTTTTTGAGTAAGATGGATCTACGCTATATTTTTCTCCATGAACTAGCCCATCTTCAACGCAAAGATCTTTATGTCAATTGGATTATCGCGTTTTTCCAGATCATTCATTGGTTTAACCCGCTTATTTGGTATGCCTTTTATCAAATGCGCCAGGATCGAGAATTAGCTTGCGATGCGTCGGTACTCAGTTTATTGGAACCAGAAGAATGCCACCATTATGGTGTCGCCATTATTGCTTTTTTGGAAAGATACTCTTACCAAGGGGACTCTTTTACAACAGCCGGATTCATTAGTAGCAAAAAACATATTAAGGATCGATTATCAAGGATTGCTTTCTATCAAAAAAGGACTATGACCAAATTGATTTTGGAAGTGTTTTTCTTTTTGCTGTTTAGTGGTTTTGTGCTGACAAGTGCCAGTGACGTATCTGGGACAGCTTCATTCGTCGAACCGCCGCAAGGAAAGCAAAGTATCGTTTATAAAGATTTAAGCAGGTATTTTCAAGGTTATAATGGGGCTTTTGTTTTACTTGATCTAGAAAAAGACCATTATCTGATATATCATGACAACAATAATAATGAAAAGGTATCGCCAGATTCAACCTATAAAATTATTAGTTCTTTAATTGGTCTTGAGACGGGAGTTTTAACGAAGGATAATACGCTATTAGCATGGGATGGAACTTTATTCCCGATTGAACAATGGAATAGAGATCAGACGTTAAAATCGGCTATGAGGTACTCTGTGAATTGGTATTTTCAGAGGGTTGATTCGTCAGTCGGCAAAGCGAGGCTTGAGAACTATTTAAAACAAACTGGTTACGGTAATCATGATCTCTCGGGAGGCATTAAGGATTTTTGGATAGAATCTTCTCTGAAAATTTCGCCCAAAGAACAAGTTGAAATCCTTAAAAAATTATGTACTTACGACATGCCTTTTTCGCCGGAAAATATTGATATCGTCAAAAACGCAATCAAGTTATCTGAGCAGGATCATTTAGTTTTATATGGTAAAACCGGTACTGGCAATGTGAACGGCAAAAACATTAACGGCTGGTTTATTGGTTTTGTGAAGAATGGTGGCAGAACCTATATTTTTGCAACAAATATTCAAGGCAATGAAGCTGTCGATGGTGCCAATGCTAAAAATATAACTTTAGCTATTCTAAAAGATGAAAATATTTTATAGAATTTTTAAACGCAGGGTAAATATACCTTGCGTTTTTTCTTTGTCTGTACTTAGTAGACGGAACTTTTAATTTCTCAGAATTTGCATTGACACAGATAGATTACAAGTGTAATATTTTGCTTATAGACTACAAGTGTAGTCTTATTACGATAAGGAAAATGTTAAAAATAGAATCACCTATAAAGAAAGGATGTTGGATATGAAAAAATGGCCTTTAGTATGCTTGGTCGTTACTTTTTTGTGGTTTAACTCTATGGCTAAACTGAGTGCGTCTGATTTAGTTGAACGGGAAGACTTGGGAAAATACTTTAATGGCTTTATTACAGGTACCTTTATTCTGTATGATGAGGCGAAGAATCAGTATACCGTTTTCAATAAAGTGCAAAGTGTACAGCGCTTATCGCCGTGTTCTACTTTTAAAATTTATAATTCGCTTGCGGGGCTAGAAACAGGCGTTGTTGATCAGGAGGATGTATATACTTTATTTAAATGGGATGGAACGAGGTATGATTTTCCTGCCTGGAATCATGATCAAACATTATCATCGGCTACGAGAGATTCCGTTGTCTGGTACTTTAAGGAACTTGCCAGACGGATCGGAAAGGAGAGAATGCAAGAGTTTCTTGACAAGATACAGTATGGGAATCAGGATATATCTGGCGGTTTAACCACGTTTTGGCTACGATCTTCCTTACAGATATCAGCTCGTGAACAAGTCGACTTATTGCACAAATTATATGCTGGCAAGTTACCTGTTGCTTCAGAAAATGTGGCCATAGTAAAAAGAAATATTACGATCTCTGAAGGCAATGGCATGCGTTTTATGGGGAAGACGGGTTCTGGATTTCAAGATGACAAATGGATTTTAGGTTGGTTTGTTGGCTGTATCGAGAAGGACGGAAATCGTTATTTTTTTGCGACTAATATTCAGGGAATGGATGGTGCCACTGGCGGAAAGGCCAGAGAAATTACAAAATTAATACTAAGAGATCTTCGAATTTATCTGTAAATGTGAGGACTTTGGTTGATGGATTATTAAATTAGAACAAAGAGCGTTCTGAGGAGATAGAAAGGGTGGCTGATACAGTAATTTTATTGGTATGATAATCAAATCAACACTGTTAGCACTTTTATTTGTTGTCCTAGAGAAATTTATTTGGTGAGTAGGAAAAAGCCGAATAATCTAGAAATAATATTATTTAAGAAGGAACCCCTTAGAATGGGTGCTACTACAAATAAATATTGAATAAGAGTAAACGTTTTGAGTTAATTTTACGATATATTACTATAGAAGCTTTTTTATAAACGGAATCCAATCTAAGGGAGAATACGCATGGATGCAACAACAATTTCTTCCGGCACATCGCCAGTGTCGAAAATACCAGCTAGCAAGGAAGCGCCTGCGGTAAGAGAGGAAAGCGAACAGCAGGCTATTGGTTCTGTAGGGGCAGCTCAATCAGGAGCTGCATCTTCTGTTTCGTTGCCTAAGTCCCAGGTAAATACGGGGTTGTTTGATGATAGTCAAGATCCGGCCGGGCCGACTTTTAATGTAAAGATTATGATTGAACAAACCATTGTGCGTGTTTTAGAGCAGCTTGACCAACTTTTAGCGATGCCGGAAACAATGACAGATATGCTAGCGGATTCTATTCGTGCCGATTTAGAACAAGTTTTATCAGATAAGCTACTGGCCTCGACGCCTGATAAGATGGAGCAAGGGCTTATCGCTATGCTTAAGACGAATAAAGACACGGTAGATGCTTTTTCGCAGTTATCCAAAGCGCTTTCAACCGCATTAGCGTATCAGATGATTATGTCTGATACGTTGCAACAAACGTTACAAAAGCAACAGCCGCAGCTTAAGCAGCTTATGCAATATTTACAAACTCTATTTGAAGAGCCAACAAGTAGCGGGGAAACTGCGAGCGAAAATGTTTTGCTGCAAGAGCCTGGGCTGCAAAAACTGGGACTGAAAAATCCTGAACTAAAAAATCCTGAGAAAAATCAGCTAGAGTCACAAGGTAAAAAGGTGGAGCAAGGCCTGAAAAATACTTCCTCGCAGCAAAACTTTGTTCAAAAACAGCCGTCCCAACCAGGACAGACAGAAACAACTGTTTTGCCGGAACAAACGGCTGGATCGATTAATCAGGAAATAAAAGATTCCTTTGGGCAAGCGGGTCTAAAGAATCAGAATATGTCTACTTCTTTGGAGCAGCCGTCACCGGATGAGAGCGTAAACTTACCAAAACATGACTCTGAGTTTGCTTTGGGATCTAAAGGTTCTGCAATTCCTTTAGCCGAGGATCAAGAACAAGGAAAATTGCAGCAAGGACCAAAGTTATCAGCAGACTTAGCGATGACGTCAGACATAGAAATGCAGCTAGATCAGCCAAAGAATGTTTCACCTACAGGTAAGCAGATAGAAGATCCAACAAGCGAAGCTATTCAACAAAAAGGCATTTTGATGGATTCTGAAGGCGAGGTATTAACAACAGCTACACAGCGTTCTGAGGTTCAGTTTGGAGGAACAAGATCTCCTGAGATTGAAGCAAATACGGCAAATAAGCCGATGACCAATGAAGTGGATACGATAGCATCGCAAAAATCGGCGTTACAAGAAGCTTCCCTAGAAGGACAAGAATCTGATAGTAAGAGTAGATACAGCAAGGATGAGGCAGTGGAACAGGGGGCTAAATCTTTGCAAGCTGCAGCAGGTCAAGCCTTAACAATGCTGAATAATCCCCCCTTACCCAAAAGTTCTGTAGGCCTCGATGAATTTTTTAATTGGATTGCCCAGCAGATGTATCAAAGTAATGCTGGTGACGCGGTCGAGGTGTCTTTGCAACAGGAACTAAAAGCATGGCAAGCGCGTTTTAATGATTTATCGGCGAAGGATCAGCTGATTATGGACAGCATGAAGCAGCAATTTGAGCAACAGTTGCCCAGCCTTATTCGTCAGCACGCTGAACAATTTCCAGCCTTGAAAGATCTTTATGTATATCAAAAGATGAGTGAGATTTCTCGGTATACGGAAGAACCGGCGGATCAATTAAAAGCAGCTAAAGATAGTGTAAGCCGATTAGCTGAATCACTCCAAAAGTCGCTAGTAACCTCTCAGTCTTTTCAAAGTGAAAGTGGCAGCGGTAGCAAAGTATTTAGCTTTTTCATGCCAGTAGTTTTTGATGAGAAAACGATGTATCCAGCTCATATTCATATTTTTCAGCAGAGTCAGAGAGAAAGACGTAGCGGTCAAATGATCTCGGAAACGTGGTTGCGCATGTTTATAAAAACCGATTACTCTGGTACAGTAAATCTTTTATTTCATGTACGGCAAAAGGATGTGGAAGTAAAAGTCGGCTTTTCTGATCCTGAAGCCGCCGATGATTTTTATGAATGGCTACCTGATATCCGACAGGTTTTAGCGAATGGCGTTTTTACATTGCAGCATATTGAAGTATTATCGGCGTGATTATCATTTAGTGAAGGAGCTCACTTATGGAGCAAGAAACAGGTTTGAAAAAGGCGATTGCTTTAAAATATGACCGTGATAAAGAACAAGCACCAAGGGTTGTAGCTAAGGGAGCGGGCGTTATTGCGGAAAATATTCTCTCTGCAGCGAAACAAAATTTAATTCCTGTTTATCAAAATCAAGCGCTTACCAGTATGCTTATGGCGGTTGATTTAGACCGTGAAATTCCGCCAGAACTATACAAGGTCGTTGCGGAAGTCCTCGCTTTTATTTATCGTTTAGATCAAAAAAGAAACCCGGAAAGCAAATCGTTGCCTTTTTAAAGTGAAGAAGGGATAAACATGAACCATATTGCTCTCGGCAAAGAAGGGGAAGCGGCAGCTTGCTCTTTTTTGTTGCGACAGGGCTATCAGATTTTGGCAAGAAATTATCGGCGGAAGTGTGGCGAAATTGATATTATCGCCCAAAAGCAAAATAGTATTGTATTTGTTGAAGTGAAAAGCCGTCATAGTGAAAAGTTTGGTAAGCCCTGTGAGGCTGTAAATTGGCGTAAACAGAAAAAAATAATGCAAACTGCTTGTTTATATTTGCAAAGTAAGGGGCTTTTAGATGTTTCCTTGCGGTTTGATATCATCGAAGTATATTTTTTGTACGAAAAAATTGTAAAGATTCAGCATCTTCCCGATGCTTTCGGGGAAAATTAGCTACAAAATTTATTGTCATTAGTTTGTCACAATTTTCCTCTATAGTAAATCTTATAGTGAGAATTGATTTTAGGGGGCTTTTATTGTGGCTGAAATCCTGGATTTTTATCGAGAAAACTATGATTTATACAGTGCTTTTATACAAGATATACAGGATCGCATTCAACAGCTTCTGTTGCAAGAGGAAATTAGTGTGCATTTAATAGTATCAAGATTAAAAACTGAAGAGAGTTTGCGCGGTAAAATTAATAAAGGAAGAGGCAAATACCGAGAATTTGAAGATATTACTGATGTTTGCGGGTTGCGTATTATTACATATTTTGCCGATGATATCGATCGAGTGGCTAAAATTATTGCGAAGGTTTTACAGGTTGATCCTGTGAATTCTATTGACAAGCGGAAGATTTTAGCACCAAATCAATTTGGCTATTTGTCGTCACATATTATAGCTAGTTTGCCTGACGATGTTATCCAGCAGGAGCCGTACAGGCGCTTTCAAAATTGTAAAGTGGAAATTCAAATTCGGTCAGTTTTACAACATGCCTGGGCGGAAATTGAACATGATTTAGCTTATAAGACCGATACTCCTGTTTCTTCGGCGGTACGGCGCCGTTTTTCCCGAGTAGCTGGCTTGTTAGAGGTAGCTGACGATGAATTTTGCAAATTGCGTCGCGAGCAGAAAACCATAGCCGCTTTTGCGGGGCGGCAAAGAAGAATTCCTTTTACTCTTTCAGTTGATTCTTCTGCATCGTTTACACCATTCCAAGAAATTTTTTCTTTAAATAAAGTAGCGGCATATCTTTGTCTGGGGATTATTCTTACAATATTTGCGATTCATGAACCGATCGAAGTCTATATGTGGCATTCCTTTTTAGCTTTTTTACATTCTGATTCCAAGCTTTTTTTAGCGTTTATTAGTAGTCATACGATGGTATAAAGAAAGACTCTTACTATCTTCTTCCTGTTTTCGGAAGATAGCAGGAGTTTTTGTTCTTTTTGGGAATATAATGTAATAATTACTGTAATGCGCGACGTTTGGGGGATGAATAAGTTGAAAAAACCGAATGTTCTGAAGTGCATAAATTACCTTTGGTTTATTTTGCTTATTGGTATTGTTCTAGTTATTGCTTTATGGGGTTTTATCTGGAAACAAGTAAGTGATGATTATAATAGAACGCTGTCAGAAAATTCTAAGGAAACCATGAATCTTGCCAAAGCTTTTGAAGAGCATGTTTTCCGGATTATCAGTCAAAATGATTCTGATTTGCTTATTTTAAGAAAGGCCTATGAGGAAGCGGGGAATATCGGATTTTCTGATATTGCCAACAAAATTATTAAGGAAAAAGACCCTTCGCGCAATATTGTAGCTATAGCTGATTCCGGCGGTGTTAGCCGGGCTAGCACCTTTAGCGGCACGGTGGGGATAGATAGTTCTGACCGTGATTTTATCCGGTTTCACCAAGAAAACTCGGAAGATGTTTTATTTATAAGTAAACCTTTTGTTGGACGTTCCACTGATACTTCCGTTATTGTACTGAGCCGACGGATTAATAAACCTGACGGATCTTTCGATGGTGTAGTTTTTATGGGGCTTAAAATAGGATATTTTTTAGACTTTTACAAACGAATGGATTTAGGAAAGAGTCAAATCATTAATTTATTGGGAATGGATGGCTTTGTTCGCGCCCGCCAAATAGATGATAACCTAGATTTTGGTCAGGATATAAGAGAGGGTGCTGTTTGGCAGCAGGTACAGAGTGGCCAAACCGAAGGAACCTTTATTTCTAATACGGGCCTTGATAAGATCCAGCGTATTACCAGTTATCGCGTTATACCAGGATATCCTTTAGTAATTTTAGTATCAAAGTCAACGGAAGTTGCCTTAGAACCTTATGAAAAGCGCAAAGAAAATTTGATTTTCTTAGGAATTCTAGGAAGTTTAGTAATTTTTTTGTTTTGCTTTTTCTTAGCAAAGCGAACAAATCGAGTTTTAGATGAAGAGGAGCACCGGTATAGCACTTTGGTGAAACAAGCTTCTGAGGCGATTATTATTTATGATTTTCCCTCTATGAAAGTGATTGACGCTAATGATGCCAGTTTAAAAATGTTTGGTTATAGCCGAGAAGAACTGTTAATGATGACCGGGCGAAATTTTTCTCAGACCACCGATAAAGAGTATCAGATCTTAGAAAAAATTTTGGAGGAAACGCAGTTAGTTCCTTCTGAAATTATTCGTTATCGCCATAAGTTAGGTCATCTCATTTTTGCCGAACGGACCGGTTCATTAATTCAATATCAGGGACAGAAATTGGCCATTTTTACTTATCATGACGTGACTAAGGAAAAACGGTTGCAAGAAGTCATACAGTCAGAGGTGAAATTAGCGGGCAAGGTTCAAAGAGCTATGGTACCAAGCGATTATGTAAGTAAGAAAATTTTGATTCGAACAATTTATGAACCTTTGCATTTAGTCAGTGGCGATTTTTACGGAATAAAATGGAGCGACGATGGTCAATTGTTGACAGGTTATATTCTCGATGTATCGGGACATGGCGTTGCTACAGCAATTCAGACAATGGCCATTAGTACCTTATTGAATGAAGCCTTAGAAAAAGAGCAAGTTTGGTCATTAAAAATGCTCCAAAAAGTAAATTCTCAGCTGAGCTATTATTTGGCGGAAGAATCTTTTGCTGCTATGATGACTTTTTCTTTGGATTTTACGAAAAGAGAAATTACTATTATTTCTGGCGGAATTAATTATTTCTTGTCTTCTACTTTTAAGCAAAATGGTTGGGTTGCTTTGCCCGGTTTATTTTTGGGGCTTTCCAAGCAAGCGGATTTTCGTAAAATAACGCTTCCAATCCAATTTGGCGACACTTTCTATTTTTTGACAGATGGAATTGCTGATTTAATTTTTGGCCAGGAAAATGTCAGTGTTCATGATTTTGATGCTACCGTTCAGTTTTTGCGAAAGGCTGCAAATAATCCGCAAAAATATGACGATTGTTCAGCTATTTGCATCAAGATTAGGGACACAGTGAAAAAACCGTTGATTTTTGAATATACTAGTCAAGAACGGACCGTTATGCGGCTACGCATGCTGCATACTTTAACGGAGTTAACGGGAAGAGATGACCATGTTTGGGGAATTGCAATTGCTGAAGCCGTAACGAATGGATTGCAATATGGTACAAAAGTTCGTGTCAAACTGTGCCGCTTTGGCGATAAAATGGTTGTAAGGGTTTGCGATAACGGACCCGGTTTTAATGGGCAGGAAGCGGTGCGTGCGGTTCAAAAGCGTGGAATCGAAACAGTTTTTATGGAACGGCTTTTAGAAGAAAATGGTCGAGGTATTCCCATTATGCTTTCAACGATGGATCAGGTAATTTACAATCGAAAAGGCAATGAAGTTCTCCTGATCAAGCGGCTAACGGGGGACTAAAATTTGGATCAGTTTGGCATAGCTTTTTATAAAAGGGATAAGAAGACACGAAGAAATAAAATTAAATATAGTATGAATGAAGGCGATTTGATTAGGATAATCAGAAAATAGCTCCGACGTTATGTTTGTGAGCAGTGGTGTGAGTGGCAAAAAAAATAAAATTCCCAAAAAATTTAGGAAAAAATGTGAAAAAGCTGCTTGTTTGGCACTAACTGGCGCTGTTGTGCTGACAATAAGCGAAGACAGGCACGAACCGATGTTATTGCCATAGACGATGTATGCTGCCATGGCAAGTGACAGCGATGTGTTTTTTGCTAAAGCTATCAGTAAAATTGTTGCCGCACTGCTGGATTGAAGCAGAAAAGTTAGTATAAGCCCTAATAAGATGCCAGCCAATGGAGTATCATAGGTTTGTAGCAAGGCTGCTATGGATTCCGCTAGGGCTGTTTTTTCTGAAATCCCTGTTGACAACACGTAAAATCCGCTGAACATGGTACAGAGACCGAATGTAGCGGCCATAATCCAGGCGGTTTTCCGTAAATGAAGTATCTTAGCAAAGATAAAAGCTAATAGAATGCTAAATGTTGTAAACAGGAGATTTTGCGGTAGAAAGGAAATTGAAAAAAGTTGAACGGTGCTGCAAGTCCCAATATTGGCTCCTAAAATGATGCTGAGGCTTTCTAAAAAACTGAGATAACCAGCACTGATGAAACCAAGCAAAATTAGTGTTACAGCTGTACTGCTTTGTAGCAACGTCGCCGCGATGATTCCGAGACAAAATCCCTGCCAGGTACTAAGGGGATGGCAGGCAAGAAATGTTTTAATTCTTGGGGACAATAATTGACTTAAGCTAAAACGAAGCAAAAACAAACCACTGATTAACAGTAAAAGACCCAAGAAAAGCGAAGCAAAGCTGTAAAAAATATTTTCATCTCCTCTCATCTTTAATTTATGACAAGAGTGCTTTGCTTAAAACTAAAAAACACGGCTTTGCGCCGTGCTTTTTTAGTTTATTTATTCACTTAACGCTATTTTAAGATGGTCTAAATTTTCTCGCATGATAGTAAGATAGTTTTTTCCCTCTTTCATTTCTTCTTCTGTTAACCCTTCAATCGGGTTTAACACCAGAGTTGTAGCTCCAGTTTCTTTGCTAATCGTTTCAGCTAGCTTAGGACTGACAAGAGTCTCGAAAAAGATGACTTTTACTTTATGCTGACGCACGAATTGTACGATGGAAGCCATTTTAT
>URQW01000036.1 GCA_900550105.1 uncultured Pelosinus sp.
GCCAGTGAATTAAAATGAGAACACCACAGCCGATCTCCGCTTGGGCCAATTGCGTCAAGGTTTCTACATGACTACGTCCCCGTTCGGTAATCGCATCAGGAAACATAGCCACAGATCCTTCAAAGAGCGTACAGGATTTCACTTCCAGATAATAAGGCTTTTCATCTTTAGTCAACAAAAAATCAAAGCGATGCTGGCCAAATTTCACTTCCCGCCTCACTACCGTAGCTGTTTCTAGTCCTGGAACCTGACCTGAGCGCAACAGCACTTCCGCTACATCATTGGCCCAGTGCGTATGCAGCATGATCCAAGTGTCTTCCCGCTTCACAGCCAAAACCGTATAAGGCAATTTTTGTTCTGGTGGATTTTTCTTTACATAGAGAGCTACACCGGCAAATAAAAGCTCCCACATTCTTCCAGGGTTCGGCATATAGGCAGTTGTTTCCTGTCCATTCACTGTACAAATCACAACAAAACGATTGGGCCGCCTAATAAAAACAGCTTCTATCACCGGAAAATCGCCCAAAGAATTTTTTCTATTCATTATGGGCCTGATATAAAAGATATAAAGCCTGAGTACCGCTATTTTCATGGCCTGCTGCCGCAAGTTGTTCATATAGCTCTTTCGCTAAAGCAAGACCTGGCAAAGCCAGCTTCATTTCCGCCGCCGCTTCCAAGGCAATCTTCATATCTTTAATAAAATGTTTCACATAAAAACCAGGCGCTTGATCCCCAGAAAGCATGCGCGGCGCTAAATTACTTAAAGAAAAACTAGCTGCCGCCCCTGTAGCAATACTTGTGAGAACCTGCTGTGGGTCAAGTCCGGCCTCTCTGGCGTAAGCCATGGCTTCACAAACCCCCATCATATTTGAAGCAATGGCAATCTGATTGCACATTTTTGTATGCTGCCCCGCACCAGGACCGCCTTGTTTCACAATATTGGTGCCAAGGCACTGAAAAATAGGCAGGGCCGTTTCGAAAACCTTGGCCTCGCCGCCCACCATAATGGATAACTTGGCCTGCCGAGCCCCCACATCACCGCCGGAAACAGGCGCATCAAGCACGGCCACATCGCGTGCTTTTCCGGCCTCATAAAGTTTTTTTGCTAGAAGCGGCGAAGAAGTTGTCATATCTATAAGAATCGTTCCAGCCTTAGCCTGCGCGATCAGTCCGCTAGGAGCTAAATAGGTTTCTTCCACATCCTTCGGATAACCAACCATCGTAATAATAATATCGCAGCTTTGCGCCATCATAGCGACGGTTTCCGCCCATAAGGCGCCTTGCTCTAACAGCTTTTCCGCCTTCGCTTTCGTCCGATTATAAACCATCACGGAATAACCGGCTGTCAGTAAATGCCCAGCCATACTTTTCCCCATAACGCCTGTACCAACAAAACCAATTTTCGGCAATTTCATAATCATAGCCTCCAGAGTGTCTTTTAGAGAATTATACCACCTGGAAAATAAAAAAATCCACAAAAAAAGCACTTCTCGTGTGAGAAGTGCTTTTAGTAAGCAACGCGTTATTACAGGCGAACAACGTTAGCCGCTTGAGGTCCACGGTTTCCTTGAACGATATCAAATTCGACGTTCTGACCTTCTTCAAGGGTTTTGAAACCTTCGCCTTGAATTGCGGAGAAATGAACAAAAACGTCGTCTCCATCTTCACGAGCAATAAATCCAAAACCTTTTTCTGCATTAAACCATTTAACTTTTCCTACCATTATGAATGGCCTCCCGTAAAAGAAATCCATGAAAAAAGCGGAATACCTCAAACTGCTTTGTTCCTTCAACCTGTGACGATAAAGAGGCGCAAGATCGTCTTATGTATTACTTCACTTTTTTCCATGTCCATAATCATTATACCACAGCAAACGGATTTTGCAAATTTTTCGAGGCAATTTCTAAAAATTACTTTTCTGTAGGCAATTATTGCGAGCGATTTCTTTCCATTTCTTCGACAATTTCGCTCAAAAAAGCCCAGCGTTCCAGCAGAAAATCGAGCTTTTTTTCCATAGCCAGCTTCTCGTCATAGAGTTCTTGGAGCCGAAAAGCATCACTAGCAGCTCCCTCCATAGCCAAAGTCAAAGCCTTAATGAGCCCCTCCGTCTCCGCAACAGCCATTTCGATCCCATCATATTCTTTTTGTTCTTGAAACGTAAGCTTAACGCTTTGACGGCGCGGCGGTTGGGAGGTTTCCTTCACAACAGGCGCCACCGGTTTTTCTTTAGTTGAAAGCAGCTCTACAGATTTTTCTTTTTCCTGTCGTTTTGCTTCATAATCACTATAAGAACCGCTATATTGAACAACTTCCCCTGGGCCTTCAAAAGCAAAGATTTTATCGGCCATTTTATCTAAAAAGTAGCGATCATGGGAAACAGCAACCACGGCTCCTGCAAACTCATCGAGATATTCTTCCAAAATCGTCAAAGTTTCGATATCCAAATCATTCGTTGGCTCATCTAACAGCAAAACATTAGGCGCTCCCATTAAAATCCGCAGCAACTGCAACCGCCGCCGCTCACCGCCGGAAAGCTTACCAAGTAGCGTCCACTGTTGACTACGAGGAAACAAAAACCGTTCTAAAAGCTGAGCGGCAGTAATTCGCGTGCCGTCTGACCGTTCTAAATAATGCGCTTCTTCTTCGATATATTCAATGACCCGCAAAGAATCGTCCATTTCCAAGGTATCCTGAGAAAAATAGCCGATCTTCACAGTCTGACCTCGCTCAATCACACCGCTATCTGGCGTCAGCCTACCATCAATAAGATTTAAGAGCGTTGATTTACCACGACCATTGCTGCCCACAATTCCGACGCGATCATTTTTCAAGACAATATAACTAAAATCCTGTAAAATGACCTGTCCGTCAAAGGACAGCGTAACTTCCTTTAATTCCAAGACTTGCTTACCTAAACGGCTTGACAAGCTTTCCATCTGAAGCGATTCGCGATTTACACGCCGCGGCTGTTCCTTCAGCTCTTCAAAACGCTCAATCCTCGCCTTCTGTTTCGTCGAACGAGCTTGCGCCCCGCGCCGAATCCAGGCAAGCTCTCGGCGATACAGATTCTCGCGCTTTTCGGCCATTGCTTCTTCCCGTTCCAGCCGTTCCGCCTTCAACGTGAGAAAATCACTGTAGTTGCCTTTATACGTATAAAGCCGACCGCCATCAAGTTCAATCATGCGATTGGCGACGCGATCCAGAAAATAACGATCATGGGTAACCATCAGCAAGGCGCCCTTGCGTTTATTGAGGAATTCTTCGAGCCATTCGACGGCCTCAGCATCTACATGGTTTGTTGGTTCATCAAGAATCAAGAGGTCGGAAGGATAAACCAACGCCCCCGCAAGAGCCACTCGCTTTCTTTGACCACCTGACAGTTGTTGCATCGGCGCCAAAAAATCAGTAATGCCAAGAGCTGTTAAGGCGGCTTTCGCTTCTGTTTCAAGCTGCCAGCCTTCTAACTCATCCATTTTAGCCGTTAAGTTCAGCAAGTGCTGTTGGGCCGCTTGGCTACCAGGATCTTGCTCTAAGGCCTGCAGCGCGGCCTCATACTGGCGCAGACAGACCATCACTGGTAAATCGCCGCTAAATACCTCTTCCAGTACAGTTGCTTCCGGCACAAAATCCGTCTGTTGCGGCAAATAGCGCACCGTAGCTTGGCTATTCACCCAAAGCTTACCAGCATCAGGCGAAAGCTGTCCGGCAATCAATTTTAGCAGCGTTGATTTTCCCGTACCATTTACACCAATCAAACCAATTTTATCGCCAGAATCGATATGCAGCGTAATATGGTCAAATAAAGTTTTATCAGAAAAGCCTTTGCAAAGCTCTTCACAAGCTAGAATATTCATCACTTCGTATCTCCCTAAACATAACGACAAGGCGCTCTTTTTGCGCCCTGTCAAGTTTCTTTATCGCTGCTTCCCGTTTTTGCGCCTCACTGCGGTCAGAGCAGGCCTCCCAATAAATCAGGGAAACGGGACGGCGCGCCCTTGTATAACGCGCCCCTTTGCCAGCATTATGCCGCTGAAGCCGCTGCTCCAGATTGACCGTCCAGCCTGTATAAAAAGTACCATCAACACATTTTACCATATATACATAAGCCATAATTTTCTATTCAATCGTAATCTTATTGACGATAACGGGTTTCACGGGCTTGTCACGGCCATCCGTCGAAACTTTACTAATATTAAGAACAACAGCAAAACCATTAACCACCTTGCCGAAAATGGCATGATGGCGGTCTAGCCAGGGGGTTTCTTTCACCGTAATAAAAAACTGTGAACCACCGGTATTCGGTCCGGCATTGGCCATTGCCAAAATGCCTGGAGAGTTAAACTTTAAATCAGGATGAAACTCGTCAGGAATCGTATAGCCAGGCCCCCCGGTGCCATTGCCATTGGGATCGCCGCCTTGAATCATAAAATTGTCAATGACCCGATGAAAGGTTAACCCATTATAAAACCCTTTATTCACTAAATCGATAAAATTCTTAGTAGTTTTCGGCGCCTTGTCTTCAAAAAGCTCAACCTTGAAAGTTCCCATGGACGTATCGAAAACAGCAACATGGTTTTGTGCCTTCTCGGCTTGGTTTGCCGCCTGCGGCTCAGACTGCTTTGCTTGCTTTTCCGTTTCAGTGGGCGTACTGCTAAAACAGCCGCTTACAAAAAACATATTCACAAGAAAAATCGTTGTAATCATCAAAAAAGTCTTTCTCATCTTATTCCTCCTAATAATCTGCTTCTTAGTTTATATTCTGTATAAAAGCCTTGGTTCCTACTAGAGTTTCCGCGAAAAGAGGAAGTCCTTAGCTTGTTTCGTCCCAAAAGACACCTTTCATAAAATAATAAACTTTTTTCCATTGTGCATTGACACAATTCGGTGAAAATTCTATAATGATCTATGTAGGCGTACAAACACCCTTTTGCAAAAGACATTAAGGGAAGTTTTTATGACATTCTAATGAGATGGGGAGAAAAGAGATGTTAAAAACGAAAAAATTTCGTCTGACAAGCCTCTTGCTGTCAGGCCTGCTTGCTGCGTCTTTATTGAGCGGCTGCGGCGGCAGCCAACAAGCCGCAAATGAAATTAAGTTAGGCGCTAACCTAGAAATGACAGGAACGAATGCTACATTCGGCCAATCTGCTGCTAACGGAGCAAAGCTAGCCATTAAAGAAGTCAACGCCCAAGGCGGCGTACTTGGCAAACAGCTTTCCCTTGTCGTTGCTGATAATAAGAGCGAAGCAGCCGAAGCAGCCAATGCTATGCAAAAATTAATTACACAAGATAAAGTTGCCGCTGTAATTGCTCCAATTGCCTCCTCCAGTGTTATTGCTGGTGCACAGGTCAATCAGGACAATAAAGTATTAGCAATCAGTCCAACAGCATCCAACCCGAAAGTTACCGTTGACCCTGGTACGAATAAAGTTCGTGATTTCATGTTCCGAGCTGCGTTCATTGATCCTTTCCAAGGTTCTGTTATGGCTAACTTTGCCACGAAATCCCTCAAAGGAAAAACAGCGGCCTTATACCTCGATAATTCCAGCGATTATGCCAAAGGCCTTGGCCAATTCTTTAAAGAAACATTTATTAAAAATGGCGGAACTATTGTTTCAGAAGAAGCCTATCTAGCCAAAGATACTGATTTTAAAGCAACCTTGACCAAAATTAAAGCAACGAATCCTGATGTTGTCTTTGTGCCTGGCTACTATCAAGAAGTCGGCATGATTATTAAGCAGAGCCGCGAATTAGGCTTAAATGTTCCCTTCCTGGGCGGCGATGGTTGGGATTCAGCAAAACTGCCGGAAATTGCTGGTAAGGCTGCTTTAAATAACACCTTCTTCAGCAATCATTACTCACCTGATGACAACAGCCCGGCTGTAAAGACCTTTGTTGAAAGCTATAAGAAAGAATATGGCCAAACACCAGACGCTTTTGCCGCTTTATCGTATGACGCAACGAAAATGATCATTGAAGCTATGAAACGGGCCAATAGCGCTGAACCAGTAAAAATCAAAGATGAGCTGGCAAAAACCAAAGATTATCAAGCGGTTTCCGGTCTCATTACATTCAATGAATTCCATGATCCCGTTAAGAGTGCTGTAATCATTGAAATGAAGGACGGTTTACAAACTTTCCGGGAAAAAGTAAATCCTTAAACTGTAGAGTTTTAAAAAATGCTTCGCCAAAATAATGGCTTACAAAAAAGCTGCCACCAACCATCGCCTGATATAGACCTTGGTTGGGGCAGCTTTTCTCATAAAAAACAATATAATTTTAGAAATCAATCGCGCGGCGGAATAACTTCCAACCAGTAGCCATCAGGATCACTAATAAAATAGATCCCCATAGCGGCATTTTCATAGCAGATGCAGCCCATTTTTTGATGGAGCTCGTGAGCAGCAGCAAAGTCCGGCGCCGCAAAGGCAAGATGAATTTCATTATCGCCGAGATTATAAGGTTCTTTGCGATCTCTGAGCCAAGTCAATTCAAGCTGATGACTTGTTTGTCCATCGCCGAGAAAAACAAGAATAAAGCTGCCATCAGCCGCTTCCTTCCGCCGCACCTCTTTAAGGCCCAGAGCCTCTTGATAGAAGGCTAAACTCTTATCAAGATCGAATACATTTAGGTTATTGTGTAAAAAACGAAAATTCATGTCTTATCCACTCCCTCCAATTTTCCTAAACAAATTTCCTTATTAAGGATTCGCCTTACAGCGATTCTTTCCTGCTCCAGCAGTAAAATCGGGGTTCTTTCCTGACTACCAAAGGATTTTTACTCTTTTTAGAGAAATACTACAGGTAAATGTAAACCTGATTTACCACCAAAAGGAGTTGATTCACTTGGCACGCAACCTGCAACTTGACCCAACCGTCATTATCGTTTTCGGCGCTTCCGGCGATCTGGCTCAGCGCAAAGTATTTCCTGCCTTATATAATTTATACCTTGACGGTTATTTGCCGAGTCCTATCAAGATCATCGGACTAGCTAGAAGCAGCTTTACTGTAGAAACATTTCGCGATCGGTTGCGCCAGGGAATTGATAAATTTTCCCGCCGCGGTCCTTCACAGGATGCCGACTGGGAAGACTTTGCCGCCTGTCTGGAATACCTGCAGGCAGATTATAGTGATCCCGCCACTTACGAATACCTCTTATCCACAGCAGGCCGCGACTGGCCAACGCCGCCTAATCTCTTGTTTTATTTGGCCACACCGCCACTGCTCTTTTCGCCGATTGTCCAACATTTGGGCGAAAGCGCTCCGCTACGCGGCGACCGTCGGTATCGTTTAGTCATTGAAAAGCCCTTCGGCAATGATCTTTTATCAGCTCGACGACTCAACAGCGAACTGCTCAAATATTTTGCGGAAGAACAAATTTACCGCATTGATCACTATCTTGGTAAAGAAACAGTGCAAAATATCCTAGCCTTCCGATTTGCCAACGCAGTCTGGGAGCCTGTATGGAACCGCAATTTCATTGATCATATTCAAATTACGGTAGCCGAGCAGCTCGGCGTAGGCGAACGCGGCGGCTACTACGAAACGGCCGGAGCCCTTCGCGATATGATGCAAAATCATCTGATGCAGCTACTTTGTTTCATGGCTATGGAACCGCCTACGTCATTCCAAGCCGACGAAATTCATAATAAAAAAATTGATGTTATGCATGCCATCCATCCCATCTTGGAAGATGACGTCCCCTTCTACGCCGTACGCGGCCAATACGGCCGAGGCTGGATTAACGGCAAAGAAGTTCCTGGTTATCGCGAGGAACATGCCGTCGCCCCCGACTCAAATGTTGAAACCTTTGCTGCCGTAAAGTTATTTATCGACAACTGGCGCTGGCAGGGAGTCCCTTTCTATCTCCGTACGGGAAAACGCATGCCAGCTAGAGTTTCCGAAATCTCTCTGCAGTTTCGTCCTGTGCCCCATCACCCGTTTTCCCATCTAAACACCCAATTGATCCAATCGAACCGACTCGTTATTAAAATTGAGCCAAACCAAGGCATTTTGCTGCGAACTCAAGCGAAAGAGCCGGGTCTCGGCATGAAATTAAAACCGGTCGACATGTATTATTCCTATCGCGAAGCCTTTTCCTCCGTGTCACCTGACGCCTATGAAACATTGCTCGTCGACGTAATGCGCGGAGATCCGGCTCTCTTTATGCGGGCCGATCAAGTGGAAGCCGCTTGGTCCGTTATGCGTCCCCTTTTGGAAGTTTGGCAAAATGCACCGGAACTTAACTTTCCGAATTACCAGGCTGGTCAATGGGGGCCGCCTGATGCCGAAGCGTTGATTGCCCGGGACCGTCGTTCCTGGCTGTTACCAGCCTGTATGGAACCGAAAAAAGGAGGCTCCTCATGCTAAAAATTTATGAAACGGAAGCAGCTGCCGCGAAGGCAGCTGCCGATCTTTTTTGCCAGACTGCTTTACAAGCCATAGAGAAACAGGGCTGTTTCTATGTAGCCCTAGCAGGCGGTACAACACCGCAAAAAGTCTATGAACTCCTAAAAGAACCGCCCTACCTCACAACAATCCCCTGGAAAAAAGTCCATATTTTCTGGGGTGATGAGCGCTGTGTCCCCGCTAACTCGGCGCGCAGTAATCAGAAAATGACCTATGACGCTTGGCTAAGTCATGTTCCGCTGCCGCCGGAAAACATTCACACCATAAATACGAAAGAAGCGCCAGAGGAAGCAGCGCTTCGCTATGAGACAGATTTAAAAAACACCTTTGCTTCCGCTCCCCCTCGCTTTGACCTCATTTTTCTCGGACTTGGCGCCGACGGCCATACCGCATCACTCTTTCCCGGGTGCCCCGCCCTAAAAGAAAAACAGGCTCTCGTGAGAGCTGTATTTCCGCAAACACAGCCAGAGGCCCGTATCACCTTTACCTATCCACTTTTAAACCAAGCAAAAAAAATTGTTTTTTTAGCAACAGGAACAGCAAAAGCGGCTATTTTGGCAGAAATTCTAAACACTCCGCCACATGAACCGCCCTATCCTGCCCAGCTTGTTCAACCAACCCAAGGAGAGATCCTGTGGCTTCTTGACCAGCCAGCTGCCAAAGAACTATCACTAAACACCTTAAAAAATTAAAGTTTTGCCAAAGCCTTTACTAATGTTGCTTCTTCAAAAGGTTTGACTACAAAGCCTTTCGCACCAGCCATAATGGCTTCACGAACACTATTCTCATGCCCCAGCGCAGTAATCATTAAGACTGTGGCGTTTTGATCAATCGCTTTAATTTGCTTTAACGCTGTTACCCCATCAGAATTTGGCATTGTAATATCCATAGTCACAATATCAGGCTGTAACGTTTGAAACTGCGTTACAGCCTGATTGCCGTCTGCAGCTTCCCCCACAACTTCATAGCCATTTTTCTGCAACATTGTCTTAATACTAAGGCGCATAAACATTGCATCGTCCACAATAAGTACCCGCTTCATCAAAATCTCACCAGCCCTTACGAATAGAAATAAAAGATCAATACGATCACCGTAACATTACATTTTTCTACAAATAAATCGTTTATAAATTTATTGTATACAAGGCAACGCTTTTTGTCTATCCTTTATTTCCCGATTAAATAGCAGGAACTGGGTCAAGTTAGTATATTGTAATCACTATAGTAACGAATTGCTTAGCGACTAAGCCGCTTCATCTGCCAAAGTCCTGTCCCAATAAGAATGATCACATAGCATGCTAATACGCCAGCAGAAAACAGCGGCAGCGGCGCCCCACTGCCAACAAGACGTAATCCTTGACTAGCATGAGTTAACGGAAGCAACTGCACAACCCCCTGCAAAACAACGGGAAGTCTGTCGCTAGAAAAAAAGGTAGCGCAGAGAAACGACATAGGGGTCAATACATACGTGTTGAAATTTGCCATTTCCTCATGAGAATTCATTAACATCGCCGCAACAAAGCCAAGTGACGCAAACAGAGCGCAGTTTAATAGTAGCAGTAACCAAAAGCCCATAGAAAGCGATAATTTAGCGCCAAATACAAACGCTAAAATCAAAATAACCAGGGAAGAAATGACGCCGCGCAGCATGCCGGAAAGGACTTTTCCCAACACAAAAGCAGCAGGCTCAATCGGTGCAATCTGGTATTCTTCTAGTGTTTTATGGTACAGTCTCGCCATATTTACGGGCGTCCCTACGGCGTTAAAGCTAATAATCATCGAGTTCAGCGCCACAATGCCTGGTACAATATAGTCAAGATAGCTTCCCTGCTGTACCTGGATTTGACTGCCAAGGCCCCAGCCAAAGGCAACAAGATAGAGAATTGGCGATACCATACGCGATAAAATAAATCGCCCTAGGCGTCGGTTCAAAACTAGCCAGTCCCGCCAAAAAACTGTAAAAATATCAGATAGCATTATTCTGAAACCTTCCTTCCCGTAAGTTCCACAAACACATCTTCCAAATTCGTCTTTCGTAAGGCCGCCGTACCGCTTAACTGCCCCATCGCCGCCACAGCAGTTTCGCGCTCCTCAAAAAACCGTGCCTGCAAAACGCCCTCTTCCATCCATTCCAAAGCAAACTGCCCAACACGCCGACAGAGCTCTGTCGGCGTGTCCGTTACTAAGAGTCGTCCCTTTTCGAGAATAGCCACACGATCACAAAGCGCTTCTGCTTCCTCGATATAATGTGTTGTAAGAAGTACAGTCAAACCAGACTGATTGAGACTGCGGATCAGGTCCCAAAGTTTACGTCGTACCTGTGGATCAAGGCCCACTGTCGGTTCATCTAAAAAGAGAATCTTGGGTTCGTGCAGCAAAGCTCTGGCAATCATCAGCCGCCGTTTCATGCCGCCAGAAAAGGTTTGAACCATATCGTCAGACCGAGTATCTAATTCGACAAAAGCAAGCAACTCAGCAATTTTCTTCTGGCGAACTTCTTTAGGAATATGATGCAAACGCCCATGAAGCTCTAAGTTTTCCCACGCCGTAAGGTCCGAATCGAGATTAAAATGCTGCGGTACAACACCAATCAAAGCCTTTATGGCAATGGAGTCTGTCGCAATAGGTTCTTTTTGAATCAAAACAGAACCTTCTTGATAGGATGTCAGCATTGTTAGAATCCGGATCAAAGTGGTCTTGCCAGCGCCATTTGGGCCTAGCAAACCGAAAATTTCACCATCGCCAATGGAAAGATTCAAATGGTCAATGGCTCGCCTTTGCCCATACTGTTTTACAAGTTCGCAAATCTCAATCATAGTGTCTCCTCATTTCCTTTCGCCAGCGAACGGGCCAGTGATAAGGGCCTACCTGTTTCATCAAGCCAGATATCGGCCTCAATCCGAAACACTTCCCGCAACATCTGCTTGGTAATTACATCGGCAGGCGAACCAGCGCTATATAAAGCGCCGCTACTCAGCACAGCAATCTGATCAGAATATCGTGCTGCATGATTCATATCATGAAGTACCATGATAACAGTAATTTTTTCTTCCCGATTGAGTCTGGCAATGAGTTCGAGAATTTCTAACTGATGAGAAATATCAAGATACGTGGTCGGCTCATCAAGCAGCAAGAGACGTGGTTTTTGGGCTAAAGCCATCGCCAACCAAACTCTCTGACGTTCACCGCCCGAAAGAGTTGCCACAATCCGGTCAGCTAACTTTGTCAGCTGCGTTGTTTCGATCGCCCATTCAATAAAAGATGCATCTTCTTTTTGCGTATTTTTCCACCAACGTTGATGAGGAAAGCGACCATAACTAATTAAATCACGCACTGTCAAATCATTGGGAGCACTCGGCGTCTGCGGCAATACAGCCATAGTTCGGGCCAACTCTGCTGCCGAAACAGCATAAAGCTCCTTGCCATCAAGCAGAATTTTTCCCTGCTGCGGTTTTAAGGCACGCGATAAGGTTTTTAAAAAGGTACTCTTGCCAGACCCATTTGGCCCAATAATCGAAACGATCGTACCTTCTTGAATCGTCAAAGATAAATCCTGGAACAAAAGTTTCGCGCCAAACTGAACGGTTACATTCTGCGCTATAAGCATTACGGTTCCCTCCTTAATAGATAGAGGAAAAAGGGAGCGCCAGCAAAAGCCATAATAATGCCCACAGGCAGTTCCACTGGCGCAAAAACCGTTCGGGCCATTGTATCGCTAAAAGTCACAACCGCCGCACCTAGTAACGCGGAAGCAGGCAGCACATAACGATAATCAGAACCAATAAGCAGTCTTGCTGCGTGCGGCACTACCAGGCCCACAAAGCCAAGCAGCCCAGCTACACTGACAGCGCTAGCCGCTAGCAGCGCGGCCACAGCAGTGAGTAAGAGGCGCGTTCTCTCGACAGCAAGTCCCAAACCAGCAGCCACTTCATCGCCAAGTTCTAATACATTTAAGCTACGTGTACTGAAAAAAGCCACGAGAGAGCCCAGTACCGTGTAAGGCAACATGGCATAAAAATGGGGCCAGCTTCTTGCCGATAGCCCGCCAACCATCCACATGAGAGCGCCATGAACCCGATCACTAAAGAAGACTAATAAACCAGCAATGCCTGCTCCCAGAAAAGCCGAAACAGCTACACCCGCTAAAATAATCCGTACCGGACGAATGCCGCCTTTCCAGGCCAAAATATAAATTGCCATCGTCGCCGCCATAGCACCGCAAAAAGCTACTGGCGTGAGTAAATACTCCCAGTGAGGAAATAAAATCAAAATTAAAATACCAGCAAGACCAGCCCCAGAGGAAACGCCAATAATGTGGGGATCTGCCAAAGGACTTTTCATGATCGACTGCAAAATAGCCCCAGATAAGGCTAGATTCAGTCCCACTAAAGCGCCTACAAGTGTGCGCGGCAATCGAATATTAAAAATAATCGGATTTCCCGCCCCTTGCGAAAAAAGCGTTGTAACAATTTCCTGCCAGGAAATTGTTACAGCGCCTGTAGCTAAACTATAGACAAAGGAAGCGGCAAAAGCCAAAACAAGCAAAGCTAAAACAAGTACGCGACGCCCAAGTCGACCATCGCCAGAAGAAAAGTTTCGTTTATTGAACACGGCCATACACCTCAGGATAGACGATTTTAGCCATATATTCTACAGCATCAGGAATCTTTAGACCAGGATTGAGCAAAAACAAATCAGACGGCAAAAAGTAAACCTTCTGGTTTTTCACAGCAGAGAGAGTACTCCAAGCTGGATTACTTTCTACATCACTTTTCATCCTTGCGCCAATTTCCGCGGCATTGCCCATGGTGACCACAAAAACCATATCAGGATTGGAATCCACCAGTTTTTCTAAACTATAAGGCACATTATCACTGTCTTTATCAGGCGCCGTCGTTCCTGAAGCAACATTGACAAGGCCCAGACGTTTCGCTATACTGCCAGCAATCGTATTATCAAGCTCGACTGTTACACTTTTCGACGTAGCATGCAAAATCGCCACCTTCAACGGCGGTCCCTGCGGCACTTTTGCTTTTATGGCGCTGATTTTGTCTTGAATGGATTGCACTAATTGAGAAGCTTTGCTCTCCGTCCCGACAATCTTACCAAGTAAAGTAATCGTTGTCAGCGTATCTTCTAACGTCTTATATTTCAAAAGCAAAACCGGAATGTGATTACTTTCTAGCGTTGGCAAAAGCTTTTCATGCATTCCCTGCACGGCAATAACTAGATCCGGTTGCAACGCCATTACTTTTTCTAAATTCACATTATAGACAAAGCCGACTTCCGGCACAGAAGCAGCAGCCTCTGGCACCGATTCCGTTTTAGAACTAGGCCTGCCTGCGGCTTTCCCATCGACAGAATACAATAGATCTAAAAAAGAGGTAGAAAGCACTACGACTTTTTCCGGCTTTTTCGTTAAAGTAACTGTGCGTCCGGCATTATCTTGTATGGTTAAATAATTCCCGTCTTTCCCTTGATCGGCAGATTTTTGCGCACCACAGCCGGCAAAGAAAAGTGCTGCCACGCCACAAAGGAGTGCCAGCAAAAACATATACTTTTTCATTGCAGTCTCTTCCTTTCGCTGCTCCGTTAGATGCAGGAAGCGATTAGCCTCGTCTTGCTACAATGGTTGATAAATAGTTCAGTTTATGATCATCATTCAGATCAGACAAGTTATGTACCACTTGTTCGCCGTCTAGGCCGCAGCGGCTGATCATAACTGCTTGTTTGGCCAAGCCATGACGTTTTAATTTTTCCAAAACTTGCGGGAAATTTTTATAAACTTTCATAAGCACTACATTATCGGCTGTAGCGAAAGCCTGTTCCATTTTTTCTTCTTCCATCGTAGCTGGAATAATATTCAGTACATCGTCCCCTTCGACGATAGGATAACCTAATTTGCTGCCAATGGCGCAGAAAGCCGTAATGCCAGGAATCGTTTCAATGGGATGACCACAGTCTTTTAACAGTCTGTATACATAAATATAAGTACTGTAGAACATAGGATCGCCCAAAGTTAAAAAAACAACCGTCTTTCCTTCATCTAAATAGTTCACGATCGTTTCCTTATTACTAGCCCAGGCATCATTCAATTGAATTTGGTCGGAAACCATAGGAAATACAAGAGTTGCAATTTCAGCCGTATCCTTAATATAAGGTTTAGCAATTGTAAGCGCCACACTGCCTTCTTTCTTCTCCGTTTTTGGCGCAATAATAATATCAGCCGACTTAATCAAATTAATCGCTTTCAATGTAAGAAGCTCCGGATCTCCAGGGCCTACGCCCACACCATAAAAAATACCTGCCATTGCAAAAACCTCCATAAATTAAAAATAGGTCATAAAAAAACCTTTCTTAAAGCAAGAAAGGTCTTATTTCAAAAGAGCGCTGAAATCAAAAATCCTGGCTTTTGGCCAGGAAAAAAAAGATCGAACTCTTTAATCCCCTCCCCATCGCTCGTGGGTTAAAACGGTGATTGTTAAACAGGCAGTTCTCCTGACTCTGGATCATCGCTCATCCAAACCTTCCCAAGACAATCGTCTCAGTGGCATTTTCTGGTTTCGCTTCCCATTACAGTGGCGGGACCGCGCCGGCCTTGCACCGGACTTCCCTATTAAGCCCTATGGGCACCTATTTCAATCTTATGCAATTATGAAATAACAGTTAATGTAACTTATTTATATCACTTGTTTGCAAAAAAGTCAAACAAATCCGACTAGAACTACAAGTATGCCCAGCTCTCTATAAATAGAAAAGCTGGGCTTTTTGCAGCTATTTGCCGCAGCACTTTTTGTATTTTTTCCCACTATTACAAGGGCAAGGATCATTACGGCCTACCTTCACTGGCGCCACTTCACTCATGCTGCTCAGTTCCTGACAAGGCTGCAATTTCGCCGATTCATCCTCCACAAGTTCTACCGGTTTATACCCCTTCAACACCCACATGCGCGTCTGATTATGAAGCGCTGCCACATAGGGAAGCAAGGTATCTTGAAAAGATTCACTAGGAAACTCATACCCTTTTGACAAGTAAGCTAAGAGATCGCCACTGCCTTTACTATTGTTGATAATATAAAAACAATCTTCGGCTAATGCCGCCGCCTCTTCCCGATTGAGCGAATAGCACTCTTTCATAAACCGCAGGAAATTCTCTGAAGCAGAGTTTTTATCAACAAAACCGGGTTTACCAGCCTTCACAAATTGCTGCTTTAAAAAGGAGCAGTAAGGAAGTTCAGCGCGACTTTTCTGTTCTCCTAGAATATAGGCCCGATCTTTCACACGATAATCGGCATAAACCTCTTTATCAATTACAATTTGACCATAGCAGGCCGCAGCTTCGGCAATAACCGCTAAGTAACGGGAAATATCCGCTTTCGCCACAATTCCCTTTTCCTCTACTAATGCTACAAGCTGGTCTTTTTCCAACAAACCATAATAATAAAGTAAACCTTGTGTAGCATAAATCCACTCAGTATTCTGTCTGATCATTTCATAAAGCTTGCCTTCATTTAAAGCCTGAAAAGCCTGCTTCACACCAGTAGGCATCCAAAAAATCGTCTTCTCATCACAAGTACCAGTGCCTAAAAAGCCATAGCTTTTAAAATATCGAATAAAGTCAAGTCGTATTTTCGTGGTATAGAAGTTTACTTCTTGCGTGGCAAATCGTTTAAACCACCGCCACCGCTCTTCATCAAAAATCAGCGTCGCTGCCTCAGCAACGCCCGCTGGAATCGCCATAACAAGTAAATCGGCAAGCTCCTGTTTTTTCAAGTTGCTAGCATTCTTAACCTTTAAATTTATCCGTATTTCCGTCAATTCATCCTTGGTCAAATATCCTAAGTAACTCGTGAGTTCTTCCGGTCCACTCACCGCGCGCCATAAACGCTCTGCTAACTTTTTCTCCTGACGCTGAGCCTCTTCGATCACCTGATGCAAGGCTTCGGCTGTTTCATCGGCTGCTTCGCAGCGGATATCTTTCGAGTCTTTCTCGCTCACTTTCGTTCCTCCCATATTCATCACACAAACTACTTGGCGAATATCTTTCTCAACTCTATAGATTGTACACCATTTCACCGAGAATTGCCAAGTCATAAATAGGAAAAAAATACCAAACAATTCTTTTATTATTTTACCAGAAAAAATTACAGGACTTTTGTCGGAAAGCACGAATAAGAAATTCCAATAATTTTTTTCTGAAAGGATGTATCGCATGGCCCATGCCGCCCTACGCCCAATGCTTCTAACCGCTTTTCTATTAGCTGCCGCCACTTCCCCAGTAACTGCCGCCCCCCTTACAATTGACGGGGAAACCACTCTAAAATATGAAACCATCCGTTATCATCGCTCTGACGTAGCTGATATCAGCGATACAGAGAGAACCTTGCGGCTAAATTTTCACCAAGCCCTTTCAGAACAAACCGAGATTTTTTTCCGCTTTGGCCATCAATCTTACGCTGGCTCTGCCACCAAGGAAAATAACAGCGGTCTAGATCAGTATGGCTTGCTTGTTAACAACAAGGATATGCTATTTAAAATTGGCAGCCAAGATACTTACTTAGGGGCTTACGGCGCGATGTTTGATAATAGTTCGAATGCTGGCTTTGGTATGTTTAAAGGAATTGATTGGCGTACAACGACAGGTCGAATTCAATATCATGCCACCTTCGGCAAATTAGACTCTGCTTTATTTTCTGATAGTGCTAATCATACGATTTCCGGCGGCGAAATCGCCTACTTTGCTGGTTCTACTCGCTTCATGGCCAGCGCCCTTCACATCCCTCATCTGGAAAAAGCCACAACATTTACCGGCTTTAGCGTGAATTCACCCCATGGAAAAGCAGAGTATTTGGCTGAATATGTCCGTTCTTCCGCCCCTGATCAAAACCAGGGAATCCTAGTAGGAATCAACTATCAGCCCACAGAATATCAGGCGATAAAAATACTTGGCGGCGAAATTCAAGATAAGGCCGTACCAGAAGGGAAAGCAAGTCTTGGCGGTTATGATAATAGTCTAAGAGGCTTTCAAATCGCCTTCATCCAAGCTTTAACGCCGCAAGATCGCCTTTCCCTAAAGTACACAGTTGCTCAAACAATTACCTTCGATATTCCCATTCACAAAACCGAAATCGAATATACCCATACCTTCTAGCTTAAACACGCTAGAAGGTTTTTTTATGAATCGCACTTAAAACTTTTATTTTCACTATTATGATTTGACAACTAACACAATTAGTCTTATAACTATAGTAGTTAGTTTTAAATCATTAGAGAAAGTAGTGATCTCCATGGGAGCCCCTGTCGGCCTTACCTTTCAAATTATTATTGAAACTGCCGCTGCAATAGCGGATCATACCGGATTAGAAACAGTAACACTAACAGCGGTAGCTGCAAAACTTGGTGTTCAAAAACCCTCGCTTTATAATCATATTGATAGTCTGGCCCATCTCAAACAAAGCCTTTCTATCTTTGCCGTAAGAAAAATGCAACAAAGAATCAGCCAAGCCGCTATTGGCAAAGCAAAAAACGATGCCATTAAAGCAATTGCTCGCGAATATCGCACCTTTGCTCATGAGCGTCCTGGCTTATACAGCGCCATTGTCGCAACACCCAATCGGGAAAATAAAGATCTGCAGCAAGCGCTGCAGGATTTAATGTCAGTGATTCGAACCGTACTGAACGGCTATAATCTAGACGAAGACAATACAACCCATGCGCTACGCGGGCTTCGCAGCGTTATGCACGGTTTTCTTTCCCTAGAAGCAGCTGGTTGGTTTATTCAGAAAGCGGACAAAGAAGACAGCTATGAACAAATGATTGCTACTTTTCTTTATGGTATTGAAGCTCTCAAAGAAAGCCGATAAGCGAGGGTCTGTTTATGGAAATGTGGAAAAGAAATTTATTCATCTGTTGGATTGGCGCTTTTGCTACCGCCTCAGCCTTAAGTCAGATTGCTCCGATCTTACCGCTTTATGTGGAACACCTCGGAGTCTCCGATCTGGAAAGCATCGAAATGTGGTCAGGCCTTGCCTTTGGCATTACTGGAATGATGATGGCGCTTGTTTCGCCGTTGTGGGGGCAAGCAGCTGACCGTTTTGGCCGAAAAGCGATGCTGCTTAGGGCCAGTCTCGGAATGGCGATTGTATTATTTTTCATGAGCTTTGTCACTTCAGTATATCAATTAGTCGGCTTGCGGTTGCTCATGGGGACGATTTCCGGCTTCAACTCCGGCGCAATTACCTTGATTGCTACGCAAACACCGCGAGATCGAGCTGGTTGGGCTTTAGGCACCTTGTCTACAGGCATGGTTGGCGGCTCACTCTTAGGCCCGCTCATTGGCGGATTTCTAGCAGAGTTTCTCGGAGTAAGAAGCGTATTTTTATCAACAAGCGTTTTACTCCTTATTGCTTTTGCCCTAACACTTTGTTTTGTAAAAGAGAACTTCACTTTAGGCGATAAAAAAATCTTCACGACAAAGCAAGTTTGGCAAATGATTCCACAAAGAAAATTGCTGTTATCCATGTTTTTAACTACCTATCTTTTAAGCGCCGCCTTATTTTCCATCGAACCCATCATCACGGTCTATATCAAACAGCTCATGTTGGAAACCGATCATGTAGCCTTAATCTCTGGTTTAGTTTTTGCAGCTTCCGGGCTGGCCAGCATGATTTCCGCTCCTCGCCTTGGCAAACTTTCTGATAAAATCGGGCCGGAAAAAGTAATGACTGCTGCTTTATTTATCGCCAGTCTTCTCTTTATTCCTCAGGCCTTTGTAAAAAATGAGTGGCAGCTTCTCGGTCTGCGCTTTCTGTTAGGCTTAGCAACAGCGGCTTTACTGCCTTCTGTCAACACGCTCATTAAACGAACAACGCCTGATCAAGTAACCGGACGGATTTTCGGCTATAATCAATCGGCACAATTTTTAGGAATGTTCAGTGGTTCTGTACTAGGCGGCCAGACTGCCGCTTTTCTCGGAATTCGCTCCGTCTTCTTTGTCACCAGCCTACTCATGCTGATCAACGCCTGTTGGGTCTACTTTACAGTCCTAAAAGTTTCTGCCGCACAAAAAATCAAAGAAGAATCCTCCCACTAAAAAAACTGTCGCACTAAAAGCAGCTTTCCTATAAGAAAGCATTTTAGTGCGACAGTTTACATTTTTAAGAGCACTTTCTTAAGCGCACTTTTTTTCTAAGACTTCTTCACTCGTGATAGGCCGCCGTACAAGGGCATAACTAATAGCCCCGAAGAGGCAAAGAATACCACTCACCACAAAAACCATATCATAGGAACCTGTCGCCTGCAAAATATAGCCTGTACAAATCGGCGCCAACGTACCGCCGACAAAACTGGCAAAGTTTTGAATCCCGCCAAACGTTCCTACGGCTTCTGCCGGTGCCAAATCTCCCACTAAAGCCCACAGAACGCCAACCCGTAACGCCCCAGCAAACAGACTCACGGTAATGAGCGCAATCGCAATCGTTGTATCCTGTACGTAGTTGACCGGAATAACAGCAACAGCCGCTAAAATACAGCCCCCTACAGCAGGAACCATTCGCGCCTTAATCACATTCATACCACGCTTAATAAGGTAGTCCGAAATATAGCCGCCAATCGGTACGGCAATAACCCCGGCAATAAAGGGAATGGCTGAAACCCAGCCTGCTGTTGTCAGCGACATATGACGCTGTGTTGTTAAATACGTAGGCAGCCAGGTAAAGTAAAGCCAAAATACATAAGACGTACCGGCATTGCCAATATTAAACAACCAAGACGTCGGATGATTGAACAGTTTCCAAAAATTCGGCTTTACTTTGCTGCTATTAAGCTCAGCAGCTCCTTTTACGACAAATTCCAGATCATCCTTACGATAAAACTTTAGCCACAAAGCAAGTACCGCAAGGCCCATCAAGCCAAGACAGATAAACATGCCGCGCCAGCCAAGATAAATCATAAGAAATGTAAGCAGCGGCGGCGCAAAACCATTAGCAATCTTTGGTCCTAAATTAATGACGGAAGAAGCCATACCGCGATCCTTTTCGGCAAAGTACCGTTGCGTAATCTGCCCGCCAATAATGAAAAAGGGCGCTTCCGCAATTCCCAGCAGAACTCTGGTAATATACATAGACGTAAAACCTAGCACGAAGCCGCCGGCAATCGTCGCTAGTGACCAGATTCCAATAGCGCCTAAAAAGATTTTATGAGTACCAAATTTATCGATAAACCAGCCTGCTGGCAAATTAGCCAGCGAATAGGGCCACATAAACGCCGATAACAGCAAGCCCATTTGAATCGGATCTAAGCCAAATTCCCGCGAAATTGTCGTATTGGCAATACTTAAATTTACCCGATCCAGATAATTGACTACAGATCCTAACAGCATAATAGCGACAATAATCCATCGATAATCACGATACCATGGAATCGCTTCCTGGCATTTTTCCACGCTTCAATTCCTCCCTTTTCTCCCTATCTGACAATTATTATAGCATTTTATCTGCTATCTCCTATGGCATTTCATAAAATTCAAATAAAAGATGGCTCATTCAAGGCGAATCGTACTTTCACCTTCCTGATTAAAGGCCTTAACATGAATAGCTAGCTTCGCCATATAAGCCTCATCAAGAATGAGAATACAGTTTTTCTCTTTCTTGATGATTTTTTTTGCAATCAAACGATTCATCACATTGTATAAACCCTTACGACTAATGGGGAAAAAATTACAAAGTTCCATTACGCTTTTAAATTGAAAGCGTCCAGCCTCGGCATTCTGTAATAAGTAGAACGCAAACAATTCTTCCGAGTTAAAGAGATTCTTCATCATCAACTTTTTGTACATAATATAAATCCGATGACTTGTTTTATATAAAAAAAGCTTAAGAAATGCTGGATTCATTTTTAGCTTATCAAAGGTTGCTTGGTCAAGCTTTAAGAGTCGTACCGAACTGACAGCTTTCATATCGCAGGAAAAATTCTGTTCATAGATATAACTGATCTTGCCGACAAACTCATTTTCCGAAAGCTCGTCAACAAGAAAACTCTTGCCATACTCCGTAATACACTCCACACGAACCGTTCCCTCAAGAATAAAATAAATCTCCCGAAAATCTTCCTCAGAGCGAAGAATATATTGTCCCTTTTTATATTGGACAATAGCAATTACCGGCAAATACGCTTTAATATGTTCATAAATACAAGTATTAACTAACTCCACAGAGTATCCCCCACTCGCTCGTTCGTTTCTCTATCTTAATCATAATAAAAAACGATGAGGAATCGCAAGCAGCAATTCCTCATCGTTTTTCTTCATAAACACTCTTCAAAAAGGCGTATCATCACCAATATAGCAGGCTATATCGTGATTGAGATACAGATTTTGCAAGTTGTATAAAGTTTCCTCCGTTACATCGCCATGATTCATAAACTCGTAATTCTTGCCTAACTGCTGCCACTTCGTAGCGCCAAAGCGATGAAATTTCAGCAAGTTAATTTCATACAGATCATGTTGTTTCATAAAATCAATCACGTGAAGGGCATTTTCTACACTGTCATTATATCCGGCAATCGTTGGCTGGCGCAATACGAGGCGCCCCTGCCAACCTGACGGCTTTAAAGCTGCAATATTGTCTAAAATCAACTGATTCGAAACCCCAGTTCCCTGGCGATGAGTTGCTTCCTCCATATGCTTTACATCAATAAAAGCAAAATCAATCTTTTCTAATACTGCTAAAAAAACCGATTGTTTCGCATAGGCGCTTGTTTCGATCGCCGTATGAATCTGATGCCGCCGACAGCCTGCCAGGATCGCTAATAAAAAATCAGCTTGCAGCAGAGGCTCTCCGCCAGAAAAAGTCACACCGCCTGTTGGTCCCCAATGATTAAAATCGCGACGCAGTAATTTCAGCAATTCCACCACAGTATAAGTTTTAACACACTGCTTTAAGGCCTTGTTCGGACAGAGTTCTATGCAGGAAAAAGTCGTGCAGTTCTGGCAAATCTCCCAGTCAAGCCGCGGCTTTCCTGTTGCTTGCAATGTAAGCGCTTCGTTCGGACAAGTGCCAGCGCAAGCCTGACAGCCTTTATCACCTTTACAAACCGCTTCGGCAAACAGCAGATGAGGTCTCACAATCCAGCTTTCTGGATTAGCGCACCACCGACACTGTAGCGGACAGCCAGAAAAAAACACATTCGTTCGGCAGCCTGGCCCATCATGAACCGAAAAACTTTGTATATCAAATAAATAGCCTTCCTTTTCCATCAACTAACCTCAACGACCAGCATAGCCGCTGCAGGAAAAAGCGCCGCAAGTTGCATAAGCCCAGTGTTCTTTTTCTAAGCCCTTACAGGTCCCGACGCCATAATCGTCAGGATTACTAAAATGTTTACAGTTACCGCATTTTTCCGCTGGCTTAAAGGCAGGACAAGCTTCGCTGCCTTCGCCGTCAATTACCACAAACTGTTTACTAATAGCGCACATGCCCTTTTCACAATCTAAGTTAATATAATTCTTACAGTCATAATGAGTCATAGTATTCGCCTCCGCCTACAGATTATTATGCTTCGTCATATTCCGTCCGATAGATGACTTCGTCTTGAATTGGTTTGCCAATTTCACACCAGTATTGTGTAAATCCAGCAACGCGAACCATGAGATCGCGATATTTCTCCGGCGCCTTTTGGGCATCACGCAACGTCGCACTATCTACGACATTAAACTGCACATGAAAACCACCTTTTCGCATATAGGAGCGAACGACATCAAGCAGTTTCCTCGTGCCGCTTACGCCACGCACCGCCGAAGGATGCAGTTTTAAATTCATTTGCGAATTTTGATGAAGCGAATGATCGTAGACCGTAGCGGATTCAAAGATCGCATAGATTCCATTTTGATCCGTACCGGCAGCCGCCGACACGGAACCATCGGAATAGGTCGTCCCCGCTAGCCGTCCATCTGCTGTGGCTAACGTCACAAAGCCCTGCGGGCCATGTGTCGAAACAGAAATCTGGCAAAGATATAAAGGCTTGCCATAGTAGGAGCGATAACGCTGCGTCATTGCATGCATATAGTCATGATAGGCTTTAAAAATTTCGTCAGCATAAGAATCGGCATTGCCATACTTGGGAGCGTTGAGACAAGCCGCAAAAATCTGTTCAAATTGAGCGCTCTCTGCCGTATTCTCGCGGTAATCCGGTGAATATACGCCTGTATCATAAGCTGTTTTAAAGCCAAAGTTATGCAGCATCGCTTCAGTCATTGCCGCTAAGGTAAAACACTGCTTATCAAACACATTCTGTTTCAGCGAGGCTAAGGAATTGATGAAGGTAATGGTCCCGCAGGATTCGAAATTAATCGAAGCATTATAGCGAGCTCCCATTGTGCCAATATGTTTTCCTTTCGTAAAACAGTCCGGTTTTAAGAGCGAATTCACTACCGGCATATTATATTTACGCCAAATATCCATCTGTAAGTTATTACAACGATTGACTACCTCTGTGGTCAGTTCCATATACGCTTTCCATTGATCTAGCATCGCTTCATAGGAATCAATCGACTTGTTATGTGGCGGATAAACTTGCTTGCCAGTTCTGCGGTCAAATCCATTTGTCAAAACAAGTTCTAGCACCTTCGGCATGGCAATAAAGTGAACGCCTGTACCGCAAGTCGGTGAAGCGCCGCCAGGAATCATGGTACGTTTGCCGTTATAGTCGAGCGGTAAAAAACAGCCTGGCGCCGATTCGAGACAGCCGCCCAAACACCAGGCTCTAGCATCATGCAGATCCATACCCTCCGGTCCATAATTACGCAGCATAAAATTCATACCCGTTTGGTTGTTCATCCAGGCGGGATAACCAAGTCCCAGTTTCGTACAAGACGCCGCTTTCATTAAGAAATCTTCCGGCGTTTTTTCATCATATAAAATACTGAGCGTCGGCTGCGGCGTCTGATTGCGCATGCCTGCTTCAATAATCAAATACTCTAGCGGTGTTACTGCTGAGAGACCATCATAATTCTGACCGCCTAACGACAAGTTATTAAAGGTATTGCCTGATAAAACACCGCCAGAAACGCCAGCCGAAGCAAAACATTCAATACAAGTAATCTTAATGCGGTATAACTCCAAAAGTTCAATAACCGCTTCCTGATCCATCACTTGATCGATGATATCTTTTTCATAAAAGGGCTGAAGTACTTGACCAAGCCGTCCTATCGACAGACCTGACTGCGGATCTTCATTGACAACGCCCAAGTGACAGCACAAAGTCAATTGTAACGCTTCCCAGAACGAAGCCGGTTTCTTGTGAGCAATATTGCTCATCACTTCATCAATTTTCTCATAGTTTTGCCTAAGCGCCGCGTCGGTTTCAATCGATGCTAAATACCGAGCCTGTCTGGCATAGTTTTCACACCAAGTACTCAGCCCTTTAGTAATCTCTTTCATAGCCACATAATAGTACCCGCGGCTCATGCCAAAATCGCCGTCTTCCCCGGCTTCGCCCATGAGTTCCGCAATTTTTTCATCGCACATTTTCCTAATGCGATCAAAACCATATTGCAGCGGTAAATAATAATTCATGACTTCTCGTCCTTGGGGAATGGCAAAGGAGTCAAACATACAGATGACACTGTCCATAATCTCTTTAAACTGACTGTAGCCTGGCGTCATTTGTGAATATTTATCACTCAATTCTTCCACGGAAATGCCTTTCCAAGGCTTTGCCGTCTTTACGAGAACCGGAATTTCCTCTTTACGCATGCCAAATTTCTTAGCAATCGAAATGACATTTCCCTGGCTTTGCGTTACATTGCCGCCGCCCGAGCCAACAACGCTGACGGAATCAGCCTCACTTTCTGCCGGTGCATCCACTTCCGCCATGAGCGCTTCTGCTTGGGCATTAAAAAAGCTGGCACAAACCCACGGAAAAGGAAAGGCGCCGCGAACATGCTTCGTTTTATTCATAACCAGTTTTTCATAAGGCAAAATAGTCGGTGTCATATGAGCTAACGAAGCCGCCACTGCTTTGGCTCGTCTTACCTCAAGAATTTCACCGTCATTTTCCCACCAAGTGCGGTTATACCAGTAAGCAGCCTCCATATCAGCCGTTACTTTGAGTGTATAGTAAATATCCATTAATTTTTTCGTACTTTCCTTCGGTTCAGGAATATCTGATTCTAATAAAGTATCCACATTACCTACTGCAATGCCGCGCTTTTTTAAAATTTCCTGAATCCGGCTATCCATTTCACTCACAGCGCATCCCCCTTAGCATTTCATCTACTACTACTTTAGTATAAAATACCACAGAAGAGCAGTGTAAAGTACACACTTTTGCAAATAAAATTATTTGAAATTTATGAAAAGAAAGAATCAAAGAGATTTATGACATGAATATGAATATTAACACCTTACATTAATTGGTTGACAGGTTAAAATTTAGTGATATATAATGTAAAAAAAAGAATTATTATCCAGTATTTTGCGGGCTAACTTACTGAAAGGTGAGGGCGCAAAGCCATGGGTCTAATAGCAAAAAGTTGCTTATGATCGCCAGGTTGCCATTTTTACTAAAAGTGGAATCTAGCGATTTTTATTTTTAAAGAGCACTATCACAAAAATAGCAACGATGCATCCACTAGAAAGTTGCAGTGACTATTGAAAGGAGTTATGTGGATTTGAAGATCTCTGTTTTGGATAGTGCCCTTCACTTGCCTGTCATATCGATGACATCTGCTAATGAGTATCACGCTAATATCGAAAAGATGGCTGATCTAGTTGATGCAGAGTTAAGCAAGAACGCTGGTATTGGGGAGTTAATCGGATATAATAGTTTATCTCTAATGTATGACAATCATCGATACCACGTACGTTGTATGAGCACCATTTTTCGGTTTAACGCTTACGAGCTACTGGCTCCTGTCATTGTTTGGTTATATCGTTCTTACCACTTAAGAGGCTTTTCTTATAAATATTTTCCGGTTGAACTCCGCTCGTGGCAAAGAGCAATTTCAGACACACTTACTCCCGCGGCTGCTACTGAAATAAATCAAATTTACCAATGGATGATGGACCATCATGATTCTTTTATTTCATTAGCTGATTCACCTGACTATCAAACGTTGCCCGCAACTAATAATTTGCACGAAATGGGAGAAACGCTTCTTGATTTAATGCTGAATAGCGACTACAAATCATGTTTGGAATTTATCACAGCTTTCATCCATTCACCCCGCGAGCTAGGAGATTTTTATGTGGATGTGTTGGCTCCTTGTTTGCATAAAATTGGCCGTCTCTGGGAAGAAGGTGAAATATCGGCAGCGCAAGAATGTTTGGCGACGGCGATTGCCACACGGGTAATGTCAGTAATGTATAGCAAATTCGTGTTAGGTGCCGCGACCAAAGGACGAGTTCTTATTATGTTAGCGCCTAATGAAGAACATGCTGTGGGAGCAAGAATGTTTTCAGATCTACTGGAAATGGATGGGTGGCAAGTTGAGAATCCTGGTCCCCAGTCAACCATTGATGATATACTGAAAATCTTGCGGGAAATCAAGCCACATTTATTAGGCATATCCGTTGTCATCCCCTACCATATTGATAGCGTCTGTCAAATCATTTCGGAAATAAAAAAAGATAGTACTTTACAAAATATTAAGATTTGGGTTGGAGGCCTTGCTTTCGCTTCTTCTCCGGAATTATGGCGAGCCACTGGGGCAGATGCCTATTGCGCTGATAGCCGAGAAGCTGTAAAGTTGCTTGCTGATTGGTGGAATCGCGGGGAGGGAAAGATTCATGAAGAATAATCCTATTTGGGATAAAAACCTAGATATACTTGCTGAATATGTGGAGGCCTATAGCGATAGTGTCGCCATTGTCATCTTAGATCAAGACCGAGTGATTATTCATTGCAACCGTGGTTTTTCACGTTTACTTAAACTAGTAGAAAAGCCACTAGGAAAATCAATTACTGAGTTTCTAGCACCTGAAACGATTGCGGGTGTTATGTTGAAGGATGGACAACGCTATCAACAAGCTAAGTGGACATTCCAGACAAGAACAGCAAGATACCGTTCTATCTGCCATATATTTCAAAGTGACGACCACTTCTATATTTTCATTGATAAACCTTTGCTAACAGACGATACTTTTATAAAAAAATTCGACTTAATTAATCGTGAATTAACATCGATCATGCGTGAACTCCAAAGAAAAAACTTGGTGATCATAGAAACGAATAAAGCTCTGAAAGATAAAGAAATTACGCAGAATCAAGCTGCGCAAATTGCCAACATCGGGCAATGGGTTTGGAACTTCCCCAGTAATGAAATCATATTATCAGAGTATTTTTTTCAAATTTGGGGTATGGTTTACGATGAAAAAATAAAAAGTTGGGCTCCTTTTTTTAGACTGATTCATCCTGATGATCAAACAGTACTTTCGCAGGCATTAGACAGAGCCCTCTCCCAAAAAATCCCCTATGACAGTGAATTTCGCTTTTTCCATACAGATGGCACTCAACATCACTGCCGAGTATTAGGACAGATAGATTGGAATGATGACGGGTCCCCCTCGCGCATGGTAGGCATAATTCAAGATATTACTGAACACAAGAATTACCGGGAAAAAATAGCGCAATTAGCCTTCTCTGATATATTAACAGGCCTCCCCAACCGCAGAATGTTTTATGACCGTTTATCTACCATATTAGCTAACCGCAAAAGACATGCTGAACAAATTGCTATTGTTTTTGTAGATCTAGACGGGTTTAAAAATGTGAATGATTCGCTAGGACATGATGCTGGAGATATAGTACTACAGCATATTGCTAAACAATTGGAAGCGTCTATTCGAATCGGTGATACTGTTGCCCGCATGGGTGGCGACGAGTTTATGCTCATCTTATCGAAGGTTGACTCTTTGGGAGTTGCTGCTGCTATTGCTGAGAGGATTCTTATAGCATGCCAAAAACCGATTGCTGTAAAAAATCAGATGGTCGCAGTGGGAGCAAGTATTGGTATTAGTTTCTCGCCTGATGACGGCGAGGAAGCAGACGTTTTGATAAAAAAAGCGGATAGTGCAATGTACAAATCGAAGCAAAACGGCGGCAACTGCATTTCTTATTTCACCGCAGCTAATGAAGGGTGTATCCCGAATTCTGTGTAAACTCCAAAATGCAAGTATAGAATAGAGCAAAAAATTATTGGGCGGCAGCGGTT
>URQW01000037.1 GCA_900550105.1 uncultured Pelosinus sp.
AACCGCTGCCGCCCAATAATTTTTTGCTCTATTCTATACTTGCATTTTGGAGTTTACACAGAATTCGGGATACACCCAATTATATTGATCGGTACTCTTCATTCCATGTCATGTCATTTCATATCCTACTTTACTTGTTTACTATATCTTAAAGACTTTGTCGTAGTTTAAGTATTTCTAATATCTTATTCTCCTGGATATCATCGTCTTTAATAAAAACAGAAAGATATTCTTTTCCTAACATTTCAAGAATTGTTAGTTCTGGACATGGCAAGGCATTAAGATCACTCACATTAACTTGTGTTGTTCCGTTAATAATTCTAAAATAGTCATTGTATAATTGAGACTTCAATAGAACAGCTATCCCACATAAAATGTGTCGGTTAATAAATTTAGTTGACTTCAAATAATTTATATGATTTTCAATTCCAAACCGCTCGTAACTAATATTCTCTGCTAAAAGAATATTTATTTTTAAAGGTCTTCGCGCTTCCTTTGTTGTAAATCGCTTTACCAAAATATAATCATCTTTCGGAAGTAAATAAGGCAATACTTTTTTATTTTTTAGAATATGTTGATGAAATTTTATGTTCTCAGATGGCCAAAAAATCTTGTGTTTTGTGAAATTACATGACCAAATTAGAGGTACCGTATTTTTTGTTTTTTCCTTACTTATAAATTCTTTTCTCCGAAAATCAACGATAGGTCCTGTCGAAAATTTAATACCTAATTCAAAGAAAGTATTTTTAAATGAATCAACAGTAAAAACTGTCCATGAATCTTTTCTATTTAAAGGCAGTCGTATTGTATTAAATTTTTTTGAAATTATAAGATCTTTAGTAACTAAAATTGATTTACAACTTTGCATGTCATGTGAGTCATATGAAGTTGTAATATTAATTTCACTAATATCTGACTTTATAATTTTCAATATCACAGTTTCTTGTAGTATTTCCCCACTAAAAACTCGTTCTCTTGATTCAAAATGATGAATCCTCTCAATTGATGAATTCATTAATAACCACTCTCTAAATTTCCGAAAATAACTGCCATTAAAAAAACTTCTTGGCACAATAAAAACAGCTTGTGCATCCTTCTTCAATTGTTTAACTGCCATTGCCATGAAAAGAAAATACAAATTAGGTTGACCATATACAATACTATTCATAGTTTGTGCTTCTAATGAACTTTTATTTAACTTCATGTAGGGTGGATTGCATATAACATAATCATAACTTCCAGTATATTCTTCCGTCATCCAAATATTTTTATTTTTTGTTATAAAGTTACTACTATTAATATTAAAAATAAGCTTAACATTATGTTTTAAGCATGTTTTATAAACTTCCACCATATTGCTTTGTAATAAGTTTAATATAAGCAAATCATTTTCATATAGAGTTACTTGGATTTCTTTTACATATCCCTCATTAAGTATTTTATCAATTAATAAAGCTGCCAAAACACCCGAACCAGCTCCTGGGTCCAATATTGATATGCTTTGTTTTTCTATTGTCAACATATCCGACATTACATTAGCAATCTCAAAGGGAGTAATGAATTGGCCTTTATCGGTTCGTTCATTTTTAGGAGTATTATCTATATATGTATTTGTCTTAGTAATTATTTTTTCTGCTACCCAGGTCACCTTTTATCCATCCTAACTTACACGCATTTCTTGAAAGTTTCATTTTCGGCGGCCTCAATTATGATCTTCGTGTAATTTTCCATTATTTCCATTATTATATCAAATGTTTCTGTAAAATCTTCTAAACTAAGTTCTAAGTTTTCGCCATGAACAATTTTATGCCTTTGCGCCAGCAATCGACTATCAATATAATGCTTTTTTGATTCAAATACTGAAAAGTCAAGTCCTAGAGTACGCATTATCTCTCTTACGCGCTCTGAAGATGGATTTGACTCTGTTTTAATAATTAAGTCCTCGTCTGAGTATTTAATTTCAAAAAACTGATCCTTTATTTCATCAAGTTTATCAAATAAAGTTTTATGTATACTAGATTTCTCTGTCTTCGAACACTCCATCATCTTTTTTTTCAGTTTTAGCGCAATAAAACTATTCTTTATTTGATTAATTGGGATTTTTTTACACGATATAAACACAACATAGTAATTGGAACTCATTCTTATTAACCCTTCAAAGTGTCCGCAAAGTAAAGCAATTCCAGCTCTTATTAGTGTTTTTTGATTATCAGTATTGGTTTGTACTAATTGTCTAAAATTTAAGAGTTCCTTCTTCCTCCAAGCCATTTCTTTATCAATTTTATCTTGAAGCTTTTCTATAGACTTAATCTTCATGACTAAACCTCTCTAAACTAAAGAGCGAAAGCCTTTTGAATCTATCTACCGCACGTACCCCATGAGCCACACTATTTCTAAATTCTTGACAATCATATATACCCTGTATCATTTCTTTAACGCAACTACCTGTTTTACTTTTTATATACTCAATATTTTTACTTATCCCAAGCACCACGACCTCAAATCCACTAATTAAAACAGGTCCAATGAACTTTTCCTTCTCACTATTATACTTTCTAAATGAATCTTCGCCTAAAAGATTATTTAGATATTCAAACGTTTCTTCAAATACTTGTTTTTCAGCTTCAATATCAAATTCTTCATTTTGAGCAATTTCAGTGATTTTATCGGTCAAAAATTCATGAAGGTTCTCGTCTTTATTGATATTCTCAAAATTACAGTGTCTTGACACAATAAACCGAACCACAAACTCCATGTCTACTTGCTGCTCTAAATTATTATCAGATAATGGTATGCAATTTCTAAAGTGGGAGTATTCATTCATTAAATTTAAATTCTCAAAAAACACCTTATTAATCATGATAAGTAGGCAATTTCGAATTTCTTGTGGACTTAAATGCGTACCACCTGTATTTAATCGTTGAAAGAGATCATACTTTGCTTTGGGACTGCTAGATGTCTTTATAATTTTTATATCAAGTTTTGACCTTTTTATTAGAAGTCTTTGATCCACTGTTAAGGAATTTTCTTCATCGTCATTTTTGTCCCAATACTTTCCATCAAGTGATGGCAAAAATTTAGTTTTTGTTAGTTCGCTCGGATCTTGAATTTTTTCTTCTTTATCTCTTAATATACCCATAAATTCAAATATTGTAGAAAGTCGCTGTAGTCCATCAATTACATCCCACATATTCTTTTCGTTTTGAGAAACAAAAATTGGAGGTATAGGTATCCCTAACAAAATTGATTCAATTAAGTTTGATTTCTGAGTCGAATCCCATCGAAAAAACCTCTGAAATTCTGGATGTATATCTAATTCCTTATCTTTATAAATACTTGCGAGTTCTCCTATGGACATTGGATAACCATCAGTATGAATAACCCTAGCCATTTCATTGATTTCATCTTGCAATGCCATAAATTCCACCTCCGCGTTATATCTTTTTGTACCAATCTAGCCTCTTTTACACGTCTCGCTTGAAAACCACTCTATTGGAGCCATATGGTAACCTCCCCAGTATCCCTATATAGCATAAGAACATGGCAAATCTGCTTCACAAAAAACAAATTCACACTTGCCTACTTCAAGCAGAGTATTCGGGATAATGTATGTCATTTCATAAATCAGCTATTTTTCATTCGCATCAATAGTTTAGATAACCTGTCATAGAGCACGTCCAAATGCAAGTATTCCAGGCATTTACATAAATTCACATATTTTTATTATATCATACTCCTTAAATACAAAAAAACCGTCCTTACATACGACATAAATATTCACATTTATTATATAAAAAAAATAGAACAGCAAAACAATTATTTGACATTATTACTTAAAATTCTAGCATAATCTCAACCCGTACAAAAGGTCTCACCGCAGTTGTAATATAGCTCCAGAAATCTTATACGAGTAGTTTTTTAGGATCACTTATGAAATTCTCCAAAAATTCTGGTAAACATTGTTCACAAATTTCTTTTTTTATGATTGCATTCCCCCCAAAAATTTGAAATATAATAGCATCTTTCTCATTATTGACTAACATTGGTCGATCATCATATTTTTTTGTACAAACTTCAATAGCTTTAATAGGAATGACAGGTCTCAACTTTCTGACCTCTAGTACATGCGTTTCATCTAGCCAACCACTCCAGGCGGTCTGCCCTCCAATTATTTTGTTCTTCTCATAGTAAATCCAATAGTATTCAGAGTATGCATCTATATCAGTACTTTTTTTGCATCTAAGGTAATGGCTATAAAAAACGTTATTCTTCTCATTCTGTAAACTATTGTTTGATCCTTCTCTAAACTCCCCTTCAAATGTCAATAATCCAAGCAAATAATCTGCGGAAACATCAAAAAATTTTGCAATCTTTTTCAAACTATAAGTATCTGTTTTAGATTTATCAGTCTCATATCTTTGTATAGATTTTATACTGATGCCTAAGTTTTCTGCTAAAGTCTCTTGGGTCATTTTAAGAGAAGTTCTTAATTCCTTTATTTTTTGCCCCTGTGTTTTCATAGACCATTCCTCCTACTTGTCTTTACATCAATAATAATACAAACTTTTCTATTAGAAAACGGACAATTATGTCCTCATAATGGGTGAATCTAAAAATTATCTATAGAAAACTTTTAATCCCTTACCAAAGAACCAACCCCCATCCTGATCCGATTTTTATCGTCTAAAAAATTTTTTTCGCGAATAGATAAGACACAGCATAGCTCTACAACCCATATTCTGGTTGCAAAAATTATACAATTCATATCTGGCTTCGATAAACTTCTTGTATAAATATTTGATTAATAAATTCGTTCATTTTTTTAGAATCTCATCTTAACCAATCCAATCACATTTTCTTTGTTGTCAATCAACTTGTATGCAATATTTTGAGTGTTATACTGCACCACGTCAACCGCAACGGACTTGCCATTCATGATTCCACCACCAACCACCGATCTCACAGTTCCGGTCCATACTGATCCTATAAATGTTTACCTTCACTGTTTATGCGTGAGGGTTTTTCTCTTATTATCTTTCATGATTGGCGCCCCAACTGTTATATCGTTTTTTTAGTGCTGTTGGCGAAAGCTTAGGAACACTTGCCTGATCTGATCTTTTCTATTGCAGCCGTCAACATTTTTGCATTTTCCTCGGAAATATTGAGTTTATTCTGCAATGCATTGAAATTGTTCAAAAAATCCTGTGGATTCTGAACCGGATGCGCGGCACGATCAGCAACAGTAGTATAAATTCTTCCCAAGAAATAAGCACCACCTTCTAATAAAATAATGCCGCCAATAATGAGCGGCCATTTATATTTCACTGTAAAATTTTTAATCAACTGCAATTACTTCACCCCAGGAGTTCGCCCATAAGGGATAAGCCAATTTTGATTTTAACTAGATCGTCAGATATCATCTTAAAAAGAGATATCCTGTCTAACTAAGGCAATATTTGTAAAAGAATATAGCCCTTTTATCCTAATTTCTTGCGATTCATTAGGACAAAAGGGCTACTTTTATGCATTTATATTACATTTTCCTGATCTACTCGCTTAATTGACTCTCTTACGTACCGCAGTACGTTTTATAGGCAATACTGGACGATTCAGGCAGACTTGCATACTCTTCCTGTTCTTTCGTATAGGCATAGGGATCTTGCAGCACCGCGAGGAGCTTGTCCATCACTGAATAGTCGCCATCTTCCACAGCGGCAGCCAGTGCTGCCTCGACACGATGATTGCGGGGAATGACAGCAGGATTAGCTTGTTTCATCAAAGCCTGAACTGCCTCCTCTCCTGCTCCCTGCTTCGACAAACGAGTTTGCCAGCGACTATGCCAGTCGGCAAAGTCTTTGTCATTCGCTAAAGCAGTGATCGATGGATCGGAGAGATTTCCGAGCGTAAGTCCACGGAAAGTATTGGTATAATCAGCCTGACGATATTTCATAAGACCAAGCAGGTCTTGAATCAGCATCAGATCGTTGGCTTCTTCCCCTTCGCCATCCTGTACCGAAAATAAGCCAAGCTTTTCTCGCATGCCTTGGAACCAGGCTGTCTCAATCCAAACAGCGAAGTCAGCTAATATGGTATGTGCTGCCTCTACAGCCTGCGCTTCATCATCATGGAGCAGCGGCAACAACGACTCAGCAAAACGAGCAAGATTCCAAGCGCCAATTTTCGGTTGATTGCCATAAGCGTACCGTCCATTTCGGTCAATTGAACTAAATACAGTTGCTTCGTCATAGCGATCCATAAAGGCGCAAGGGCCGTAATCAATGGTTTCGCCGCTTATAGCCATATTGTCTGTATTCATAACGCCATGAATAAAGCCGACAAGCTGCCACCTCGCAATGAGCCACGCCTGCCGTTTTCCCATTTCGCGCAATAAAGTAAGATAAGGCTCTTTTTGCCCCGCCTCTGATTCAAGGGCTTCACGAAAATGACGCTTAAGGGTATAATCTGCTAGAGCTTTTAGTTCCGCTTTTGTTCCCCAGTTTGCCGCATATTCAAAAGTCCCGACGCGAATATGGCTGGCTGCAATCCGTGTTAAAACAGCGCCAGGCAAAGCCGTTTCTCTCATGACAGGTTCTCCCGTAGTCACAACAGCTAAGCTTCGCGTCGTAGGAATCTTTAGACCATGCATCGCTTCACTAATGATATATTCGCGCAACATCGGGCCAAGCGCGGCCCGACCATCGCCGCCGCGTGAAAAGGGAGTTAGCCCCGAGCCTTTTAGCTGCACATCAAAAACCTCACCTGACGGCGTAACTTGCTCACCTAGCAGCACCGCGCGCCCATCGCCAAGCATCGTAAAATGGCCAAACTGATGGCCGGCATAAGCTTGTGCCAAAGGCTTGGCGCCAGGAGGAATTTCATTACCCGCAAGAACGGCTACACCGCCACGGCTTTGCAACGCATCTTTATCCAAACCTAACAGCAAAGCTAACTTGTCATTGAAGACAGCTAGTTTCGGCCCTCTCACTGGCTGCGGTGAAAGTTCTCGGTAAAACAGCGCAGGCAGTTGCCGATAAGTTGCTGCAAGGTTCCAAACAGAATCATACGCTTTAGCGTCTTTTGACATAGATTTTCACATCCTTTTATCCATGATAAAATGCCTATTCTTTTTTTATCTAGTTATTAAGGAAGCTTTTCTATTTTTCACGTTAAAACGGTTTATATTCACCATTATAAAAAAACCTTCTCGCCGTAGCAAGAAGGTTTTTTCTAACCTATATTTCTATAATTTATGAGATGAATTATATTTTCGCAAACCGTACTTTCAAAATACCGTCTACTTGACCTAAAAGTTCTACTGTTTCTGTCGCTACCGGTGAATCCACTGTCATGATCATCATAGCGTGCGCTTCTTCTTCGCTTAGCCCTAACTGCATGGTAGCAATATTAACATTATTTTTGCCGAGCAAAGTACCGAAGTTCCCGACAACACCGGGACGGTCAATATTTTCAGCAATCAACATGCAAGGTTTCGGAATCAGATCGAAGGTATAACCATTAATCTGGACAATACGCATTTCGCCTTTGCCAAAAACACTGCCGCTAATTGTAAAGGTTTTCTTGGCGGAAACCACTTTAATCTGTAGGAGATTTAAGTAATTTTCAGACGAAGATTTTCTGCTTTCGATCACGCTGATGCCGCGACTTTCTGCTAGGAGTGAAGCATTTACATAGTTGACTTTTTCTTTTAAGACAGGCTCTAAAATTCCTTTGAGTACGGCTAAGGAAATGGCTGACGTATCGACTGAGCCGATTTCGCCGCTATAAGTAATTTCTACTTTTTCAACAGCCTCTTTCTCCCATTGATAATAGAGTTTGCCCATCGTTTCGCCTAGTTTTAAATAAGCCATATAGGATTCAAATTCTTGAGTAGGCATCGTCGGAAGATTGACAGCGTTTGGTACAATTTCGCCACGCAACGCGCTGATGACCTCTGTCGCAATCGTCACGCCCACATTATCTTGCGCTTCTTTCGTATCAGCACCAGAATGCGGTGTGAATACCACATTATCAAAATCAAAGAGCGGCGTATTAGGATGAGGTTCGCTCATCAAAACATCGATGGCAGCGCTCGCCACAATCTTTTCTTTCATCGCTTCTAAGAGAGCAGCTTCATCAATAATGCCGCCGCGCGCGCAGTTTACAACACGAAGGCCGCGTTTCGCTGCTTTAAATTGTTCGTGGCCGATCATCCCGAGAGTTTCTTCCGTTTTCGGCGTATGCACTGTTAAAATATCAGCTTCTCGCATCAATTCTTCCAGGGTTTCCTTTTTCTCTACGCCGAATTTTTTAAAGCGGGCGTCGCTAATATAGGGATCATAGGCAATCACGTGCATACCAAAAGCCTTAAGACGTGTAGCGACCAAGGAGCCAATTTTGCCAAACCCGACAATTGCCAAGGTTTTGCCAAGAAGTTCGATCCCTTTAAGACCGGCGCGATCATAGCTGCCACCGCGCACACGATCATTCGCTCTAGGAATGTTACGGCAAGAGGCCAGTAAAAGACCAATAGTTAGTTCTGCCGCCGATACGATATTCGATTCCGGCGTATTCACGACGATAATGCCGCGACGCGTTGCCGCTTCTACATCAATATTATCAACACCGTTGCCAGCCCGTCCTACCACTTTCAAGTTGGGCGCATGTTCCAACAGTTCATCATTTACTTGGGTAATACTGCGAATAATCAATCCGTCATATTCACCAATCTTCGCTAAAAGCTCTTCACGACTTAAATTAGGCAGAACGTGAACCGTAGCTCCTTCTTGTACCAGTTTTTCCACGCCTTTATCGGCAATTTTTTCCGAAATTAAAATTTTCATGATTACCCCTCCGCTTTTTCTACTCTCTTACTGGCCAAGTAAGACTGCTGCACAGCTTTTTGGATAACAAAAAAAGCTCTCAATCCTGACGTTTGTCAAGGACGAGAGCGGTTTCTCACGTGGTGCCACCTTTATTTGTCATATTACTATGACCTTTGCTGATGATAACGGCGTCATGCCGGACTAGGTTCTGTCCCTAGCAGTTCCGAAGCGGATTCAACAGGTATCAGCGCCAATTTCCACCAACCATTGGCTCTCTGCAGCTTTTGCCTGCTTACTTTTCTTCTTCATTACATTTCTCAAAATCAATTTTTATGAATTGTATAATCTGTAATATACTACGCTTTTTTGTCTTTGTCAATGCTCTATTTGTATGTAAAATCTAGCATCATAACAAAATTTTAATATTTCTTTAGCAGGATTTTTCTTTTTTAGTGCGAATTAACAAAGACACTATTTTAATTATTACTAATAAAGGAGTTTTTTTTATGATTCAATGGTCTGACGAATACGCCATCGGTGTACCTGAAATTGACGAACAGCACAAACATCTTTTTGACATCGCCAACCGCATGTACGAGCTTTTACGCAATGATTTGATTCTCGACAAATACAACGACATTATTGCGATTTTAGAAGAGCTCAAAGAGTACACCATTTATCATTTTCATGCCGAAGAAGAATACATGAAAAAGATTGGCTATCGAAAACTCCTTTCCCAAATGGCAACTCATAAGGATTTTTTAGACAAAATTGATACGATCGACCTTGATCGAATCGACAATGGCCAGAATGAGTACTTGTTAGAAATGCTAGATTTCGTCTGTGACTGGCTGGCTCAGCACATCATTAAAGAAGACAAACTCATTACAGCCGATTGATTTATTTTTCTCAGAAACTAGGCAGGCCGTCGAAGCGCTTCGACGGCCTGCCTTTCTATATGATCAAACGTCTAGCTTAATGCCAGCGTCTGTTATTCCGTTCTTTTTCTGCCTTGCTTTCTTGATAGCGGTTCCAGGCGTAACGAATAGCCATGAAAACCAAACCAATAAACACCGCATTAAAGAGCATGCCAATAATATCAGACATCATGCCTGCAGAACCAAAACCAAACATATTACCAAGCATACTGCCAAGGAGCATACCGCCGCCAAAGAGACCTACATTACGCAAGAAACTGCTGCCTGTAGATTGCTGTTGAGCCGCTTGTTGCTGCGGTTTTGCCGCTGCAGCCGGTGCTTTGTCACTGTAACTGCTAGCTGGCGCCGATGGCTTGTATCCAGAACTTGTACTTTCTGAACTTTTCGGTGCAAGGGAACCTGATGAGCTAGGTGCTGGCTGAGACATGCTCGGCGAAGACTTCGGCGCAGAACTACCGCCTTTGGAGCCGCCGACAGCAGCAAAACTCATAGACTGAAATGCAAACATAAACATAAATGTGATTAGTAGTAACTTTTTCATGTTATTCCTCCTTATGAGACTTTACGTCTTCGGGAAAAGTGTAAATTTCACCAAGTGTAGGCAATTCTCCCGATAAATAGCGATCAATATCATGCACATCAATATAAAAAGTGCACGCTACTTCTAAGTAGCCCTGCTCTTTTGCATTGCTAACATCACGAATTGCGAGCAGTCGTTCTCGAAGTTTTAGACATTCTTCTTCTGATGCATGAACCCCTAACGTGACCAGCGGTGTGCCATATTCGCGTAAGACATCATGCAAGGTAAGTCGTTCTGACATAAGTCATCCTCCTGTTATTTGCTAATTTTAGCTATATATAAATAAAAAGACCTCACTTATATGACTAAATCACATAAGCAAAGTCTTACCGACACGAAAAATTCATGCCAACATAGCCGAGTGCGATTGCACCGTATTGACGACTATGCTGTAAAGGTTACTCCCTCTGCACAACAATATCTTGTTGATATTGATTATAAGAGAGGCAAGCCTAAAAGTCAATACTTTTTTATTTCCATAACATATTTCTCTACACTTATGAAAACCGTTTTCAAATCAATGGACGACTGCCGCTGCTTGTAGCTGGTTCTGTCCAAACATCACCTGATGCAAGAATTCGCCCGAGCCGCCTTACCCCTTCTCGTAATATTTCCTCTTCATGTGAGACAAAACAAAGGCGAAATTGCTGGCTTTCGCCAATGCCAGCATAAAAGGCTTCACCAGGAACAAACGAAACGCCAGCTCTTGCAGCCCTTTGCCAAAATTCTCTGCCGGAAATGCGCGGCGCTAAAGTGCACCACAAGTAAAATCCCCCTTCCGGTATAGGAAAATCAAGAAATCCCGCGCAATAACGCTGCAAAGCCTGAGCCATTGCATCACGACGCAGCTTATAAATAGCGCGCATCTTTTGCAGGTGCGCTTCAAAGTCACCTGTATCAAGATAGCTTGTTAGAACTTTCTGCGATAAATTATTGCTTTGTAAATCTACATACTGTTTTTCCTGGGCCAGCCGATTTACCACCGCAGCAGGCGCTGTTAACCAACCTATGCGCAGACCAGGAAACAGCGATTTAGAAAAAGTGCTTAAATAAATGACGCCACCATAAGTATCTAACGCTTTTAAAGATAATGGCGGCTTTTGCTCGTAATAGAGATGGCCGTAAGGATCATCTTCAACCAGAACTAAGTGATGCTTTTCTGCCAAAGCCAGCAGCGCCCGCCGTTCTTGTAATGACATAACACGTCCTGTCGGATTTTGAAAAGTAGGAATCGTATAGAAAAACTTAGGCCGATAGCGAATAAGATAATCTTCTAGCACATCAAGCCGCAGTGAATCCCCTGGCGGCAGACATAAAATACGGGCCCCTGCCGACTCAAGAATTTGAATGGCGCCAAGATAGGTAGGCGATTCCACTACGACAAAATCGCGCGGTTCAATAAGCGCTTTAACAATGAGATACAGCCCTTGCTGGGATCCTGATATAATAAGAATTCCTTCATCCTCTGACTCAATCCCATAGGATTTTTGCCAAAGCGCGAGAGCCTTACGCAGGGAAGGATAGCCTTCTGTCGGCATGTAGCCAAAATCGCTTCTATCAACAGAGTCTACAGAACTTACCAGTCCTTCCTGTAAAATATGCAAAGGATAAAAGGCCGGATCAGGCATTCCTGTGGCAAAAGAAATATGATTCCCCCCAGCAGGCATTGCCACAAGGTTGCGAATAATGGAGGATGTCGGTGTACGATACTGCGGCGTAAATAGCTGCTCCCAGGGGACAGGAGTCGTTTCTGCCATCTGCTTCGTAACAGCCGCCACATAGGTTCCACTGCCGATTTTCGTAAGGACCAATCCTCGCTCTTCTAGCAATTTATAGGCATTAATTGCCGTAGTTCGGCTTACGTTGAGCGCCTTTGCCAGTTCTCGCTCAGGCGGCAATTTATCGCCTGGCTGCAAAGTCATATTTTGGATCTTAGCCGTAAAAACATTAGCTAATTGAATATACATTGGTACAGCTCCATCGACTTGTACCGTCCAGTTGCTTAGTAAATTGGTTATATCCATAAATCCAAAACCGCCTTTTTGCTGAAATTGGTATCTTACAATATTACAATTGGATATTTACATTACTATTCCTTCCTACTATTATTAAATCACAACACTGTAAATTGCAGTCATTCTAGGAGGTATACTATGTCAATTGTTTTCTCACATGCTGTCAATTCCATGAACACGGAAGAAATTGATGACATTTTAAAACTCACGCAACGTCCTGACATTATTTCCTTTGCTGGCGGACTCCCTGCCGCCGAAGTATTTCCCGTAGAAGAAGTAGCCCATGCTACTGAAGTAATGCTGAAAGAATCGAGCGTCCAAGCCCTTCAGTACTCGTCCACCCAAGGCTTTCCTAAATTGCGCGAACAAATCGCCGCACGGCTTAATGAAAAGTTTTGCACAAAACTCACTGCTGACAATCTCTTAATTACGAGCGGCTCGCAGCAAGCTCTTGATTTTGCCGCTCGTATTTTCATTAACCCTGGCGATGTGATTTTGTGCGAAAGCCCGACTTACATGGCGGCTCTTAGCGCATTTTCGCCTTATGCGCCCACGATTATCGGTGTTCCCACTGATGAACAAGGCATGATTCCCGAGGAATTAGAAAAAATTTTAACAGCTACTCAAAATGTAAAATTCATCTATGTCATTCCTGACTTTCAAAATCCAACGGGGCGCACTTGGTCTGTAGAACGGCGCCACGCCCTAGTCGATTTATCCGCAAAATACAATATTCCGATTGTCGAAGACAACCCCTACGGCGAACTTCGTTTTGAAGGGACTCTGCCGCCATCCTTAAAATCGCTCGACAAAGCCGGTCTGGTTATTTTTGTCGGTACTTTCTCCAAAATCTTCTGTCCTGGCATGCGAATTGCCTGGGTTGCCGCCGATCCGGCCATTATTGCTAAGTTTGCCACAGTGAAACAAGCAGCTGATCTTCACTCCTCGTCATTCTGTCAGTTGCAAGTTGCTAAGTATCTGGAGCTTTACGATATTGAAAAACATATTAAAAAAATCATTGCCCTCTATGGCAGTCGTCGCGATATCATGTTAAAAACGATGGCGGAAACGTTCCCGCAAAATGTGACCTTTACACGTCCCGAAGGAGGACTCTTCACTTGGGTTACGCTCCCCAAACAGATGGACTCAAAGGACTTACTACAAGATTGTCTAGAAAATAAAGTAGCTTTTGTTCCTGGTCACATCTTCTTCCCTGATCAAAATGAACGCAATCACTTCCGCCTAAATTATTCTGGTATGCCGCCAGAAAAAATCAAGGAAGGTATTGAACGTCTTGCATCTATTATAAAAAAGCATAATAAGTGATATAAAAGTCTTACATCTAGTCTATTGAAATTTTCAGTCGTTTCGTCTATAATAGGTATACAAAATTACATTTTCGAGTCAAAGAAGACTCACTTACAGAACCGTAAGTGAGTCTTCTTGTCTTGGAGTCAATGACGACTCTTCTGCTTGCAGAAGAGTCGTTTTGTCTTTTTATGTTGCTACAGGGAGGTGATATGATGATTCTATTAGATGGGGTAGAAAAGTATTTTGGCACAAACCATGTATTAAAAAACATTCACTTAGAAGTAAAAAATGGCGAGAAGCTAGTCGTAATCGGCCCAAGCGGCTCAGGTAAAAGCACTTTAATTCGCTCGATGAACCTCTTGGAAACACCTACTTCCGGCTCCATTACCATCGACGGCGTAACAATCACCGATCCGAAAGCGCCAGTGCGCAAGGTACGAGAATCTGTAGCCATGGTATTTCAACAATTCAATTTGTATCCGCATAAAACCGTTTTAGAAAATCTGACGCTAGCGCCAACTTTGATCAAAGGAATCAGTAAAGAAGAGGCAACAGAAACAGGTCTCGATTTTCTTGATCGCGTTGGCTTAAAAGAAAAAGCTTCTGCTTATCCATCACAGCTTTCCGGCGGTCAGCAGCAGCGTGTGGCAATCGCCCGCGCCCTCAACATGCGGCCCCAGATTATGTTGTTTGACGAACCCACGTCCGCTCTTGACCCCGAAATGATTCAGGAAGTACTTGATGTAATGATTGATTTAGCCAAAGAAGGCATTACGATGGTCGTAGTAACCCACGAAATGGGCTTTGCCCGTCAAGTAGCCGACCGCGTTATTTTTATGGATGGCGGGCAAATCTTAGAAGAAGGCAATCCTGAGCATTTCTTTACAGAGCCACAGCACGAACGAACTCAACTATTTTTGAGCCGAATCTTACGTTCACATTAAAATCTATTTTACAGGAGGAAAGCATAATGAAAAAAGGCTGGACGCTACTAGCATCTATTATGGTTATGGGAGCATTATTTTTAGGCGGCTGCGGCGGTAGTACGCCAAGTGCAAAATCTGATTCTTCTGGAACGCCTGCCGATATCAAAGCGATTAAAGATCGCGGCGTATTAAAAGTCGGCGTCAAGGTAGACGTACCGAAATTCGGCTTTAAAAATCCGCAAACGAATCAAATTGAAGGCATGGAAATTGACCTAGCCAAAGCGATCGCCAAAAAAGTTCTCGGTGATGAATCCAAGGTAGAATTCCAAGGCGTAACGGCAAAAACACGGGGCCCGCTCCTCGATAACGGCGAAGTAGATCTTGATATTTGTACCTTTACGATTACGGAAGAACGCAAAAAAAGCTATAATTTCTCGGATCCTTATTTCACTGACGGCGTCGGCATTATGGTGAAAAAAGCCTCTGGTATTCAAACGCTAAAAGATCTAAATGGTAAAAAAATCGGTGTAGCTCAAAGTGCAACTTCCAAACAAGCTGTACTAGAAGCAGCCGAAAAACAAGGGGCGAAAGTCTCCTTCTTGGAATTTGGTACCTATCCTGAAATTAAATCGGCTCTTGATGCTGGCCGCGTTGACGCCTTCTCGGTCGACGGCTCCATTCTTTTTGGCTATCTTGATGATTCCACGTTGATTCTGCCTGATCGTTTCAGTCCTCAGGAATACGGCGTTGCTTCGAAGAAAGGCAATGACGCTCTAGCCAAGCTTGTCAATGATACCATTGCGGATATGAAAAAATCCGGTGAGCTTGATAAACTGATTCAAAAATGGGGCATTAAATAAAATGGGTCCCTTTGCCGCCTTTAAATGGGCTGCCGTCTTACGCGACTGGCCCATCTTCGCCGAAGGATTCGCTATGACCATCGTCTTGTCGCTGCTGGCTCTGCTTCTGTCACTAGCGCTTGGCATTTTCTTCGGCGTCTTGGGCGCAGCGCAAGGCAAATCAGTCCGTGTCATCAATCGAATCTACGTGGAAGCCATTCAAAATACACCGCTTGTCATTCAAATCTTTTTCCTCTATCACGCGCTGCCTCACCTTGGCATTATGCTGCCAATTTTCTCGGTAGGCGTCTTCGGCGTTGGCGTCTATCACGGCGCCTATGTGGCCGAAGTGGTCCGGGCTGGCATTCAATCTATCCCGCGCGGTCAGTTGGAAGCAGCGATCTCACAAGGCTTTTCTTATTGGAGCGCTATGCGCTATATTATTCTGCCGCAAGCTAGACGGATTTCCCTGCCGCCCTTGACCAACCAAGCTGTGAGCCTGATTAAAAACACATCTGTTCTGGCCATGGTAGCCGGTGGTGATCTCATGTATCAAGCTGACTCCTGGGCCAGTAACAATTTATACTATGGACCGGCTTATGTAATAACAGCCATCCTCTATCTTCTTCTCTGTCTGCCGCTAGCTCGCTATGCTCGCCGTCTGGAGAAAAAACTGGAGGTGTCTTTATGATCCAAGAGCTTCTACAACCACAGTTTTTTCTATTCCTTGGCCAAGGCCTCTTGACGACTCTCTATATCGCCATAGGCTCGATTGTCCTTAGTATGATTTTTGGCACTATCCTCGGCGTAGCCCGTTTTAGCGATCAGCCGCTTTTAACAAGGCTAGCCGCTCTCTATATCGAAACAGTACGCAATACGCCGCTATTGCTCTTTATTTTAGCCGCGCGATTTATGACAAATCTCCCGCCAATTTATGCGGGCATTGCCGCTATGACTGTCTTTACCTCAGCTATTATTGCTGAAATCGTCCGTGGCGGTTTAAACTCCTTGCCGCGTGGGCAGTGGGAAGCAGCCAAATCCCAAGGATTCACTTATTGGCAAACCATGCTCTATATCATCTTGCCACAAGCCTTACGTAATATGATTCCGCCACTTGTATCGCAATGCACAACAGTCATCAAAGATACTTCCTTTGTGTGGGCTGTTGGTATTGAAGAACTTACCGGTAAAGGCATGATTATTATGGGGCAATATGGCTCTACTGCCCAAGTTTTTGCCATCTTCGGCTTAATTGCCGCAACCTACTTTATCTTAAACTATTCCTTGTCACTCGCCGCCAGAAGCTACCAAAAACGCCTGCTTTGTCGCAGCTTCTAAGGCAAAACACTGCAATATATTTAGATCCTACTAAAAAAGGATGCCGTACTGAAACACAAGTACGACATCCTTTTTTCTGTCTTTTTAGTGATTTATTAAGGTTCATCAAGAGTCCAGCAATTCCGCCGAACTGCTACTTGAAATAATTTCAACGCCATCGCTAAGGTAATCCGCGTTTCAAAAGACTCTAGCGACACACCGAGAATCTCCTCAATCCGTTTTTTGCGAAAAATGATCGTTTGATGATGCACAAAAGATTGTTCCGCCACAATTTTGAGGTTTTCATTTTGCAGTATTTTTTCTAAGGTATCAAGAAATTGACTGCCTTTTTTCTTATCATATTCAAGCAGTTTGCCAATATTACGCCAAATAAATGCTTTAACCCGTTCTTCTTCCGATAAAGACGGTAGAATTTGCAAAACGCCTAAATCCAAATAGTGATGAATCGCCGTTTCCGGTTCTACTAAATCGCCCAGGTAAGCGGCATCACAAGCCTGACTATAAGCGGCACTTATACTAGAAAAAGAATCCTCAAAAAACTCCGCTAACCCAATGGAGACCTGGGCTGTAGGAAAATGAGACTTTACGACCTGATAAACTGACTCAGCAAAATCGATACTTTGCTGCTTACTATTTTGACAGTTCGCCTTCACTGGCAGTAACAAGCCGATCCCGTCTTTTGCTTCCCATACACTAGCGTCTAAGTCGCGTTCTAATACTTCCACTAACGAATCTAATAAATATTGGAAATCGGTTCGATGTTCCTGCCAATAAGAAATCGGCTTATCCTCCCATTGTTCTACTAGCAGAGCTTGACAGACAAAAGACTGCGCTAAATTGAGCTTAACCTGCCACGCTTGATCTAAAAGAGTTTGCGAGGGCTGTAGTTTTCCTTCTACTAGCCCGTTAAGCAGCTCCTGTTGACGCCGTTTTTCATAAGAAAGTTGTAAGAACTTTTTCGTGCGGCTCTGTTCGGTAATGTCACTGGCCATGCAAGCAACAGTGCGCTTCTCACCGCAACAATAGGTCATGGGTGCAAAGCGAAAGCGAAAAATCCGCCTGCCTTGCTGCGTATGAAGTTCAAACTCGCCAAACTGCAGCGTCTGATAGTCTAAAACATAGCGAACATTCTCATGCATTTTTCTTGCTGCCACAGAAGGCATAAAATCCGATAAATTTTTACCCGAAAGATGCTGCGTTTCATCATTGCCAAAAAAAACATGATTGCCCACAAACTCAACAATTTTCCCCATTTCATCAATGATAAAGCCCATATCTGGCATAGCCTGCATAAACTCACGTAGCCGCACGGCTTCTTCCCGGTACATATCTGAGGTCTCTTGCAGTTTAGTAACGTCAAAAACGGTACCAATAAATTTCAACGGACGATTCTTCTGATCTATTAAAATCGTTCCTCGCCACAATAAAACTTGTATTGCTCCATCACTGCGACGAATCCGAAATTCCTGACAGATCGGTGCGTGGTCATGTAAAATACGCCAGAAAGTTTTCCTTACCTTCGCTCTATCGCCAGTAACTACCTTGGCAAAAAAATCAGCAACGCCTCTCTGGGCAAACCCTTCCGCACTTATTTCAAACAATGCTAACAACCCTTCGGTACATAGTAGCTCTTTTGTCTGTAAGTTCCACTCCCAACTGCCGCTGCGGCCAAATCGCTGCGCTTCAATGAGATGGCTGCTAGGGCAGGATTCACTCATTCCTACTCTTTTCTTCATCGTAGCGACCTCCACAAACCTGACTTCTTATTTTTATCGTATCCACATCGAATCTATCATCATAAAGCAAGCTCTTATAATCGCAATATAATAAACGAGCTATGTTTTCATATAGTGAAGCTAATGTTTCCCAATAACGGATTTGCTATAATTAAGCTTGTGAATTAAGCTTGTGAATTAATTCGTTATATCGCCCCATATTCCCTGCAGATGCAAAGACACTCTGCCCTAAAGAGGAAGGAGGCCGCCATGGAAAACGGCAAACCAGTTATTTTAATTCTTGATAGCCCTATGGCCAATTTAGAACTTACGCAACTTTTACTCCAAAATCATTATAAGGTGAAAATCACGGATTCTGCCGAAACGGCTTTAACGATTGCAACAGCGTCACCGCCTGATCTCATTTTAATTTCTTTAACAAATCCCGCCTTTTCAGGCTTTGATATATGCCGCCGTATGAAAACGTTACCCGCTTTAATACGAATCCCACTAATTTTCCTCGCAAACCAGAGCGATTTTACCAACATTGCTGAAGGCCTAGCCTTAGGCGCTGTCGACTACATTCCAAAGCCCTTTGATCCAGCCTTATTTCTCACTCGCATTCACACCCACATTACGTTAAAACAAACCCAAGATTTCTTAAAAGATAAAAATAACTATCTGGAAACAGAAATTTCGCAGCGCATCAAGGAAATGGCCGCCTTACAAGAAATCACGATTGTTGCCATGGCCTCGCTGGCGGAAACGCGCGATCATGAAACAACGGGTCATATCCAAAGAGTTTCCGAATACATCCGCGAACTCGCCCTTGAGCTAAGACCGCATAAACGCTTTCGCCACAACTTGACGCCAGAAACAATCCGGCTGCTCGTCAAATCAGCCCCGCTCCATGATATCGGTAAGATCGGCATACCGGATCGTATTCTACTAAAACCAAGCGCTTTAGCACCAGAAGAATTTGAGATCATAAAAACGCATACGCAAATCGGCCGTCAAGCAATTGATCGCGCCGAAGCCGTGTTAGGCATGTCAGATCCTTTACTTGACAAAGCCAAAGAAATTGCTTACTTCCATCATGAAAAATGGAATGGCGCCGGTTATCCCGAAGGACTGTCTGGTGATAAAATTCCCCTTTCAGCCCGATTAATGGCTGTAGCCGATGTCTATGATGCGCTCACAAGTAAACGGATTTATAAAGAACCTGTTTCCCATGAAACAGCGGTCCAAGAAATCGTTGCCGAAAGCGGCAAGCACTTCGACCCAGATATTGTAGCCGCTTTTTTATCTCGGTCCCATCGCTTTGAGGAGATTTCTCAAATACTTCACGATAGTCCTACACAACAACCAGAAATGACCCACTAATTTGAGGAGGCTCCTTATGAATTGGCTTAATAATTTAAAAGTAGCAAAAAAATTGTTTTTACTTATTATCGTTGCCGTATTTGCTCTAGCTGCCGTCGGCTATACAGGATTTTACTATTTGGCAAAGGCCAAGCAGGACATGACTATCATGTACAATGAACGAATGCTGCCAAACGAATGGCTCAGCGATAGCCGTACCCATGCACGAGCGATTTCCGCCGATATTTTTATGATGATGCTGATAAAAGATCCAGCGGAAACACAAAAATTAATGGCCGATATTAAAACGCGGGCAGAAGCATTTAACCAAAATCTAAAAAAATATGAACAACTAAAACTCACCTCCTTTGAAACAGGAAAACTGCAAGAACTCCACACGAATCTTGATAAATACCGCAGCGCTAGGGAACAGGTCATCGCCTTAGCTGCCCAAAACCAAGATGAAGTAGCGCTTGCTCTCTATAATCGTGATGTTCGTCCCGCCGCTGAAGCCTTTATGCAGAATCTAATTGAACTTGGCGAATTCAACGAGAAAGCAGCCGATGCCATTAATAAACAAACCGAAGCAAATTTTACCGCTGCTATGATGCTATTTGTCGGAATCATTGCTGGCTCACTGCTGATTGTCTGTCTCCTCGGCTGGATCATTACGAAACGCATTGCCAAACGTTTAAATGATTTTGTCGTATTTTTAGGGGAATTAGCCAAAGGGAATTTTGCTCTCAGTGTCTCTGAAGCCAGCTTGCGCGATCAGAGCGAATTTGGTACAGTATCTCACTCCATTGATGTTCTGAGCAAAAATGTACGAGCCTTAATTAAACAACTCTCGCAAACAGCAGAACAACTTGCCGCTTCTTCCGAACAACTAACAGCCAATGCAGAACAATCCGCCCAAACAGCAACTGATGCGGCAGGCACCGTGGCCGAAGTAGCCCACGCAGCTGCCACACAGCTTGATTTAGCCCACAAGGCCACAAGTTCTGTCAACGCCATGTCCCAACAAATTACGCAAGTAGCTGCCAATGCGCATACGGTTTCCGGCACAGCAGTCAAAACACAGGAAACGGCCAATGCTGGCGAACAGGCTGTCACGAAAGCAGTCAGTCAAATGGCACTGATCGAACAAAAAACGAAAGATACGGCCATGGTAATCGGCGAACTCGAATCCCACTCGAAAGAAATTGGCCAAATTGTTGAAGTCATCGCCAATATTTCCGGTCAAACCAATCTTCTAGCTTTAAACGCAGCTATCGAGGCCGCTAGAGCAGGTGAAGCAGGCAAAGGCTTTGCTGTCGTAGCGGAAGAGGTTCGCAAATTGGCGGAACAATCGCAGGAAGCGGCCAAACAAATCACTAGTTTAATTCATGATGTACGGGAAAAAACCAACAATGCCGTTCTCTTTATGAATGAAGGCCAAAAAGAAGTAGCAGCCGGAACTACAATTGTAGCGACAGCGGGACAAAATTTTCAACAAATCCTCCAAATGGTTCACAATATTTCCCAGGAAATTCATGAGATTTCTACAGTAATCGAACATCTTCATCAAGGCAGTAGCGACGTAGTTACTTCGGTACAATCTATCGATAAACAAAGCCAACACGCTGCTGACCAAACGCAGCTCATCTCTGCCGCTACAGAAGAACAATCCGCTTCAATTGAAGAAATTGCCGCTTCGAGTCAGCATTTAGCCAAAATGGCGGAAGAATTACAATCAGCAATTCGCAAATTTCAGATATAAAGCACTTACCATAAACTATTTGACCGAAAAAAAGTCGCAGCCATATTGGCGCGACTTTTTTGTTTACTACTAAGTGATCGCTACGATACAGTCCCATTCTCTTCACTTTGAATATATTCGTCAAGATCTTGCATAACTGTAATGATATTACTGATGCTATCCGTAATTTTCATCACTTCAGTTGACGTTTGTTCGGTCGCTGCAATTCCTTGTCCCGCACTCTCTGATGCTTCGCTGACTACTTTTGTCACATTGCCAACAATAACCGTGAGGCGATCGGCAATGTCAGACTGTCGGGAAGCGACTTTAACAATTTCACCAGAACTAGCCACAACGCGTTGCACTTTATCATGAATTTTTTCAAATTCCTGACCAGACGCTGTCACTTCGCTCATACCGGTTTCCGCTTCTTGTCTGCTCTCATTCGAAGCTACAATGACAGAAGCAGTCTGATCAAGTACTTGCTTCACTAGCGCTGTTACCTTTTGCGCTCGATCATTGGACTGCTCCGCCAATTTCCTTACTTCATCGGCAACAACGGCAAAACCACGCCCCGCTTCACCAGCCCGAGCCGCTTCAATGGCAGCATTTAGCGCCAATAAATTCGTCTGCCCAGCAATTTCTGTGATTGCGTCACTAATCGCACCAATTTCCTTCGAATATTGATTTAATGTGTCTAGGAGTGATTCGACATGAGCGGTTTTCCCCTGTATATTTTGCATCCGCACTATGGCCTTATTCATTGTGGTAAGACCCGATTCCGTCACCTGCAAAGTCGCCGCCGCATTGGCAGAACCTTCTTGCGCCTGTGTTTCGGCGGCATGGACTAACTGAGTCAATTCATTCATGATTTTTTCGGCTTCGCGAAGCTGCTGTGATCCTTTCTTCGCTTCACCAGCAAGGTGTTTCGTTGATTCATTAACCTCTATGGCATTGATCATAACCTGCTCACTCGAGTCAAGAATGATCTCTGCTGTCGCACGCATCTGATCCATATGGCCTTTTGTTGTTCGAACACAGCGGTTATTTTGTTCATTCCAAGTAATCTCCGCCGATGAAACCGAAGAAACAACTTTGCGATTTTTCCCCAAAAATACAGCTCCAGCAACGACAATCAGGCAGATAACGCCTAGAAGTAGTATCGTCATCATATCCATCGCGTTCACCTCCCCAAGAGAAGCTCATTAGCAAGCTATTTCATAAACAACAGCATCGTTGCCGTTTGATTAATATGACCGATATAGGCTTCACCGTAAGTACTAAACCCGATTGTTGGTATATTCGTAAAAATCTGACCATATTTATCCATTCGCCCTTCACTTTCCAATTGCAAGGTCCGCAAAATGCAATTAAAGTTCAGTATAGCCAGAATTTCGCCTTTATCTTGCTGCTTTTCTTTAATAACGCGTGTCGTATCGGCAATAATATCAGTCGATTCTAACACCGACATTTCCATGCCTTCTTTTACATTGCAATAAAAAACGATAGAGCCATTGTTAACTTGTTGTGGGCTGCGTACATAAGGTTCATCGCCAACCATAAGACCTAAGGGACGACGCATAAAGGACTGATCCGCCATCACTTGCGGCTGTCCGACAGCTTCTGCATAAGCTTGAATGGCTGGTTTATGATCAAATTCCATAACGACTCGTTTTTCTTCATCCACTTTAGTCGCAATCAGTTTCGTACCAGTCTCATAAAAACTTTGTGTTTTTATGAAATCAAAAGAAGCTTTCGGTTTCATCAGTACAAGCAATGCCGCATCTGTATAGGCACGCCCATTGGCAAACACATAGGTACTGGCAAATTTCAAGTCGTCGCCAGCCGAACCGCCAATAAACGTAACATTCGTAATATTGCCGATGGAGTCCATAATTTTCTCTTCCGCACGGCTCAGTCCATCGCAAATTACAAGCCCTACATATTTTTCAGGATCGAATTCAATGGCAGGCATACCATAATGTGTACTAAATGCCGCAAAAGCATCAGCTACATGATCTTCCGTACTGATTTCCGGCACAATTTCCACTTGAATATCTTCTAATATGTCTGCTGAAAATCCCATTGCTACAAGAGCGCCTTTTGTCATCTTACCGCTAATAATTTCACCAGAGGTCGTGCAGCCAAAAACAGTAGCATCATGAAAAGCATCCTGCATCGCCGCAGAAATTTCTTGCGGATCATAATTCGAGGAAGCAAAATAAATCACCACTTTAGGAGCCTTCTCTATTAGCTGGCCTTTAATAGCCTGCACTGCCATTTTCGGTACTTTCTGATCAGAAATTGCGGTCATTACTGTCATGTTTTTTCCTCCTCTCAATATAGAAAACAATTTATAGGGTAACGCCAAGTTCTTTCGCTACTTGCGTCAGCTTAGCAAGAACAGCCGGATCATCCGGCGAATTAACGGTATACTGATCGGGATTGATCCCTTTTAGGACAAGCTTTGTTTTTGTGATTTTTTCCATCGTGGGATTGCCGCTGGCGCGCTGCGCAATAATCTTATCACACATACTTTTAATCTGACCTGCCAATATCAACGCCTCCTTATTTTTTTGGCTCTGCTTTAGTTTTGTATAAATCTATTTCTTGTTATTTTCGTCAAAAAGCGACCTTATCCTGCTGTTTTATTACAAATAATCACATTTTATTTGTAATTTTCCTGATGAAAAAAGCAGGCTGACTCGTCAGCCTGCTGTAAATTATTCTCGTACACAGTTACGCCCTGCTTCTTTCGCTCGATATAAAGCTGTATCAGCCGCTTTTAGGACTGTCTCCACTTTCTCTTTATTATTTTTGGCCTGCGCAACCCCCATGCTTACAGTTACATTGAGTTTTTTCCCGGTTCCTTTCCGCTTATTTTTTCCTGTTGAAACAACAAAGGACCGTTTCGCAATAGACTCGCGAACCTCTTCTAGTATCGGCAAAGCTTCTTCTAACGTTTTACCAGGAAACAGAACCGTAAATTCCTCGCCGCCATAACGAAAAAACCGCGCCTTAGAACAATTTTTCATGACACTAGCAATCAGTCGCAACACATCGTCACCCGCATCGTGCCCATAAGTATCATTAAATTTCTTGAAAAAATCAACATCTACCATAGCAATCGTATAGACGCCTTCTAATTTTTGCAAAGTTTCATTAAGCGAACGCCTGGCAGGAAGCCCCGTTAATTCATCCATATAGGCTTTATAATAGTAATCTTGAATTACGGCAACAATAATACTAAGGGCGGCGCCAGTATAAAAAAGTGGCACAGCTTGCGCGTTCTGAAAGAAATGCTGTCCGCAAACCACCAGAGCTAGCGCGCCAAAAAAGGCGGCATTAAAGTAAAGACTCGCTTGACGCCGCTGAAAAAAGAGCAAGAGAAAAGCGACAAAAAAAGTAATAAGTGCAAGATCTGAAAGGGGTGTTCCGGCAAAAGCAGCGATTGTTTTCCCGCCAATGGCCCCAGCAAATTCCCGATCATTCGATAAAAGGACTTCCGCACCGAAAAAGAGTTCTAGCAGCAATAGCAAAATATATTTTCTACCGCGACTTGATAATACCCCGCGTTCGGCAGCTACTGAAAAAAAGGCAAAATTCAATGGCACTAGAAAACTCACTAAAGGGTAAGCCGCCTGCATATTCATGGCCCATTCAGCAATTGTTAACACAACTAGCAGAAAGAACGATCGACTACGGCTAAAAACAGCCGTAATCGTCATGCCAAAACACAAAGTACCATAAGATAAAATCGGCCACGCTTCCCCAATCCCCGCACTCAGCAAGTCTCGCTGATAATAAATAAGAAGAATCCCGAAAAAAATAAGCAGCGAGGGACTCGTTAAAGCTGCCAGCAGCTTATGAAGCGCCAACTGCCTTAAACGAAATAAAACTTGTTTTCTATCCACTTTCGCGGCACGTTTTTTAGCCATACCTACCCTCCCTGACAACTTGGCAAGACGACGTGTATACTTCGCTATAGAAAACAAAGGCTCCTGCCTGTTATCGCCTTAAACCGGCTATAAAACGACAAAAATAAAAATAAAGGAGCAAAAGTCCTGCTTTTGCTCCTCATAGTAACGCCACTAAAAGTAATTTTATGAATTATTATGCTCTAGCCTGTTTTACTTTTTCAATCAGATCTTTCGCCCGAGCAGTAATGCCAGCATAATCACCAGTTGCGGCAGGGCCAGTCAAGGCACCGCCAGCGCCTACGGCAACAGCACCTGCTTTGATCCATTCTCCGACATTATTGGCATCTACGCCGCCTGTTGGCATAAGGTTAATATGCGGCAAGGGACCACGGAGTGCCTTAATAATTTTAGGTCCAAACAATTCGCCAGGAAATACTTTAATAATGTCAGCACCGGCTTCCATAGCTTCAACAGCGTCACGAACCGTAACGGCGCCTGGCATAATGGGGATTTGATAACGATTGCATAATTTAATAGCTTCTAAATTTAAGCCCGGCGTAACAACATAACGAGCTCCGCTCAAAATAGCAATACGAGCTGTTTCCGGATCTAGCACCGTACCAGCGCCAAGAATAATTTCATCTTCACTGTATGTTGCCGCTAATTCTTCCATGACGCGGTGCGCACCAGGCACCGTAAAGGTCATTTCAATGGCATTTACGCCGCCAGCCAGACAAGCTTCCGTAATCCGTTTCGCTTGATCGGCATTCGCTGCCCGCACAACAGCAACCACACCTGTATCAGTAATTTTCTTTACAACTAAATGTTTTTTCAACATAATAAATCCTCCCCTTTGCTTGTTACTCGAGACATTTTCCGAAAAGCTTTTTACCTATGAAAACGCTTACTGCGAAACAGGATACCGCGGCGTTTCGCCTTTTAAAACACGGACAACTTCTTCTGCCGCCGTTACACTGCAACGAATAACAGCTTCTTTCGTATAGGCGCCGCAATGAGGCGTAATAATCACATTAGGCAGCGAAAGCAGCGGATGATCTTCTCCCGGCGGCTCTTGAATCATAGCATCAGCCCCGTAACCGGCAATTTGATTTGCCTTTAACGCTTCATACAAATCTTGCTCCACAATTAAATCGCCTCTAGCGGTATTGATCAAAATCGCTGTCGGTTTCATTTTGGCAATGGTAGCCGCTTGAATCATACCCTTGGTCTCTGGCGTTGCTGGTACATGCAGAGAAATAAAATCAGCTTGTTCATAGATCTCATCTAAAGATACATACTTTGCACCATAAAGATCAATCAACTCTTGTTTTTGCCATAAATCAAAAGCAAGTATCTTCATACCAAAGGCATGAGCTCGTTTAATCACTTCGCTGCCAATACTACCTGTTCCGACAATTCCTAAGGTTTTACCATAAAGCTCACAGCCCATTACGCGCTGCCAGCCGCCTTCATGAACTTCTTCATTTTGCAGACAAACATGGCGCGCTGTGCCTAGCATCAGAGCAAAGACAAGCTCACAAACAGAAATCGTATTCGTTCCCGGCGCTAAAGTAACAGCAATGCCCCGTTCCTTGGCCGCAGCTACCGCAACCTTGTTATAGCCTACACCGTTTCTGGCAACAACTTTTAAGGTTGGTGCGCCAGCAGCAAGCACCTTTTCAGAAACTTCATCAAGACCGACAATAGCCGCATCAACGCCTTGAATAATTTCTGTCATATCCGCTTCGCCCCAAGGGCCGCTACCTGTTCTTATAATCACTTCATGGCCTGCTGCTGTTAAAAGATCGCGTCCTTCTTGGCAGTTTGCCACAGATCGAGCTGTAATTACTACTCTTGCCATGTTAAGGTCCCCCTTGTATCCAAACACCTAGCCGTTTTTCTGGAAATTGGCAATATCAGTAAACTCTTTTTGCAAATTCCAATAAACCCGCTCATAAATGTCATAGAGTTTCTTATATTGGTTAGCCGCTTCCAAGCGCGGCTCATAGGATTTCGTAACCGTTACAAAGTCAGCTGTTGCCGATATATCAGGCAAAATACCTGCCGCCACAAAGCCAAGTACAGCAGCGCCGAAAGCAGCGCCTTCATTTACGCTAGGAACATTGACTTTTTGATTGAAAATATCTGATAAAATTTGCAGCCATAATGGCGACTTTATGAAGCTACCGCTGACGCGGATATCTTGAGCTGGACCGACCACTTCCGACAGAGCTTCTAAGATGCTATGCATCCGAAAGCAGATTCCTTCTAGCGTTGCTCTAGCAATATGACTTTTTGTATGATTCAACGTAAGTCCAAACAGTGTAGCTCTCACATCGCTATTCCAGTTTGGCGCTCGTTCGCCCGCAAAAAACGGCAGTAACAAGAGTCCCTCAGCGCCGGCAGGAATTTTCGCTGCTTCCGCTGTCATTAAATCATAAGCGTCAACACCCAGTTTTTCTGCAAGCTCAATATCCTTTTGGGCCAGTTGGTCCCGTACCCAACGTAAAGCAATCCCGCCATTATTAATAGCGCCGCCTAATACCCATACCTGATCTGTCAAATTATAGCACCAGGTGCGACCTTTTGGGTCAGTCAATGGTTTTTCATGAAGCATCCGGACAGCGCCGCTCGTTCCGATTGTCGCACTAATTTGGCCCGGCCGAACAGCGCCAATTCCTACGTTTACGAGCACGCCATCACCAGCGCCAATTACAACAGGAATACCACTAGGCAATCCTAACCGTATAGCCGTTTCTTTGTTCAACTTCTGAGTATACGTCGTAGAAACAACAGGCGGCATATTCGCCTCAGAGACTTTTAAGTAGGCCAAAACCTCTTTATCCCACTCTAGCGCCTGTAGATTATAAAGACCAGAACCACTGGCAATGGATCGATCTACAACCCACGCGCCTGTAAAGATCTTAAAGATATAGTCTTTGATCGAACCAAAAAAAGCCGCCTCCTGAAACAGGGTCGGCTTTGCCTGACGTAGCCAAGCAA
>URQW01000038.1 GCA_900550105.1 uncultured Pelosinus sp.
GAACAGGTAAGTAAGGCTTATTGCGTGGAAGAAAATTTAGAGCTTGGCTTTGTTGGAAGCCGCCAAGCGATTGAAGAAATGCTTGCCGCCCATAAACGGGAGCTTGATAATATTTTTCCAGAAAATTCGTATGCCGATCATGAAGAGGCTGTAGCCAATTCGCAGGTCATGTTAGAAATCATTAATTTGGTTCATGATATTGCGGAGCGGGGCGGTGTTTATTGCCGTTGCGGCGGCACGGCCATTGAAGCAGATATTTTACCTGATCATGTCGAGCTGCTATGCGGTCAATGCGGCGGGCGTCAGATTATCCCGGCATTAACCGAAGAGGATGTTCTGTTGCTTAAGGCCCGCGACTCGATCGAAATTGTGCCATTGCGCCGTTCCCGGCGCAAACATTGAAGGCAGGAGGTTGAATATGAAGTTTTTCTTAGATACGGCCAATCTGAATGAAATTAAGGAAGCGGTTAAACTCGGTGTTGTTGCTGGTGTGACGACAAATCCTTCGCTGATTGCCAAGGAAAAAAGAAATATACATGAGGTCATTAAAGAAATTGCAGCGATTGTTCCTGGTCCAATTAGTGCTGAAGTAATTGGAACAACTTATGAAGAAATGCTACCTGAAGCGAGAGTGCTGGCGAAACTTGCGGCGAATGTCGTAGTTAAGGTTCCCATGACTGCGGAAGGTTTGAAAACCGTTGCTGCACTGACGGCGGAAGGAATCAAAACGAATGTAACGCTGGTTTTTTCGGCGAATCAGGCACTTTTGGCCGCTCGAGCTGGGGCAACTTATGTGAGCCCTTTTTTAGGTCGCCTTGACGATATTAGCCAAGATGGCGTAGAATTAGTGCAGACGATTACGAATATATTTGCTTTACATGATATTGACACAGAAGTAATTGCTGCAAGTGTGCGGCATCCTTTGCATGTCACACAGGCGGCGTTGGCTGGTTCGCATATTGCGACAGTTCCTTATAAAGTACTGTTGTCTTTATTGAACCATCCTTTAACGGACGCGGGTATTGCTCGTTTCTTAGAGGACTGGAAACAAGCGAATATGTAATGAGTTTAGCGCCAGCAAATGGCGCTTGAAGAAATGACAGGGAGATGCAAACATGGATCGTGAATTAGCCTTAGAATTTGTTCGGGTAACTGAAGCAGCAGCGATTGCTTCCGCACGTTTAATGGGACGGGGAGACAAGATCGGAGCTGACCAAGCTGCTGTTGATGCAATGCGTCGCGCTTTTGATAGTGTGTCGATCAGCGGTCGCGTCGTAATTGGTGAAGGCGAAATGGACGAAGCTCCAATGCTGTACATTGGGGAACAAGTTGGTGCTGGTGGAATTGAAGTCGATATAGCTGTAGATCCGCTAGAAGGAACAAATCTGGTAGCGAAAGGACTTCCTGGTGCTATTGCTGTTTTGGCTATTGCCCCGAAAGGCGGTTTACTGCATGCACCTGATATGTACATGCAGAAAATCTGCGTTGGTCCAAAAGCGGCAGGCAAAATTCATTTAGATGCACCTGTTGCTGAAAATTTACGGGTTGTTGCTGAATCCTTAGACCGTAAGATTGAGGATTTAACAGTTGTTACTTTAGATCGTGAACGTCATGCGAAAATCATTAAAGATGTACGTGATGCTGGCGCTCGCATTAAACTAATTTCCGATGGCGATGTATCGCCAGCAATTAATGCAGCCATTGAAGGAACTGGTGTTCATATGCTTCTCGGCATTGGTGGCGCGCCAGAAGGCGTTGTTGCAGCAGCTGCTTTAAAATGCTTAGGCGGCGATATGCAGGCGCGGCTTGTGCCTGAAAATGACGAAGAAATTGCCAGAGCTCACAAAATGGGCATTAGTGATTTGAATAAAGTGATGACAATTGATGATTTAGTTCATGGCGAAGATGTTATGTTTGCTGGTACGGCAATTACGGAAGGCGATTTGCTTCGTGGTGTTCATTATTTTGGCGGCGGCGTAAGAACTCATTCGATTGTGATGCGTTATAAACGCGGTACCGTTCGCTTTGTTGATGCGATTCATAAACTCGATGACAAAAATATTGCTCTGAAACGATAATCAATTTAGTGAGTTTATAAACAGAGAATGCTACGGCATTCTCTGTTTTTTTTGTATAAAAGAACATGTTTGGTGCAAACTAAGAGTAGCTTTTATTTTTGCAAATAGAAAGGGCGAGTGAATGAAAGGTTTCCTGCTTTTGCTCTGTTTTCTGCTCAGCCTTTTTTGGCAAGGGCCGAGCTTGTTTTGGGAGAACAGAGAAGCCCCTGTTCTGAATGATTATGTTGCTGATGTGAAAAATGCCGAAGAAAAACAACAAGACCGAGATATTTCAGATGAAAATGATCTGCTCCATGAAGTGCAAAATGGGGAAACTCTCTGGTCCATTTCCGAGCACTATGGCGTATCCTTAGAGGCTCTTTGCAGTCGCAACAATAAACGAACGATTCAATTGCGTTCCGGCGAGCTTTTAATTATTCCACAAGGCCGTAAATGGCGAAACGAAAGCGTTTCCCGTGGCCGAAACGGTCGGTTTTTGTGGCCTATTATTGGCGAGATTTCTTCGCCTTTTGGCCTACGATGGGGAAGAATTCATGAAGGAATTGATATAGCGAGTGAATCAGGGACGCTTGTACAGGCAGCAAAAGATGGTAAGGTTACTTTAGCTGGCTGGAACGGCGGTTATGGCTATGCTGTAATGCTTGAACACAGTCAAAATTTTCAGAGCCTTTATGGTCATCTATCAGCAGTGTATGTTCAGCCTGGAGAGTTTATTCACAGCGGTCAAGTAATTGGCGCTGTAGGATCTACGGGGAATTCAACAGGACCGCATCTTCATTTTGAAATACGGTGCGCTGGTGAGCCGCTAGACCCACTGCCACTTTTGCCGGCGCTGTAAGGGTGAATGGAAATGTTTGATTACGGCGAGCCACTTGTATTAGGTTTTCTAACTGCTGTAATGAGTTATTTTGGCAATACAGCCATGGTAAAAAGATTGGGAAATTGGCATTTGATTACAGTCGGGCCTGTGGCCGAGGAGGTCCTAAAAAGTAGCGCTGCCTGGTACTTTGGTGTCTCACTTTTCGTTGTTCATATGACCTTTGGTAGCGTAGAAGGTTTGTGTGAATTTTTCCAGGCCAAGGGCGGCAAGCAAAGCGCGCTGCTCAGTTTATTGGGACATAGCGCTTTTGGTTGGATTACAAATCTTATCTTTAGTCAGACGAATCAAATCGAACTGGGAATCTTAGCTGGTACAATTAGCCATGTGGGCTATAACTTATGGGTTTTTCTTTATTTTACTAAGCGACATTCAAGGAGGTCCTAGCATGAAGGTAAGCTATTACTGCTCTCATTGTCAGCAGTGGATTACTAGCTTTTTTGTGGAAAGCCTTGATGAAACAAAATTAGGGTTTGATTGCTTGACTGAAAAAGAGCGGCGGGATATAATTGAATTTGATTCTGAGAAAAATTCTGTGACTGTACAGACAATTTGTGATCTTTGCTACAAAGAGCAAGAACAAGCGGGGCTTTTTTTGTCTGCTTTTACGAATCATTTCATACAATAATAAAAAGAGCGCCAAAAAGGGCTTTAGCATTGCTAAAGCCCTTTTTGGGCCTGCCGCAAAACAGGCTTCGGCGTCTTAATAAGACGAGGTGTAAGAATGCATTATTTTTATGAACTTCTGCGAAAAGATCCATCGATAGAACAAGCTTTGGCTGTGTTTAAAGTCAAACAGAGCCAGAGTTTGCTCTACGGTCTGACTGGTGCGCCCAAACATTTGTTAGCGGCGTTAGCTTATGAAGAAGCGCCTAAACCGACAGTGATTGTTTGTGCGAGTCAAGAAGCGCTAGAGCAGTTTCGTAGTGATCTGTCGGTAATTATAGCGGATCAAGAAATTCAGATTCTCCCGCCTTCTGATATGGCGAATTTTACGGCAACAGCCAGGGGTCTAGAGCTTTCTGCCCGCCGCAATCAAGTACTTAGCCATTTGCTTACAGGACAAAAAGGCATCATTTTGACGACAGCAGAAGCAGCAATACAAGGTGTTACGGCGCGAGCCGATTTTGAGGCGAGCCGATTTTCTCTAAAGCTAGGAGAACGGATTGATCGGAAAGCGTTATTACAAAAGCTTGTGCAAATCGGCTACGAGCGAGTTGATAGTATTAGTGGTCTCGGGCAGTTTAGCAGTCGCGGCGGTATTATTGATCTTTTTCCAATTACCGCCCAAGACCCAGTGCGGCTCGAGTTGTTCGACGATGAGATTGATTCACTGCGTACTTTTTCATTAGAAACGCAGCGGTCCATAGAAAGTATTACAGAGCTTATTATTTTGCCTGTCCATGAAACGGTGCAGATTGGCCGCGGCGATTCCTTTTTCTCCTATCTGCCGTCTGATGCGAATGTCATTTTTGATGAACCGATGCGGTTGCGTGAAGCAATGACTAAGGTAGTGAAAGAAAATCCTGAATATAAAAAACGAGTTTTTTCCTGGAGTGAACTCATTCAAGCGGCCAAGTCGGCAAACTTGGTCTATTTGACGTTACTGCTCCAAAAAAATCCTCATACAGATCCTAGCACGATTATTAGTCTATCATCGAAGGGCGTTACGCCGTTTCATCGCCAGATTGACTTATTTATGAAAGAACTGGCTTTATGGCAAGAACGGAAAAATACGGTTTTGCTACTCTTTAGTTCAGAAGAGAAGGCCAAGCATTTTTATCAGCATTTACGTCAGGAAAATGTGCAGGCTCATTTTGAGGCTCAGCCGGTAACGGTTGCTTCTGGTAGTATTCTTGTTACCTTTGGCGCGTTGTCTTCCGGTTTTGAAATGCCGCATGCGAAGCTTGTTGTTGTCAATGAAATTGATATTTGGGGGCGACAGAAACGCAAAATGCGGTCACGTCCCTCAAAAGAAAAGAAAATTACCTATTTTCGCGATATTAATTTAGGCGATTATGTCGTTCATGTGAATCATGGTATTGGTAAATATGTAGGCGTCGAAACGCTTGATGTCGGCGGAATTCATAAAGATTATCTCTTGATTCGTTACGCCGGTCATGACAAACTCTATGTACCGACTGATCAGGTTCATTTGCTGCAGAAATATATTGGTTCTGAAGGCGAAACGCCAAAACTAAGTAAGATGGGCGGCAGTGAATGGCTGAAAGCAACTTCCAAAGCTAAAGCATCTGTTGCTGATTTGGCCAAAGAACTTGTAGAACTCTATGCTCGCCGCCAAATGGCGCAAGGTTTTGCCGCAGAGCCTGATACACCTTGGCAGGCTGAGTTTGAAGAAGCCTTTCCCTTTGAAGAGACCCCCGATCAGCTTGCGGCGATTGCTGAGATTAAAAAAGATATGGAGTCGACGCGGACGATGGATCGTCTGCTATGTGGTGATGTGGGCTTTGGTAAAACGGAAGTGGCGATTCGGGCGGCTTTTAAGGCGGTTATGAGTGGCAAGCAAGTGGCTGTTCTTGTACCGACTACCGTTTTGGCACAGCAGCATTTTCGAACTTTTAGTGCTCGTTTTGCAGGGTTTGGTCCTGTGGTTGACGTGATCAGTCGTTTTCGTAGTACTAAAGAGCAGAAACAGACGTTGGCATTACTCAAAGAAGGAAAAGTCGACGTGTTGATTGGAACGCATCGGATTTTACAGTCTGATGTAAAATTTAAAGACATTGGTCTTTTAATTGTGGACGAGGAGCAGCGCTTTGGCGTAGCTCAGAAAGAAAAATATAAAAAATGGCGTAATCAGATTGATGTGCTTACTTTAAGTGCTACGCCAATCCCGCGAACGCTGCATATGTCACTAGTGGGAGCGCGCGATATTAGTATTATCGAAACACCACCGGAAGAACGCTTTCCTGTACAGACTTATGTTGTAGAGTATGATGAAGAAATTATTCGTGATGCCATTCGCCGCGAACTGCGGCGGGGCGGGCAGGTTTATTTTGTCTACAATAAAGTACAGACGATTGATAAAATCAGCCGTGAAATTAGTGAAATGATGCCTGATGCGAAAATTCAAACTGCTCATGGTCAGCTGGCGGAAGAGCTATTAGAGCAGGTGATGCTTGATTACTATGAAGGGGAATATGATGTTCTTGTCTGTACAAGTATCATTGAAAATGGGCTAGATGTTGTAAATGCCAATACGATTATCGTCTACGACGCCGATCACTTCGGCTTATCACAACTGTATCAGATGCGTGGTCGTGTGGGCCGTTCCCATCGGTTAGCGTTTGCTTACTTTACCTATCGCCGTGACAAAGTATTGACAGAGGTAGCGGAAAAACGCTTGCAGGCTATTAAGGAGTTCGCGGAACTCGGCGCTGGCTTTAAAATTGCTATGCGTGATTTGGAAATTCGTGGAGCCGGAAATATATTGGGCGCTCAGCAGCATGGTCATATTGTGAGCGTTGGTTTTGAAATGTACTGCCGACTTCTTGATGAAGCTGTGCAGGAACTGAAAACAGGAAAGGTCATTGAAGCTGTACCGGAACCTGTATTGGAATTGCAGAGTGAAGCCTATTTGAGTGGCGACTATATTGCAGAGCCAGCGCATAAGATTGAAATATATCAACGCATTGCCGCGATTCGCAACGAAGGCGAAATCAAGGAACTGCTTGATGAATTGATTGATCGTTTTGGTGAGCCGACGCAGCCTGTACTAAATCTTTTAGCTGTGGCTAGGCTGAAAAATCTGGCTCGTGCTTTAAAAGTCAAAGCCGTTACCGAAAAGGCTCTTGTGGCCGAAGTTCATTTTTTTGAGCAGCCGAATCTACAAGTAGAAACGCTGCTAAATGTAAAGCAGCAGTTCCCGAATCGGATTACCCTTTTGCAAGGACCGCCACCTAGCCTCAAAATTCGAACCAAGGATTTAGCGAAAGAGCCGCTTTACTGGCTTTGTGACTTGTTTTCTTGTTTACTGCCTAAAGACGATCATGAATAAAAAGAACTGGAAAGATATATACTATCACTGCAGTCAATTGTAAAAAAAATGTAGAATAGGAGGGATACGCGTGAAGGCGACTGGAATCGTGAGAAGAATAGATGATCTAGGCAGAGTAGTGATTCCGAAAGAAATCCGTCGCACCTTACGAATCCGCGAGGGAGATCCATTAGAGATTTATGTTGATCGCGAAGGCGAGGTTATCCTAAAAAAGTACTCCCCAGTAGGAGAATTAGGAGACTTTGCGAAAGAATATGCCGAAGCTTTGCATGAAGCAATTTCTCACATGGTGCTTATTGCTGATCGCGATACGATAGTTGCTGTCGCCGGCGCTTCGAAAAAGGAGTTTCTCGGTAAGCCTCTGCGACTTGTAGTTGAAAAAGTGATGGAAGATCGCAAAACAGTAGTCATTAATGATCCAGAAGAATATACACATTATTATGATAAAAATAGCGATGTCGAAGCAGAGACCCTAGCGAACGTGTTTACAGCTGAGGTGATCTCACCGATTATTGTCGAGGGCGATGCCATTGGCGCTGTGATAATTTGCACGAAGCAGCCTGGTGTGGTCATGGGGGAAATGGAACATAAGCTGGCAGAAACAGCTGCTGGATTTCTAGCAAAACAGATGGCGCAATAGTTTTCCCTCTTCTTGTACGTATCTAAGTAGCGAGCCAATTGTTCGCTACTTTTTATATGGGGAAAGAGCGGCCGAAATGGGTCTGAAAGGATGACGCGTTATGAGGGAGGAGTCGTTTTTTAAAGGGGCCTTTTATTTAACAGCGGCAGGAATCCTGGTAAAGTTGATGGGCTCAGCAAATCGCATTGTTCTTTCCAGACTGCTTGGCGGCGAAGGGATTGGCTTATATCAAATGGCCTATCCGATTTATTTGCTGTTTCTAGGGCTTTCATCAGCAGGACTACCTGTAGCGATTTCTGTTCTTGTAGCCGAACGGACAGCGCTTAGTGATTATGGAGGCGCTCGGAAAATTTTTCGCTTATCGTTTATTTTGCTTATCATTACTGGTTGTCTTTTCTCATTGCTCTTATACTATGGCGCTTCTTGGCTGATTTCGTGGCAGATTATTCGCGATCAGCGGGCCTATTATGCAATTATTGTCTTAGCTCCTGCTGTATTTCTCGTTACAGTCATGTCAAGCTACCGCGGCTATTTTCAAGGCTGTCAAACCATGGTTCCCACAGCCTTGTCGCAGGTCGTTGAACAATTTGTGCGGATTGTGACAATGTTGGGGCTCGTTTTTTTGCTTTTGCCGCAAGGGCTTGCTTATGCGGCAGCTGGCGCTAGTTTTGGCGCTGTTCCGGGAGCGGCGGCAGGCCTTTTCTTGCTCATCTATTATGATTATCGCTATAAGCATTTTTTTTTACGCGGGCGGATTGGCTTAGGTTGGAAAAGTAAGGAGCAGTTTACTAGCATAATGGCCCGCTTGATTCGTCTCGCGCTGCCTGTATCGCTGGCTCATATTATTATGCCCATTGTGGCGAGTATTGATTTAATGATTGTGCCGTTACGTTTGGAAATGGCAGGCTATACGATTCAACAGGCTACAGAACTGTTTGGGTATTTGGCAGGCATGGCCGTAACACTAATGAACGTGCCAACGATTCTCACGGGAGCTTTAGCGGCGAGTCTGGTGCCTGATGTGGCAAGGACAGCAGCGCTTCAGCAAAAAGAGGCGCTAATCGAAAAATTGGAATTGGCGCTGCGATTGGCTAACTGGATCACTATACCTGCCTCGATGGGCTTGTACTTACTAGCGGGGCCGCTTTCACTGCTGCTTTACGGTACGAATCATGCCGGTCCGGTTACGAGTATTTTGGCTTGCGGCATTGTGTTTCTTGGTATGCAGCAAGTGACCACTGGAATTTTACAAGGATTAGGTCATACGTTGATTCCTGTGGTCAGTCTTGCCATTGCCGCCGTAGTAAAAATTTTCTTAAACTACACTCTGACAGCCTTACCTGACTGGGGAATTACCGGTGCAGCTTGGGCTACCGTTGTTGATTTTTTTGTGGCGTCTATGCTTAATTTGACAGCGTTGCGCCTGTCCCTCCATAGCGCTTGGCCGCTAAAAGGACTTGGCCCTGTTTTGGGAGCTACGCTGTGTATGGGAGGGACTGTCTTATTTATTTATCATACTGCGATGACAGCACTCTACCATAATGGAGCTGCTGTTGGCGGGGCCATTATGGGCGGAATCGTTGTCTATGTGGTGACTTTCTTGATTTTGGGAGGATTTTGCCAGACCGATATGGAAAGAATCCCTAAAATCGGTTTACCCCTAAGCCGTATTTTGCACCAATTTACCATAAGGAGATAAAAACAAATTGCAAAAATTAAGTATACCTTCAGGCACGATCACAGTAGTCGGTTTAGGCGCCGGGCCTTTTGAATATTTAACAGTAGAAACCTTGGACTATTTGACGCAGGCTACTTCGCTGTATCTTCGTACTGCCATTCATCCGTCCGTGGCTGGATTAAGAAGTCGGGGAATTTCTTTTGAAACTTTTGATTCTGCCTATCATACTGGCAGTTCCTTCGAAGCGGTGTACGACAGCATTGTCGCTGCTTGTATTGCTAAGGCCCAGGCTGGAGAAGCTGTTGTCTACGCTGTACCAGGCAGCCCGCTGGTTGCTGAGCAGACTGTTGTCTTATTGCGTCAGGCGGCAGTTGAGGCTAATATTCCTCTTACTATTTTGCCTGGCATGAGCTTTTTAGAAGTCTTATACGCCAAACTGGAAATCGACCCATTGGCAGGGCTAGCAATTTTAGATGGAGCAAAACTTGATCTAAATGTTGCCGCAAGCGGGGCGGCATTAGTTATCTCGCAGGTCTACAATCAGCAAATTGCTTCTGACGTAAAGCTTTCTCTAATGGATTTTTATCCTGACGAGCATCAAGTTATATTTATCAGAAATCTTGGACTGCCTGACGAAGAAATTCGTCCTATTTTTCTCTATGAATTGGACAGGCAGCCAGTCATTGATCATTTAACAAGTCTTTATGTTCCGGCGATTGCCTCGCGGCAGAAGGATTTTTCTCTGACGCCGCTTGTCGATATTATGACAAAATTACGAGCGCAAGATGGTTGTCCCTGGGATATTGAGCAAACTCATAGCAGCCTCAGACGTTATATGGTCGAAGAAGTTTATGAAGTGTTGGAAGCGATTGATCAGGAAGATGCCGAACTGTTGTGCGAAGAACTCGGCGATTTGCTATTGCAAATTGTCTTTCACGCTCGCGTTGCCGAAGAGTCAGGGGCTTTCTCTATGCAGGATGTAATTGATCAGGTGACAGAGAAAATGGTACGACGTCATCCGCATGTATTCGGATCCATATCGGTACAGGATGCCGCTGAGGTTGTATTGAATTGGGATCAAATTAAAAAACTAGAGAAACAAGGCGAACGTCCATCGCAACTTGACGGCATTCCCGGCGATCTTCCCTCGCTCCTAAAGGCTTATAAATTGCAAGGAAAAGCGAAAAAGGTCGGTTTCGATTGGCCCCATATTGATTTTGTTTGGCAGAAAGTGCAGGAAGAATTAGCGGAACTTAAAGAAGCGGTTGCTATGGGCGCTCAGCAGGCCATCGAGGCTGAATTGGGCGATGTTTTATTTTCGCTAGTCAACTTAGCTCGCTTTTTACAGGTCGAACCTGAGACTGCTTTGAACCGAACGAATCAAAAATTTAAAAGTCGTTTTCAATTTATTGAAAAAAGACTTGCCGAATCACAGGTTTTATGGGAAAATGTAACACTAGATGAGCTTGATTTGCTTTGGGAAGAAGCTAAGAAGAAAGAAAAACGCTAAAAACCAGGACTTATCGGCACTTTTTTAATTTTAAAGAAGGAATAAAAACAGAAAGAGCGAATAATGCTAGACGTAAGCTCTACGTTAAGGAGGAAGATTTTGTGAATAAAACTGAACTTGTAGCGAGTGTAGCGGAAAAAGCCGGTATAACAAAAAAAGATGCGGAGAAAGCTTTGAATGCAGTATTTGAAAGTATTGAAGGTGCTCTGCAGGCTAACGACAAAGTACAAATTATCGGTTTTGGTACTTTCGAAGTAAAAGCAAGAGAAGAAAGAAAAGGCCGTAACCCGCAGACTGGTGATGAAATTACGATCCCTGCTTCGAAAACTCCGGTATTTAAAGCTGGTAAAGGCTTAAAAGATCTGGTAAATCAATAAGAATAGTTTTCCCTGCTACATAGAAAACCAGGTTGCTAAAAACCTGGTTTTTATTTATTCTAATAGTAAAGCAGTTTGAAATGAAATCAAACTGAAGAAAAGAATGCTGCAGGAGCGTGGAATATGGCCGGTAAAATTCTAATTGTTGATGATGAAGAAAATATTCGGGAATTGGTAAAGTATAATTTGGAGCGATCTGGTTTTTTAACGGTGGAATGCGGCGATGGTCTAGCGGCTTTAGAACTCGTTAAAAAAGAAAAACCAAATTTAGTGCTACTTGATTTGATGTTGCCAAGCCTAGACGGCTTGGAGGTCTGTCGTGCCTTAAAACAAAATCAAGATACAACGGCGATTCCGATTATTATGCTGACAGCAAAAGACGAAGAAGTCGATAAGGTATTGGGACTGGAACTCGGGGCCGACGATTATTTGACGAAGCCCTTTAGCGCTCGCGAACTAATAGCGCGGATTAAGGCGGTATTGCGTCGCAGCGGGAAAGAGCCAGCCGCATCAGGCGAACTAGCTGTTGGTAAGCTACGGCTTAATTTTACGCGCTATGAAGCGTTTTTAGGTGATGAAAAACTGGAGCTTACGCCGAAAGAGTACGAGCTCTTAAAATTGTTTATTACGAATATCGGCAAGGTCTATACAAGAGAGCAATTGCTCGAAAAAGTATGGGGCTATGAATATTTTGGCGATACGCGGACCGTCGATGTGCATGTGCGTCACTTGCGGGCGAAACTAGTGAAAGAGCCAGAAGTGGCTGAAGCTATTGAAACGGTACGAGGCGTAGGCTACCGTCTAAGTGAACTTTAACAAAAGTTAATCTTTTCTTAACAATAAACGGACCCTTTCTGTGGTATAGTGCTAAACAGATACGACAGGAGGTCTGACTATGGAATTCACGAATGAATCAGGCATTCAAAAGAAAATACAAGTCAATAAATTGAAATTATATTATGGGCAGTCGCTGGCGTTAAAAAAAGTTTCGCTCGACGTTCAAGCAAACAGTGTAGTGGCTTTGATTGGTCCTTCCGGCTGTGGTAAGTCCACTTTTCTGAAAACCTTGAACCGAATGAATGATTTAGTCAGTGGCGTACGCATCGAAGGCGATATTCTGCTTGATGGCGAGAATATTTTTCATCCCAGCGTCGATGTGGTTATGCTAAGAAAACGCGTGGGGATGGTTTTTCAACGTCCCAATCCTTTTCCTATGTCGATTTATGAAAATATTGCCTATGGACCACGGATTCATGGTATTAATGATAAAGCACGACTTGATGAACTTGTAGAACGCAGCTTAAAAGGCGCTGCTCTTTGGGAAGAAGTAAAAGATCGTCTCGATCAGTCCGCCATGGGCATGTCTGGCGGTCAGCAGCAACGTCTTTGTATTGCTAGACTTCTCGCAGTAGAACCAGAAGTTCTGCTTATGGATGAACCTTGTTCCGCCCTTGATCCGATTTCCACAATGAAGATTGAGGAACTTGTCACTGAGCTGAAAGCGAAATATACGATTGTTATGGTCACCCATAACATGCAGCAGGCTGCTAGGGTATCTGATTATACTGCTTTCTTTTTAAACGGAGAGTTAGTAGAACATGAGCAGACTGACGCGATCTTTACACGGCCTCAGGATAAGCGGACAGAAGACTATATTACGGGCCGGTTCGGTTAAGCCAGGAGAAGGGAGAGTTACAAATGACTACAAGAGAAAATTACAGTCATGCTTTAGAGGATTTGCGCCAAGATATTATGGATATGGGCAATAAAGTACAGGATTCAATTATCCGTTCGGTGGAAGCTTTGTCTAAACAGGATCTTGCTTTGGCGCGTCAAGTGATTGACAGCGATGATATCATTGACGAATTGGAAGAGAAGATTGAAGATAAATGCATGGTGCTGATTGCCAGGCAACAGCCATTAGCCAAAGATCTACGGGTGATTGGTACTGGCTTGAAAATCGTAACTGATTTGGAGCGAATGGGAGACCACGCCACAGATATTGCTGAGATTGCGCTTCGAATTGGCGATCAAGAACTGATTAAACCGCTTGTCGATATTCCGTTTATGGCGGAAGTCGCGGAAAAAATGCTACAGGACTCGCTAACCTCTTATGTGAATTTAGATATTACCTTAGCAGAAAAAGTATGTATGGACGATGATGAAGTCGATCATATTTATAATCGACTCTTTCGGGAACTGCTAACCTATATGATGGAAGATCCTCATACGATTTCTCAGGCGACGCAGTTGCTCTTTGTAGCTCGCTACATTGAACGAATTGCGGACCATGCAACAAATATTGCTGAATGGACAATCTATTTGGCTACAGGCCAGCGGTGCCGAAAGTTTGAATAAATAAGTTGTTTATAACAACTAAAAACAAAAAGGAATGTACTTTCGAAAGGGGAATCGAAAGTACATTCCTTTTTTATTTTTATAAAACTTTATTTAGCCAAAATGAATGGCTGTGGGAATGGTAACAGTAAATGTGGTACCTTTATCGATTTCACTTGTTACGGTAATGGTACCGCCAATCATTTCTACAATCATTTTTACAATGGAAAGACCTAGTCCAGTGCCACCAGCTGTACGAGCTCTGGCCCGGTCAACGCGATAAAAGCGGTCAAAAATATAAGGCAGGTCTTTGGCGGGGATGCCAATTCCAGTATCCTTCACGGTAATAATGGCAGACTTGCCTTGTTCGCTGCAAGTAAGATAGACTTTGCCGCCTTCAGGTGTATATTTTGCGCTGTTTTCTAGCAGGTTTGTCACGATTTGTTTGATCCAATCGGCTGAGGCGGTTACAAAGATGGGATGGGGTGGCAGCGTTACAGTAAAGTCAATTTTCTTATCTTGCCAGTAAGGCAGGAGATTTTCGGCAGTACTTTTTAAAATTGGCGATAAGGCGACAGGATCAGAGACGGTTTTAGGCTGATCTGGCTGGCGGTTTAATCTGGCTAGTTGCAGCAGATCTTTTATGAGACGAGTCATTCGCTCTGATTCGTTAAAAATGATTGTAAGAAACTTTTGTCGTAAGCTGGGACTTTCCATGGCGCCATCCAGGAGTGTTTCGGCAAAGCCTTTTATTGCTGTAAGCGGCGTAGCCAGTTCGTGAGAGGCATTGGCGACAAAATCAGCTTGGCGGTCATTGAGTTCCTGTAGGGCCGTAATATCATGAAATACAGCCAGGACTGCTGTAATATCTTGATGATTTTCCTGAATCGGTACAAGCGAGACTTGATAAATTTGTCGGGAGACATCGCTTTGCCGTTTTAGGTCAATGATCTGGTTTTCGCCAGAAGAAATGCTTTTTTGCAAGGCCTTATCAAGCTGGCTTTTACCAATGACATTCATGTTATGTTGACCAATCATTTTTTCCGTGATCGAAAAGTTAAGTGTAGCCATTTTATTGGCTGATACCACTTTGCCATATTTATCAAACATGATCACACCGTTGTCCATGTGTTCTAAAATCAGTTCTAATTTATTTTTTTCTGCAATCGTTTCGGTGATTTTATCCTCTAGATTCGAAGTGAGATGATTAATGGCATGAGCGAGTACTTCAAGTTCGTCGCCTGTTTTTAAATATACGCGGGCTTCAAGTTTTCCATCGGCAATTTCCCGAGCTGTTTCCGCAATTTCTTCTAGGGGTTCAGTATATTTACGGGCCAGCCGTAGACTCAAAGCAATCGCGAGAAGAAAGGCAAAGAAAAAGGCTGCCAGCATAGCGTTACGAATTTTTTGAAAGCCTTCTTCAATGTGCGATAAACTCGTAGCGATGCGAATGGCTGCAATGAGCTCACGGTCATTATAGACGGGGATAGCCATATAGAGGAGATTTTCTTCTGTTGTATCACTGAAGCGAATTGACATGCCAGCCGCTCCTGATAGAGCAGATTGAACTTCTGGTCGATTCAGATGATTCTCCATTAACACGGGATTAGCGGAAGAGTCGGCAAGGGGAGCTCCCTGTTGGTCAATGACGGTAATCCGCATCTTAATTTTACTGCCTAGGTCTTTTACTTTATTGTCGATATTGTTGCGGCGCAAGGCGTCGGAAAGCTCGTCATGGAGCAATTCTTCAATAATTTGACACTCTACCTGCATAGTAGCCTTTAGCGCATTGAGATCATGATTATAAAAATACCATAAAACATAACTGCCAGTGAGAAAGAGTGATAAAAAAATCATAATAAAAAAAGCAAAGATGAGGCGAGTGCGAATGCCTAAGCGAAACATGAGAATCCCCCTCGGTATACTCTTATTCTTTTTTCATTATACAGGATGCCTTTTCTTCTTAGTAGCGATCTTAATTAAATTTTAATGATTCATTAACAATAAGAGCTGAAAAACACAGTATGATGAAACAAATAGAGCCATAAGGGAAAATAATGAGGTGGAAAAGGATGTCTGCTTTGGTTCAAAGCTTTAATGCCTGGAATGGTGAACCGAAAAGTAATGAGAAGAACTATTTTAAAGCGTTTCAGGAGATTCTTGAAAAACAACAAATTCGTGCAGTGATGCAGCCCATTGTATCTCTCTCTGATGGAACTGTCATTGGTTATGAAGCGCTCAGTCGCGGTCCTAAGGGATCCTTTTTAGAAAGTCCTGATATGCTCTTTTCTTTGGCTAGGCGCTTTCAATGCGTATGGGAACTGGAAATGATCTGTCGGGAAAAGGCTTTAGCTAAGAGTGCGCTACTGCAAAAACAGGAACTTTTATTTTTGAATATTGACCCGCTTGTGTTAAGCGATGAACGTTTTAATAGCAGCTTATTTCAGCAAAGTATGACTGCTTTACCAGGAGCTTCGCGGCGAATCGTTTTTGAAATTAACGAAGGAACAGCTATTGAGGATTATGAAAATTTTCGCCGGATCTTAAAACAGTTTCGACAGCAGGGCTATAAAATTGCCATTGACGATGCTGGCGCTGGCTATGCAGGGTTAAATACACTGGCGCAAACCAATCCTCACTTTATTAAGATTGATATGGCGCTAGTTCGTCATATTGATAAAGATCCTTTCAAGCAGGCCCTAATGAAGGCTTTCCATGACTTCTCGCTTTTAACAAATATTAAAATGATTGCCGAAGGGATTGAAACGATTGCTGAGCTCAATGAGTTGATTCAAATTGGCATTCCCTATGGACAAGGCTATTTTTTGCAAAAGCCTTCAGAGAATATTACTCCGCTCGCCAGTGAGGTGCGCGGCTATATTGCCGAACGGGTAAGGCGCAAAAAACGAGAAACGTTCTATACGCCAGTAACAATGCCGATTGGTGAAATTACTCGTCGTGATCCTTGTATTACGCCAACAACGCTGGGCCATGAAGTCATCGAGTATTTCAACAATAATCCGAAAAGTATGGGCGTATGTGTTGTAGAAGGAAAAAAGCCTGTGGGTTTATTGATGAAAGATCGTTTTTTTAGCAATTTGGGAACTCAGTACGGTGTCGCTTTGTATATGAATCGTAAAATTTCTTTAGTGATGGATAAGGACCCCATTGTTGTGGATTATGCCATGCCCTTAGAGCAAGTGTCTAAAATGGCTATTTCTCGTTCTGATGAGACACTGTATGACTATATTATCATCACAAAAAATGGCGAGTATTACGGTGTCATTACGGTCAGGCGTTTACTAGAAAAAACAACACAACTGGAAGTAAATCGAGCGAAACATTCTAATCCATTGACAGGTCTTCCTGGTAATATTTTAATTGAAAGCACGATTAAAGAGGTACTAGCTCAAAACGAACCCTATACGATTTTATATTTTGATTTAGATAATTTCAAACCTTACAATGATGTGTACGGCTTTGAAAGCGGTGATAAAATCATTGATCTAACAGCTACCGTTATTCAGCAAGAATTGACGCGCGGCCTTGACGAGATACCCTTTGTGGGACATATTGGCGGCGATGATTTTATTGCTGTTTTGAGGCGCTGGAATGTAGAAGATATTTGCGGCCAGTTATCAGCCGCGTTTGATCGGCAGATTAGCTCTTTATATAGCGAAAGCGATTTAGCCAGAGGCTATATTTTGGCGAAAAACCGTCATGGTAAAGAGGAACGTTTTCCTTTGGTATCGCTTAGTATTGCGATTGTCACAAATAAGCAGCGCCAATATCCATCAGCCCAAGCTGTGGCTGAAGCAGCCAGCCTGTTAAAGAAAAAATGTAAGCTTTACTGGCAAAGCTGCTATTTCAGTGAAGAAATGGTAGAGCCTGTTTGCAATTTGCGTCCGGTCCCGTCGGATTTAACAGAAACGTAACATGGCTTTAACACAGTGGGAAAAGCATTGTTTTATAATAAAGCAAGAATGAAACTCAAACTTTCGAGGAGGAAATGAAATGAAATTTCTCGGGAAATCCAAATTTTTAACGGCAGCTATTACATTAATGCTGGGAGCAAGCTTGATTGCTGGCTGTGGCGGCGGAAGCGACAAAGCCAAAGCGGCAACAGATGAAATTCAAGGAACGGTTACGGCGTCTGGTTCGACAGCTCTTTTGCCGCTCTTGAAACCAGCTCAGGAAGAATTCCAGAAAAAATATAGTAAGGTAACAGTAAATATTGCTGGCGGCGGTTCTTTCACAGGCTTAAATCAAGTCGCAGCAGGCTCAGTCAATATTGGGAACTCTGACGTAGTTTTTACAGCAGAGTATAAAGATAAAGGTTTAGTCGATCATCAGGTTGCTGTTGCTCCTTTCGTATTTATTGCCAATACGGATGTGTCGGTTGAGAATCTGACAGCACAGCAATATATCGATATTATGACTGGTAAGGTTACTAACTGGAAAGACGTTGGCGGTAAAGATGCCAAAATTACACTGATTCATAGAGCTAAATCTTCCGGTTCTCGTGCTACCATTAGCGAAGTTGTGTTGAAAGGCGCTGAATTTACTGATAACGCAGTTATTCAAGATTCTAACGGAGCTGTACGTAGCGCTATAGCTAGTACGCCTGGTTCTATCGGTTATGTGGATGCCGCTTATGTTGATCAGACGGTCAAAGCACTTTCTTTCAATGGCACAAAATATTCACCTGATGCTGTTATCAATGGTCAGTATCCTGTATTTGCTTATGAGCATATGTATACAAAGGGCGAAGCTACTGGTGCAGTAAAAGCTTTCCTTGACTATGTACTGAGCAAAGAGTTCCAAGATACGTATATTGAAAAGAACGGTTTCATCCCTATGACCAAAATGAAGAAGTAAACTTTTTAAATAAGGACAGAGGAGCTATAGCGTTTTCGCTATAGCTCCTCTGTTTGGTTTTAACAAAGAATTAACAATCCATTAACAGATCGCTCAGGGCAATGCTTTATAATGAATTTAACAACTTAAACGAATGGTTTAGGAAAGGTAGAGGGATGTGGGACTATGGAATTGGCCAGAACTTTAGTTGAATCGAAAGATAACAGGCATAAATTTAAATTAACTTGTGATAAGTATATTCGTTATTTATTTATTGCTTGTGCCTGTCTCATGACATTGATTATTTTATCAATTATTATTTTTGTTGGACAGCAGGGGCTTATGACATTTCAAGAAGTAAGTCCGATAGATTTTTTTACGCAATCAAAATGGAGTCCTTCTGATGGGAAGTTTGGTGCTTTCAGTTTTATTTCTGGATCAATTCTAGTTACCTTACTGGCGGTAATTATTGGCGCACCGCTTGGTTTGGCCGGTGCCGTATTTATGGCTAAGATTGCTCCGTCTTGGCTTCGGGAAATTATGCGCCCAGCGACGGATCTCTATGTGGCTGTACCATCCGTTGTCTATGGCTTTGTCGGAATGACAATTCTAGTACCAGCAATTCGAACTTATTTTCATACAAACACAGGCTTTGGTCTGTTGGCAGCGGCGCTGATTTTAGCTGTTATGATTTTACCAACGATTATTAGTATTTCCGAAGACGCGATTCGTGCTGTTCCAACTGCTTTAGAAGAAGCCTCTTTAGCATTAGGCGCTACACGTTGGCAAACTTTGTGGCGGGTGCTGATTCCTGCTGCTGTACCAGGTATTCTTACTTCAATTATTTTGGCTATGGCCAGAGCCGTTGGGGAGACAATGGCTGTGCAAATGGTTATCGGTAATACGCCGCAGTTGGCAAAGTCCTTGTTTATGCCTACAGCAACATTGCCAAGCGAAATTGTTGTAGAAATGGGAAATACTCCGTTTGGTTCTGCCTGGGGGAATTCTCTCTTTTTGATGGCGCTGGTGCTGCTATTGCTATCACTTGCCATGATTTTAATTATGCGCCGTGTGGCGAAAGGACGGATGGCTTGATGTCTGCAAAGTTAACTGATAAAATTGCTACTTTCTTGATGTGGGTGGCGGGATTTCTCATTTTGGCGATTCTTGCCGCCTTTTTACTGTATATGTTAGTGAAAGGACTACCTGTTCTTTCCTGGAACTTTATTACTAGCCCGTCAAGTGATATTCGCGCTGGCGGCGGTGTGGCCGGACAATTATTCAACTCTTTCTATATTTTATTTTTATCGTTATTGTTTTCCGTTCCCGTCGCACTCGGTGCTGGAATTTATCTAGCGGAATATGCGAAACAAAATAAGCTTACTGATATGATTCGCCTAAGTACGGAAAGCTTGGCCACAGTTCCTTCGATTGTTTTGGGGCTATTTGGTATGATTATTTTTGTAAATATGCTCGGAATGGGCTTTAGCATTGTAGGCGGCGCTTTGACGCTGTCTCTCTTGAATCTGCCTGTGCTTGTGCGGGTTACCGAGGAAAGTATTCGAACTGTACCGGCCTATTACCGTGAGGCCAGTTTGGCTCTTGGTGCTACCAAGTGGCAGACGATCTGGAATGTTGTATTGCCCAATGCATTACCTGGTATTATTACGGGACTTACCTTGACGGCGGGGCGTGCTTTGGGGGAGACAGCTATATTGATTTTTACAGCAGGAACGACCGTATCGCGCCATATTGGTGATATTGATCCTACAGCGGCTGGTGAAACGCTGGCTGTGCACATGTGGTATGTCATGGCTGTAGGGCTGGTGCCTGACCGAATGGATATAGCCAATGGTACGGGGGCTTTGCTTATTGTCATGATTTTGATCTTCAATTTGCTCTTTGCTATCCCAGGCAGGATTATAAAAAGGCGGACGGCGGCAGCAAAGCATTAAAAACCGATAGTACAGTTTTGACTGTTGGAAAATGGGGTTAGCGTATTCGGCATTTCTACTTGTAGGGTGTGGCTTTTTGGCAGTAATCACGCTATAGAGTAGGATTGCTTTGAACTACGATAGCCCCATTTTTGTGTCTGATCAGCACTGATTTTGTATTTGGAAGGTTTGGTTATCTAAATGTTAAGAAATGGGAAAGTCACTAGGAAGACTGCGGCGGCAATGATACCATGGACATGCACAAAAGAACTGATGGAGGGGTATCATGCTCAAAGGTCTGGCTTGGGTTTGGCATAAAGGTCGTACGTATTGGCAAAAGGGGAAAGGTTTTCGTGGGTTTAACAGGCAAAACTGGTGTGAAAGTTGGCAGCAAAAGTGTTCTTCTTTAGCTTTTTTATTTATTTTGGTTATGGTTCTTGCCTGTTCAGTTCCGGTGGCTTTGATTGGTTCTTATTTTGCAAGTCAAACGATGAATGGACTGATTCAGACTGATGTTGATAAGAATAGTAAAGTGGCGGAGCGAGTGGCCAGCGAACTAGGGAATTATATGCTTACTAAGCGTAATTTTTTGCTTGCTACTGCTTCACGACCAGAGATACGTTCCCTTCAGGCCGATGATGCCAAGCAATTTTTAACGTCCGTAAAACCTTATTATGGTACGGATAATTTAGCCGTGATTCGATCAGATGGTCAAGAATTAGTACGCACAGATGCTTCTCCTGTCACAAATGTAGCAAAAGAAGCGTATTTCTCGCAAATTCATACCGAAAAAGCCGCTTTTTCGAATGTTGTAAAAGATCATGGGAAGCTGGCGGTCTTGGGAGCGATTCCGCTACAAGGGGCGAGCCAGAATATACAAGGTATTTTAGTTGGTCAAATTTCCTTAGCGACGATTCAAGGAATTGTTGAAACGATCTTAGCGCAAAATCCCGGCTATAATATGATTGTCATTGATCGAAATCGTGTTCCTTTGTTTTATCAGTCCGATGTTAGTGCTGTAGAGGAGCAGCGTCAACTCAATGAATCTTACTACAATGAAGCTGTAGCGCAAGAAAGTGGCGCTACAACGGCTATCGTACGCGGGCAGGATTATTTGATTTCCTACCGTTCTGTAGCGAATACGAACTGGGTTGTAATGACTTTTTATCCCAAGACAGCGGCGCTACAAGGGGCTTATGACAGTGTTTATCAAAGTATCAAAGCGGCTTTTATTGTCGTGGCGATATTTATCATTGGCGGTCTCTTTTTTACACGTCGCCTCTTGGCCCCGCTTAAAACGCTTGTTACAAAAGTAAATCTTGCTGCAGAAGGCGATTTGCGGCAAGATTTGGCAAGTACACGTCAAAATGAGTTTGGTCAGGTAGCTCGTTCCTTTGGGTTCATGATGGAGAGTCTTAGAAAAATTGTTTTGGCTGTAAAGAAAGCGACGCACTTTGTAACAACTGCCGCCGAGCAAGTTGCTGTAAGCGCTGAAGGCTCGACCCAGGCAAGCGAACAGGTAAGTCAAGCGGTGCAGATTATTGCTGTTTCCATGGAAAACCAACGCGAACGAGTGAAAGAGACGACAGAAGCGATTGAAGGGCTTTCCGAATTAAGTCGACGGGTGGCTGACAGCATTAGCCATATTGCCTTGCAAGCGGCCAGTTGCTCTGATACGGCCATAGACGGACAAAGCACAGTGCAGAAAACAGTAGGCTATATGGAAGCAGTAAAAGAAACTATGAGTGGTACTGCTGATCAAATGGCTTTATTAGAAAACAATGCTAAGCAAGTCGGTCAAATTACCGATATGATTCGCGGTATTGCCAAGCAGACCAATTTGTTGGCGCTAAATGCCGCCATTGAGGCGGCAAGAGCAGGACAGGCAGGACGTGGTTTTGCCGTTGTTGCTGATGAGGTCCGCAAGCTAGCCGATCAGTCCCTTGCTTCTGTTCAAGAAATTTCTCAGGTGGTTCAACGAATTGATGACGAAACCAAAGCGGTCTCCGTTACAATGCGCCAAAGTTTTGATAAGGTTTGCGATGGAGTAGCCGCAGCTCAGTCCTTAGGACCTGCCTTTGAGAAAATTGTTGCTTCTGTCGCTTCCATGCACGAAAATACAGTCGTTGTACGCCAAGAGACGGATGAACAGGTAGAGCTTTGTCAGTCGGCGGTGAAGACCGTGCAATCGGTGATGGATTTAGTGTCGGCCAATAGTGAAAGCGTTCAGGAAATTGTGGCAGTTAGCGAAGAACAAGCCGATGCCTCGCGGCAAATTCATGAAGCTGTTGCTGAAGTGAAAATCCTAGCGGATGACTTAGCAGAGCTTATCAGTCGCTTCAAAGTATAAATTGTACTGCAGGCGGCATACTACAGGCAAAGGAGGACGAATTAAAATGAAACAGAAAAAATTCGTGATTTTTCTTTGCAGTATTATGGTGATTGCTATGTTAAGCGCCTGTACACTTTTTTCACCGCAGAAAAAGCCGGAAACGGAGCCGACGCCGCCTTCCAGTAGTCAGAATGAGCCAGAAATTACGGTTTATATGCACGAAACTGGACAAACGAAGAAAATGCCGTTGGAAGATTATATTGCTGGTGTCGTAGCGGGAGAAATGAAAGCCGATTGGCCAGTAGAAGCCCTAGCCGCTCAGGCGATTTTAGCCAGGACCTTTACGTTACAGGCGATAGAGAGCAAAGGCGGTGTGCCAGCGCGCGGTACCCAGGCGTCAACAGATATTAAGGAGTTCCAGGCTTATGATGCGAAGTCCATCAATGACAATGTTCGCGAAGCAATTCGAATGTCGCGCGGCAAGGTTGTTACATATCAAGGCAAGCTGATTACGGCTTGGTTTCACGCTAGCGCCGGCGGTATGACGGCTACTGCCAAAGAAGGCCTTAATTATAAGGATGCGGAACCGCCTTATATTTCCCCTGTTGCCTCGCCTGATGAGCAAGCGCCGCCCGAGGTGCGCAACTGGAAAGCAACAGTTTCAACCGAGGCCATGATGACAGCTTTAGCCCAAATCGGTCAAAAGGTAAATACAGTTGATGCTGTGGAGATTACGCAAAAAGGACCTTCTGGTCGAGCCGAAGAATTGACTGTGAATCATTCCGTAAAAGTAAGTGGCCCGGAACTTCGCATTGCTTTGGGCAGTGATGTAGTCAAATCGATGTTGCTTGATACAGTAGAAGTAAGTGGCGGTAAGGTTATTTTTAGTGGACGCGGTTTCGGCCATGGCGTGGGAATGTCGCAATGGGGCGCTTACGCTTTAGCTAAGTCGGGTACAAGTGCAACAGACATTATTGCTCACTATTTTCAAGGCGTAGCAATTGAACAAAGATATTGAAAGAGCTGGTGACAGCTCTTTTTTTATTCTATTTTTACGGCATAGCTCATATATTGATAGCGGAGGACAACAGGAGGGAGAGAGGGGTTATGGCAAGCGAAGAAAAAACAGCGCGTTGGCGCCATCAGTTTTGTGTGACAGAACGGGAAGAAATGTCTGTTGACGGTGTAATTAATTTAGCTAGTTTTGATGAGCGAGAAGTGATTATGGAAACGGAACAGGGAATTTTAACAGTAAAGGGAAGCGGACTCAATATAAAACAACTTAATTTAGAAGATGGCAATCTTGTTTTTGAAGGAATGATTCATTCTATTGCCTATGATGAAGAAATGAAAGTGAAAAAAGGGTTGTTGCAGCGACTGCTTAAGTAATTGTTTGATCAGGGAGGACGAACAGATCGTGATGAGAGAAGATCTAGCGACTTTTTTGTGGCTGGGCCTTACCGGAGCGCTGCTGGCTTTTTGTTTTGACTGGTATCGTGTGTTTCGTCGTCGTAGTCGTCCCCGCTCAGTTATTGCAGGCATTGCTGATCTTATTTTTTGGCTTTTTTCTGCTATTGTTGTATTTTTGGTACTTGTCTGGAATAATGGCGGTGAACTGAGATTTTATATTTTCATCAGTTTATTAGGTGGAGTTCTTGCCTACTATCAATTTTTGAGCAGACAGGCTGTCAAAGGGATCGAACAAAGTTTGCGCTTATTTCAGTTTCTTTGGCAAAAGCTTCTGAAGCTTGTCTATTTTTTACTGATCGGGCCCTGCCTGTTTCTCGTACGAAAAAGTCTAGCGCCGTTTTACGGCTTTACTAAGCTCGCCCAACAGGGGCGGCGACGCTGGAAAAAATTTTTTAATAAGCAGGATTGTAATAAGCTTTAGGCGAATAAATAAAACAAATGTAAGTGAATTTGCGAAACGAAAAGCTGGCGGTGTAAAAAATGCGTGGAAAAGCAATGAGATTTAATTGGTATCGAAGTGTAATCCTGTTAATTGGGGTTGGCTTTGTATATTTATTTATTTCCCAAGGCATATCAATGTGGACCATCCACAAAGAAGTGCTTGCCAATCAGCAGCGTTTGGCGGAAGTACAGCAAATTCATGATCAGCTTCTTGAGGAAAAAGCCAAGCTGGAAACTCCCGAATATATTGAAAAGGTAGCCCGCGAAGATTTGGGGCTTGTTCGACCCGGAGAAGTTCCTTACCGTGCTGCTAAGAAGTGATAGTTTTTTATATTTTTGCGGCATTCCTTGACACTCTTTTGTTGTCAAGGCTATAATATGATTGCAAATATTGTTTTTTAAGGAGGAAGTTTGATTAGTATGTCCATTGAAGTTGGCAGCGTGGTAGAAGGCGTTGTGACAGGAATCACGAATTTTGGTGCTTTCGTGGAACTGCCAGGAGGTAAAGTCGGTCTTATTCACATTTCAGAGGTTGCCGATGTTTATGTTCGTGATGTTAAGGATTTTTTGAAAGAGAGAGATACCGTAAAGGTAAAAGTTCTTTCGATTGATGAACGCGGCAAAATAGGATTATCTATTAAGCAATTGCAAGCGCCAAAAGAAGTACCCGCACAGCAACCTTATAGAAAGCCACATGTCAATGAGAACAGGCGTCCGCGTTTTAATGCGCCGTCCTTTGAAGACAAGTTAAGTAAGTTTTTAAAAGACAGCGATGAACGTTTATCTGACTTAAAACGCAATACGGAATCAAAGCGCGGCGGTCGTGGTGCTGCTCGCCGAGCCGAGTAATGTATCAGCTGTTTCTATAATGATATAAATGAAACAAACAAGTCTAGTTGTTAGACTTGTTTTTTTTATGTGTTTTTATTTACAATTTTGGGATAAAATGCCGGTTTTTTTGCGTGATCTCCTTCTTTATTCAGACAAAAAAATGTATGGTAATTTTTGTAAAATATAAGAAGCTGACAAAAGGAGGAATCATCCATGCCGAAAGTTACCGTTATTTCAGTACCGCGGGAATTAGTAAAAGAAATCGACAATTTTTCATTACTACGAAAAGGATTAACCTTTTGTAACAAAGGGGTTATGGCGTTGCAGCGGCAGCTAACCTTGCAGCAAAGTAGAGTAGGAGAAATTCTTTTTCAGGGTATTGTTGCTTTTTTATTGAGTCGCATTGTCATACTGGGAGAATTAGACGCTTGCGGCATCGCTTTTTACGGTGCTTTAGCGCACCGATTTGCCCCAGGCCGGTTTTTAGCAGCCGTTGGCGTAGTGCTTGGCGCTTTGTCGTTAGGACGCTGGGAAGCTGCTTGCGCTTATGGCGTTGCTATGGCAATTTATCATCATTATGGGCTGAAGAAGAAAGGCGTAGCGACTTGGTTTTTTTGGCAAATGTTATTTTGGTTTACTCTGCTAATAGCGAGTAAATTAAGTTTACTCTTTTTTTCTACTTTCTCGCTCTATGATGTGATGCTCGCCTTCTTAAACGGTCTTTTTGGTTTTCTTTTGTACTATGTTTTTACGATCGCTTTAGGCGAATCAGGGGATTTTTTTCAGGCTCAGATTGCTAAAGAAGTCTTATTAGCAAAACTTGTTCTCGTATCGCTGGCGCTTAGCGGGATTGGCGCTACCGTTGTTTATGGTTGGGAGCTTCGGCACATATTAGGCAGCTTTTTTGTTTTAATGTTGGCTTTTAGCGGCGGAGCTGGAATCGGAGCCGTTGTTGGCCTTTGTACAGGTATGATTTTAGGTTTTGTCAGTGAGGATGCACTTTCGTTTATGATGCTTTTTGCTATGGCTGGTATGCTGGGTGGCGCTGTACGGCAAAACGGCAAATACGCTTCTGCTCTTGCCTATCTTATGGGGTTTTGCTTAGTGCTTTTGCTTTTAGGACAAGGCGTTTCTCCCAGTTGGCTGGCTGAAGGAGCAATAAGTTGTGGTGCCTTTTTATTCTGTCCGTTAAAATACATTTCGCTCACAAGTCGTTTGGTAGGACCTGAAAAAAAGACTGATTATGCTGTAAAAGCCGCTTCCAGCCAAAAACTTGCTGAGCTCGCTGCTTTATTTTCCGATTTAGGACAAGCTATGGGAAGTAGGGAGGGGCAAAAGCAAGCAGACGTGGAAGAATATGAGGCGCAGCTGTTGCTTGTTGAAGTTGGACAGCAGGTTTGTGAATGTTGTACAAAGCGCGAAGAATGCTGGGGGAGCGCTTTTTATCAGAGTTACGAAGCTTTGATTATCTTGGCCGGACGAGCGGAGCAAGGGAATAAAACCATTTCGCGGTACTTTAAAGATATTTGTTTAAAACCAGAAGAGCTAATGACGCAAGTTTTGAAAGTAACGGAAGAAAAGCTGGCTAGATCTTATTGGCAGTTGCAACTCAATGAGACGCGGCATTTGGCATGCGAACAAATGCTGGCCTTAAGCGATATTTTGCAAAATTTGCGGCAGGAACTTGTCAAAAAGCCGCGACAGGATACTGCATTAGCGACGAGACTCCAGGAAGAAGCTGCTGCTTTAGCCTGTCCCTTGCAATTTGCTACTGCTTTTTGTGAGAGCCAAGCAAAGGTGCTTCAAATCGAAAAAGCGCCTTGCTCTAAAAATCAAGAATGTCGCCATACGTTGTTGCCTTTGGCCGAGAGCCTAACTGGTGATGTATTAGAAATGGCGACAGAGTGCGGTTCGGCGGAAAAAGGTAGCTTATGTGAAATTACGTTTAAAACGGCAGCAAAAATGATGCTGCAAGTAGGATATGCCTGCGCAGCGCAGCAGCCAGGAGCGGAATTGGGCGATACATGCTCCTATCTTTCTCTGGCGGAAGGCAAGTTTATTATGATTTTGAGTGACGGCATGGGAACAGGCAGTGAGGCCGCACAAGAAAGTACGAAAGCTGTAAAGTTTTTGGAAAGACTCCTTAAGGCCGGTTTTTCCGTGGAAACAGCGGTGAAAACAGTAAATGCGCTGCTGATTGCACAAAAGTCGGGAGAAAGTTTTCCTACACTTGATCTTGCTGTTATCAATGCCTACTCTGGTGAAACTGACTTTATTAAAATCGGCGCAGCTCCCAGCTATGTCAAGCGCGTGAAGGAAGTTATGACCATCGAGTATTGTTCCGCACCCGCAGGGATTGTTCCTCAGCGGCTTGAACCTGTTTCCGTTCAGTTAACGGTAGGCGATCTTGTGGTGCTAGTTAGCGACGGCGTGAGTGATAGTGGCAAAACAGAACGAGGTAACTGGCTAGCCAATTATTTACGGTGCCTTTCCTCAGAAGAACCGCAACAGATTGCTGAGGCGTTGCTACAAGAAGCGCAGCGGCGGTCTTGCAGTAAGGCAGTTGATGATATGACCGTATTGGTAGGACGTCTTAACAAGGTAAATCGTTAAAAAAATAAGCAATGGCGGCAGAGGATGACCTTTGCCGTTTTCTTTTTCATGAAACCTTTCATGCTAGGGTATTCTAAAACGAGCGGGTTGTAAAAAAAGAGCAGGAATGTTTTTGAACGAAGAGAAAATAAAAAGGAGGGTCTGTTTTTATGATGACAGAAACAGGCAGTCTCGTACTACTCGCCGGTGAAATCATGCTAAAAAATGGCGCGGAAACATCGCGAGTAGAAGAAACGATGCGCCGTATGGGCAAAGCATTAGGCGCAGCGTCTGTCGATAGCTTTGTTATACCGACTGGCGTATTTGTAACCTTAGTGAGTCACAATAATGAGAGTATTA
>URQW01000039.1 GCA_900550105.1 uncultured Pelosinus sp.
TGCTGAAAGAGTAGAAGTAGATATTACCCGTGCTGCCGTTGCTGGTATGCAAACAGACGAGAAAAAATGATGCTGGATAAGTGTACGCTTCGTAAAAATTTATTGCAAATACGCAGAAATATTTCACCAGAGCAACGCATTTCTGTCAGTCAATCGATTCAACAGACTCTTTTGGAGTGGCCTGTTTTTCAGCAAGCTTCTGTTATTATGGCTTATATGGCCATGAAAGACGAGGTTTTGCTGAAAGGCGTGATTGACGCCGCATGGCAACAAGGCAAATGTGTAGCTGTTCCGAAAATGACGGCAGAACCTGGTGTAATGGAAGCAATTTCTATCCAGATGGATACAAAGTGGCAAAGCGCCGCTTTTCATATAGCCGAACCAGTGTCCGGCCGTTTGCTTGATCCGAAAGCAATTGATTTAATTTTGCTCTCTGGTGTAGCTTTTGACCGTAAGGGAAATAGACTGGGAATGGGCGGCGGTTATTATGACCGGTTTTTAAAACGCGCTGATAGAGCGGTGACTGTAGCTGTAACTTTTGACAGTCAGCTCGTTGCGACAATTCCGGTAGAATCATACGACCATTCCGTCGACTATATTGCAACTGAGACAGGACTTTTTTCTTGTAAACTTTAATGGACGGTGAAAGGCAAAATGTAGTATATACTATATTTTGCCTTTGTCTATCTGCGCAAAGCGAGGCAGGAAATGAGCCGATGAGGAGAGATTAGGCGTGGAAGTAAGGATTGGCGTTGCCAGAACCAATAAATATGCCAATAGCGAATGTGGCGACAGTGTCGAGACGGTAGAGCGGCCCCGCGGCGGCATTAGTGTGATTTTGGCTGATGGACAAGGAAGTGGCAAACCAGCTAAGATTACAAGCAGTTTAGTCGTGAATAAGGCGTCGTCACTCATAGCTGATGGTGCGCGCGATGGTGCTGTGGCCCGGTCTGTTCATGATTTTCTTTATGCAGTAAAAGATGGCAAGGTTTCGTCTACTTTAACGATTCTGTCAGCTGACTTAGAGAGTCAAACGGTTGTTTTTTGCCGCAATTCTAACTGTCCTGTTTTAGTTAAGGCCGACTATGGTATTGACGTGTATGATCAAGATATTCCTTCGATCGGCGTCCATAAACGGATGAAGCCGCTAGTGCATGAAATGCCCTTGTCTGTGGGAATGATTTTACTATCTTATAGTGACGGAATTCAGGCAGCTGGACGCAAGCGGGGAAAAACTTTTGATATTGGCTATATTTTGCGTTTGTTAGCGGATTGTGGCGCGCAAGATGTGGATTTTATTGCGCAAAATATTTTAGAGTATGCCTTGGATCTAGATGATTACCGACCTGGTGATGACATGACTGTAGCAGTTCTTGGCTTGTCAGATGAGGAATCAGGTCATTTGATTCGACGAATGAATATTGTCTACCCTTATTAACAATTATAGAGGAGTGAAAGCTATGCGAATTGCCGTGACAGGTGTGTGTGCTTCCGGTAAAACCACGCTAGTAAATTCCCTGAGAAATCATGCGGTAGAAGCTTATAATATTGCCCAGGAACATTCTAATATACAAACTTTGTGGCAAAAGAAAAATCCCGATATTTTGGTTATGCTTGATGCCACGCTTCCTTCGATTCGCCGTCGCCGCAAAGTTGCTTGGGGACAGGAACGACTCATTGTACAAAAGCAGCGTTTGGCCCATGCACGACAGCATGTTGATTTATTTATCCAGACCGATGCGTTAACGAAAGAAGGCGTGGCCAAGTTAGTGCTTATTTTCTTACAACACTTTAAACGAGTGAAGGCCTAAAAATTTCCAATGGTTGACAGGTACAGGACGGGAAAGATATAATTAATTTTATGCGATAACAGAATAGATTGGGGGAAACTTACTTGCGGTGGGGTCATTTTATGAAATTTTCAATTGCGTCTCTCGCTATTGTACTTGTGTTTGCCTTCTTTATTAAGCCTTTGGCTTTTTCGATTAAACAAGGCCTTGATTTACAGGGCGGAACGCATGTAGTTCTGGAGGCAGAGGACACACCAGAGGCGCAGGTTAATGAAGATGCCATGCAACGTGTGGTAAAAATCATCGAGCGTCGTATTAATGAATTAGGTCTTACCGAACCGATTATTCAACGACAGGGAGAACGGCGCGTCATAGTAGAACTTCCTGGCGTTAAAGATCCGGAAAAAGCCATTGAACTTTTAGGCAAGACGGCTTTGATGGAGTTTCAAGATGAAAGCGGTACGACTGTGTTAACAGGAAAAGATTTAAAAGATGCTAAGGCTGAAATTGATCAGCAAAAGCGAAATCTTGTCGCTATTGAGTTTACTGATGAAGGAACAAAAGCCTTTGGTGACTTGACGGCAAAAAATGTGGGTAAGCATATTTCTATTTTATTAGATAAACAAGTGCTAACAAGCCCTGTTGTTAATGAACCGATTCCTGGCGGCAAGGCAATTATTACTGGTAACAGATCCATTGAAGAAGCGCAAAACCTGGCAATTTTGCTTCGTTCTGGTTCATTGCCTGTAAAAATGGATATTATGGAAGTACGGACAGTCGGTCCGACTTTAGGGCAGGATTCCAAAGATAAAAGTATTATTGCATTTGGGATTGGGATCGCTGCTATCGTTTTATTTATGATTCTTTTCTATCGTTTATCAGGTGTTGTAGCCAACATTGCCTTAATGATGTATGTCATTTTGCTGCTGTTTGGTCTTAAAATGCTCAATGCAACATTAACTTTGCCAGGTATTGCTGGTGTTATTCTGTCAATCGGCATGGCTGTTGATGCCAATGTATTGATTTTTGAACGGTTTAAAGAAGAAATCCGCGAAGGAAAAACACTAAGAACGGCCATGGATCTTGGGTTTCATCACGCCTTTGCGACGATTCTGGATTCTCACATGACGACACTTGTCTCCGCGATTGTGCTCTTTTTCTTTGGCACAGGAACTGTTAAAGGTTTTGCTGTTACCTTAGGGCTTGGCATTATTTTAAGCCTCTTTACAGCCGTTACGGCTTCACAGTTCTTACTGCGCTGGCTCATGAATGCCAATTTGATTAAAAATAGCAAAGTCTTTGGGGCGTAAGGGGTGAGAAGATGAAATTCAACATCATTGCAAAACGGTATTGGTGGTTTGCCTTATCGGCAATCATTATGATTCCAGGTATTATTTCCATGGCTTTGCAGGGCTTCAACCTAGGAATTGATTTTACTGGCGGAACTTTAATTGATGTGCGTTTTGCCAAACCGGTGACTGTGCAGGAAGTTCGCGATGCTTTGCAGGACTATCAACTGCAGCATAGTACGATTCAGCTTTCCTCTTCCGAGCAGGTAGAAGCGGCGCCGAATGTAATGATTCGTACGCATGTGCTTACTGATGAAGAGCGGCGCGATGTGCTCGCTGGCTTAGGCGAAAAAATCGGTCCCTATGAACTATTGCGTAGTGAAAAAGTAGGGGCAACGATTGGAGCAGAACTGATTCAACAGGCAATTTTAGCTTTGGTGATTGCTTCTGTGCTCATTATTGCCTATATTGCCTATCGGTTTGAATTTAAGTTTGCTGTATCAGCCGTTGCGGCCATGCTTCACGATATTTTGATTGTTTTAGGTGTTTTTTCTTTACTGCATAAAGAAGTCGATGCGTCTTTTGTCGCAGCGATTCTTACGATAGTTGGTTATTCGATTAATGATACGATTGTTATTTTTGACCGGATTCGGGAAAATTTGAAGACGCATCGTAAAAGTGAAAGTTTTCAAGATCTTGTCAATCGCAGTATCTGGCAATGTATGACTCGGTCTATTTACACTGTCGTAACCGTTCTTTTTGCTACTGCCGCTCTGTTTCTTTTCGGTGGCGAAAGTACCAAGAATTTTTCGTTGGCTCTGTTGATCGGCTTCTTAAGCGGTGCCTATTCATCGATCTTTAATGCTAGTCCGATCTGGGTTACCTGGAAAGAATATGCTGATAAAAAACGTTTAGCGGCCCGACAGGCTAAATCATAAATTTACAACGATTTTGCCTAAAACACTCTCTGACAATACAGCAGAGAGTGTTTTTTAATCCATTTGTCCTATTTTTGCCGAAAAAAATAAATTCTTGATTTTGTGGCAGGATTTAGAAAGTTTTTCGACAATATGTATTAGGAGGCAATTGCAGTAGAGGTGACAGAATAAAAATGGATAGGATGTTTTGTATAAAGCAGGCAGAGTGTTGTAGTCAGCCGCCTAGTATTTCGAATGAATTGAAGGCAAAGGCGTTGTTATATGCAAATCCTGATTTAATTATTCGTATAGATATAAAAGGCGTACTTTTAGAAATTATCGAGCCGAAAGGCTGGATCCCTTTTGATATAAAAAAATTAAGACAAAGTCGATCGATTCAAGAGTTTATGCCGCAGGAAACGGCTGAGGAAATTCTCACAGCAGCTCACAAGGCGATTCACAGTAACCAAATTGAGACTTTTGAATATGATATTTTAGTCGGGGATGCCCAAAGAAGTCGTGAGTGTCGTGTGGTACGGCTAAACGATGCAGAAGTTATGATTATTATCCGCGATATTACTGAACGGAAAAATATGGAGTCCATTTTACGGCATATTGTTGAGGGTGTTTCGCATGCCACAGGCATGGAGTTTTTTACTTCTTTAGCGAAATATATTGCAAGTTATTTTCATGTACAGGCTGTAATCGTAGGAGAATATGAAGTAGCAACAAAAAATCTACGAGTTTTGGCGCAAGTGCAAGAAGATGAGTTATTTTCTGAAAATTGCTGCTTTAGTATAATGGACTGTGTTCTTGGCGATGTTGTCAAAGGGCGCGATATACTTATAAAAGAGATTAACTCTGAGGAATATCCTTTAGATCCCTATTTGCGGCAGTTATCTGGCGGTTGTTTTGTTGGTATACCGCTCTGTGATTCTTGCCAGCAGGTCATTGGCATGATTGCTATTTTTGATTCTAAACCGCTGGAGCATCCAGATTTTGTGGCTAATTTGATTAAAATATTTGCGCTTAGGGCAGCTTCTGAATTGGAACGTCTTAAGACGGAGAAAAGTAATCAGGCGAAGTGGTTGCTTGATGAGTTAACTCAGCTTCCAAATAAGCGAGCGTTATTAACGGATATGGCGGGTTTACTCGTATCACCTAGTGCTCAAGCTGGCATTACGTCTTGCTTATTTATAAATCTGGATCGTTTTCGCCTGATTAACGATGTGCTCGGCCATGAAAAGGGTGATGCGTTAATTCAAGTTCTAGCTTGTCGCTTATCCCATTTAACAGATCGTCACGGCGGCTTGATAGCACGTTTTGGCAGTGATGAATTTGTCTTTATTTTAACTGGGAAAGCTAGTCGGGCGGAGATTGAAGATTATGCGGTGCGGTTATTGCAAGTTATTCGTGAGCCTATTCTAATGGATGGGGAAGAATATAGCGTAAGCGGTAGCGTCGGAATCAGTATTTACCCGCAAGATGGTGAAACAAGTCAGCAACTCTTGCAAAATGCCGATGTAGCTATGCATTTAGCGAAAAACAGCGGTCGCAATACGTATCAATTTTATCATGATACGCTCCATCAGGTTGTTTCGCATAAGCTTGGTTTAGAAAATCGGCTACGTCAGGCTCTACAGGAAAATCAGTTTATGCTTCAATATCAGCCGCAGTTCTCGATTGATACAGGAAAGATTGTCGGTATGGAAGCTTTGGTGCGTTGGCAAAGTCCTGATTACGGTCTAATTTCACCAGCGGAGTTTATTCCCTTAGCGGAAGAAACGGGCTTGATTGTACCTTTAGGCAAGTGGATTCTCTATGAAGCCTGCCGCCAGAATCGAATATGGCAAGATGCCGGTTATGATAAACTGCCTGTAGCTGTGAATATTTCACCAATTCAATTTCGTGATCCCAATTTTATTAACACAGTAAGAGATACTTTATTTCTTACGGGGCTTGAAGGCCGCTGGTTGGAAATTGAATTTACGGAAGGCCTGACAATGGATAAAAGTGAGCTCGTCTTATCTCATATGAAGGCGCTTCATAACATGGGAGTGGCCATGTCGATTGATGATTTTGGCACAGGATACTCTTCGCTAAGCTATCTAAAATCTTTCCCAATTCAATCCTTAAAGATTGACCGTAGTTTTGTGGAAGGTATGACGTTAGATCAAAGTGACGCAGCCATTATTAACGCAATTATTGCTATGGGAAAGAGCTTAAATCTGTCGCTAGTTGCAGAAGGGATTGAGACAGAAGAACAGCTTGATCTGCTTAGAGGGCAGCAATGTCAAAAGGCACAGGGGTTTTTATTTAGCAAACCCTTATCACCGCGAGACTTTGAAAAATTTATTTTGCAAGGACTTTCCCAATAAGCAAAACTTTACTTGTTAGACGCCGGAGTTTTTCTCCGGCGTCTTTTTGTATAAAGAAAACCACGCGATAGTCGCGTGGTTCCAGAGAGCTTAAGCGGTGAGCCCTAACGTGGTAATCTGTAAATAAGCCTGCCAGCTTAAAATACAGATTACCCATTAGGAGATGTCACTAGATGTTGAAAGAACAAAATAATGACAGAAATAGTTTAGCACATACAAAATGGAATTGTAAGTATCATATAGTATTTGCGCCAAAGTATAGGAGAAAGGTATTTTACAAGGAAAAACGGCAAGAGATACGAGAGATACTTAGAACGTTATGCCAATGGAAAGGCGTAGAGATAATGGAAGGCGAGATATGCCCAGATCATATACATTTGTTGGTTAGTATACCGCCGAAAATGAGTATATCGGGATTTATGGGATATTTAAAAGGGAAAAGCAGTTTAATGATATTCCAAAAGTTTGGGAATATGAAATTTGCGTATAGGAATCGGGAGTTTTGGTGTAAAGGATATTATGTAGATACGGTAGGAAAGAATACAAAAGCGATAACGGAGTATATAGCAAATCAGTTAAAGTCGGATAGAGAGGCAGACCAATTAAGTATGTTTGACCCAAGAGACCCGTTTACGGGTAGCAAGTAAAAGTTGCATGGCTGGCAGGCCAATAAAAAGCGCATTTATGCGCAGCCAGTTTAAAAGGGCTATGCCCGAAAATGAAAAACCACCCGCTATGCGGGTGGATATTTATTTAAAAGATTTTTTTTGTTAAAAGGATTCTATCGGTTTATTCGAGAATTATATTCATTTAGGCAAATTTTCATTTGAATATAGGAATAAGTGAAGGTTGTTTTATGGTAAAAGGGAAAAAAGTTTGGTGCTTAACTAGGGCTGACGACGCTCTTTGCGATCGTTTAGCGCAAGAATTTAATATTACAAAAACAGTCAGCCGCCTGCTTGTCAGCCGCGGTTATCAGAGTGCTGATGAGATCAGGCGGTTTTTATTTGATAATGAGGCGCAGCTCTTTGATCCTTATCTGTTAAATGATATGGAAAAAGTCGTGATGCGTCTTTCTCATGCAAAGCAAATGAATGAGCCTGTTTGCATTTATGGTGACTATGATGTTGACGGAATTACGGCTGCATCATTGTTGTTAAAAGTGCTGCGTCAAAGCGGCCTAACGGCAGAAGTCTATATTCCTGACAGAAAAAGCGAAGGCTATGGTTTGCATAGTGAGGCCTTGCAACGAATTTATGAACAAGGCTATCGTCTGCTCATTACGGTTGATTGCGGCATTAGCGCACACCAGGAAGTGGCTGCTACTCCTGCTGATTTTGATATTGTGATTACAGATCACCATGAGCCTAGTGAAACATTGCCACCTGCGTTTGCGATACTAAATCCCAAACGACGTGATTCAACGTATCCAGAGAAGATTCTTTCGGGCGTTGGTGTGGTTTTTAAGCTTTGTCAGGCTTTGTGGCCGCGTCTGCTGCCGGAGAGAGAACCTAGTGAACTGTTTCGATATTGCGACTTAGTAGCTCTAGGAACGGTGGCTGACATTGTACCGCTCACTGGCGAGAATCGGATTTTAGTAAAACGGGGACTGCAGCAGATTCGTGAAGCGCCTTCTTTAGGGATACAGGCTCTTTTGGCAGTTAGCCAAACCAAAGGTGATATTGATGCAGGAACGATCGGATTCCGTCTAGCACCTCGCTTGAATGCTGGCGGACGAATGGCTCACGCCGCCCAAGGCGTTGTTTTGCTTACAAGTGAAATCGAAGCTGAGACGACGAAAATTGCCGCCGAGTTAGATGCCGAAAATCGTTATCGACAAGCAGTGGAAAAGGAAATTTTGATTGAGGCTGAAGCAATTATTGCGCAATGGGATATAGAACAGGAAAAAGTTCTTGTTGTTGCTGGTGAAGGTTGGCACCCTGGCGTGATCGGCATCGTAGCTTCTCGCCTCGTAGAGCGCTACTGGCGCCCTGTTATTGTGATTTCTTTGCAGGACGGCATTGGTAAAGGATCTTGCCGTAGTATTCCGTCCTTCAATATGTATGAGGCACTCCAGTCTCTGTCATCAGGGACCTTGATTCAGTTTGGCGGCCATCATCAAGCGGCTGGGCTTACTGTTTTGGCTGAACAAATTTCGACGTTACGAACTGAACTGCAAGACTATGCCAGTAAAACCTTAACACCGAAAGATTATGAGCCAATTTTGACACTGGATGTTGCCGTGGAACTAGCTCATATAGATGAAGCCTTTTTAGGACAATTAGCCTTACTAGCGCCTTATGGCGAAGGGAATAGACAGCCGCGCTTTCTTTGCAGAAACGTTAAAATAGAAGAGATTCGCGCAATGGGGAAAGCAAAAGACCATCTTCGTCTGGTTATTTCCCAGGAAAAAGTTTTTAAAACAGTCATCGCTTTTGGTTGTGGCGAGTGGGCCTCAATGCTTTCTTTAGGAGAAACGGTTGATTTAGCTTTTTACCCTGAATATAATGAGTTTAATGGCAAAATTTCGATTCAATTGAAAGCTTATGATATAAAAAGTGCGCCTAAGGATGAATTAGCGGCTTTATACTGCTGTGATCAAGGGGCGGACAAAGGCTGGTCTGGTTGTATTGATGCTGATTTTTTCTATACCAAAATAGTTGGCGTTACCTTTGAAAACCGGCAAGAGCGAATTCACTCGCTGCAAGAAGGCGAGGCGCTTGTTCTACTCAGAGAACCGACGAATCCGTATGATGCGAATGCCATTCAGGTACAGACGGAGCAAAAAGAGGTTCTAGGCTATTTGAATGCCGCTTTGGCCGCTGTTCTCGCTCCGTTCATGTCAGCCATTTCATACGAGGCACAGGTAGCTTCCATAAGTGGCAAAGACCAAAAAAATTGGGGAGTAAATATAGCGGTTTGGTCGAAACGATCAGGACAGTCGCTTCCAGCTTTAACGAAGCTTAAGCCCAAAGACATCGATGAAAGTATTAGGCAGTTGCTGTTAGGTGAACGTCACTATCGTCCTAGTCAGCAGCAAACACTTGATTTATTAAAGCAGGGACGTAGTTGTTTGACTATTATGGGGACAGGCCGAGGAAAATCGGCTATTTTTCAATCTTTTGCCGCTCAAATAGCGATGCGCCATAATCAGATGACAATTGTTTTGTATCCCTTGCGAGCACTAGTGAATGATCAGTTTCTTTTAACACAGGCCAAATTCAGTCAACTCGGGCTTACTGTATGTCGCGGAACTGGCGCTCTAGCCGCTCAAGAAAAAGCCGAACTGCTTAAGGCTTTGGACGATGGTCTCGTAGATGTTTTGTTAGCAACACCGGAGTTTGTGGCGGCTCATTTGACCTTATTGCAAAAGCAAAAAGATAGAATTGCTTTTTTGGTTATTGATGAATGTCATCATATGGTGCTAAGCGGGAAAAAAATGCGTCCCGTTTATCAACGCATTGCCGAGTTACGCAATCGCTTAGGTAAGCCGCTAACGCTTGCAGTTACAGCTACGGCTAACAATACTGTCGCTAAAACAGTTTCGCAAGAGCTAGAACTTGAGGCTCAGGTGATTGATCCGGCGGTGCGGGAAAATTTACAGCTTTTAGATAGAAGAAGTTTCGGTGATAAACTATCCTATAGCAAAGCCATTGTGGGGACTGGTGAAAAAACTTTAATTTATGTGAATAGCCGCAGTCAAGCGCTTAATTTAGCGAATGATCTTAGACGCGCTTTTCCTTTACTCGAAGATCAAATTGGCTATTATCATGGCGGTATATCGCTCTTGTGGCGCAATAAAGTGGAAGAATGGTTTCGTGGCGAGAAACTGACCACTGTTGTTGCGACAAGCGCTTTCGGCGAAGGAATTGATATTCCCGATATTCGTCATGTTATTTTATACCATGCGCCGTTTCATCTTACTGCATTTAATCAACAATGCGGCCGAGTCGGTCGCGACGGTAAGCTAGCTGAAATTCATTTGCTGTTTGGTGATAAAGATATTTCTTTGAATCGACTATTATTGGAAGCTGAGGCGCCAAGCCGCAATATGGTTGCTTGGGTATATCAGGCATTGCGCCGTTTAGCCGACGAGAAAGGCGCTTTAAGTTCTTTAAATCAGGAAATTGCCGAGTATATCGAACATTTCTTTGGTCATAAAATAAACGATAATGCTGTCGGCGGCTCGATTAGGATTCTTGAGGAGCTTAGCTTACTGCAGCGTGAAAAAAAAGGCCGGACGCGGCTTCTTACTTTGGCGCCGACGCCTGCCAACAAGCTTGATATTGGCCAATCGCCTTATTATAGTGAAGGGTTACGGGAAAAGGAACTCTTTGAACAATTTGCTGCCTATATTATGACTGAGCCGATCGAAACACTGTTAGGACGCATCAATCAGCCAATTTATCCAACTGATTATAAAAATGATAATAAAGGGGTTTTCGTGAATGAATTTTAAAGAAACAATCCGTGTAATTGAAAATTTTCCCGAGCCAGGAATTAGTTTTAAAGATATTACAACACTACTGCAAAAAGGGCCGGCTTTTCATGACGCCATTGCGACAATTGCCGAGCATTTTGCTAGTGAACAGATTGATCTTGTCGTTGGTCCGGAAGCCAGAGGCTTTGTGATTGGAGCGCCTGTAGCTTATGCCTTGAAGGCTGGATTTATACCAGTTCGTAAACCAGGTAAGCTGCCAGCACCGACTTTGAAATTTTCTTATGATCTTGAATATGGCAAAGATTGCTTGGAAATTCATCAAGATGCTGTACAAAAAGGTCAGAGAGTGATTATTATAGACGATCTTTTGGCGACAGGCGGTACCACCTTAGCTACAATTGATTTGATTGAGAAACTAGGTGGCATTGTCGTTGGAATTGGTTACTTAATTGAACTGCAAGAGCTTAAAGGACGAGAAAAATTAGGTAATTATCCAATATTTACTTTGATTCAATACTAATAAGCGAAGGGGGGCGCTGAGCCATGGGTGGAGATAAGAACACTCAAATTGACGAACTGTTAAAACAAATTTTAGCGAATCAGCCGGACTCACAAAAGCCCCTGATTGAAAAAGCCTTTCATGTGGCAGTGACAGCTCATACGGGGCAGAAGCGGGCTTCTGGCGAAGAATATATTATTCACCCCCTTGGCGTTGCTAAAATACTAGCGGAATTGCAAATTGATGCGGTTACAATCAGTGCCTCTTTGCTGCATGACGTAGTAGAAGATACAGCCATCACCTTAGCGGAAATTGAAAAGGATTTTGGCCGTGAAGTGGCTTTTCTTGTTGATGGTGTTACGAAGCTAAGCCGGATGGAGTATAAATCAAAAGAAGAGCAGCAACTTGAAAACTATCGCAAGATGTTTTTAGCCATGGCAAAAGATATACGGGTCGTGCTGATTAAGCTGGCTGACCGGCTTCATAATATGAGAACATTGAAACATGTGCCGCCAGAAAAACAGCAGCGAATTGCCAGTGAGACTATGGAGATTTTTGCTCCCTTGGCTCATCGACTAGGCATGTCGAATGTGAAATGGGAATTGGAAGATTTAGCTTTTCGTTATTTGGAAGAAGTAAAGTATTATGAGCTTGTCGAGAAAGTTAAGCAAAAACGGCAGGAACGGGAAGCTTTTATCAACGAAGCCGTTGAAATTTTAAAACAACGTCTTGACTCAGTGGGAATAAAAGGCGAGATTCAAGGAAGGCCAAAACATTTTTACAGTATCTATAAAAAAATGCAAAAAAGTCATAAAGATTTAAGCGAAATCTATGATTTGTCGGCTATCCGTATTCTCGTTGATACAGTAAAAGATTGTTATGGTGCACTGGGGATGGTGCACACGCTTTGGAAGCCGCTGCCTAATCGTTTTAAAGATTATATTGCTATGCCGAAAAGCAATATGTATCAGTCGCTTCATACAACCGTTATTGGCGTTAAAGGACAGCCGCTGGAAATTCAAATTCGTACCGCCGAAATGCATCGTACCTCAGAGTATGGTATTGCGGCTCATTGGCGTTATAAAGAAGGCGGTAAAAATGGCAGCAAGGATTTCGACCAGAAACTGTCCTGGTTGCGTCAGCTTTTAGAGTGGCAGCAAGAAATTCGTGATCCCCGTGAATTTGTGGAAACCTTGAAACTAGATGTTTTTGCTGATGAGGTTTTTGTCTTTACGCCTAAAGGTGATGTGGTTGATTTGCCAGCTGGATCTGTTCCGATTGATTTTGCCTATCGAATTCACACAGATGTAGGACATCGCTGTACTGGAGCGCGCGTAAATGGCAAAATTGTTCCGCTGGAATATACGTTAAGCAATGGGGATATCGTAGAGATCATTACGACGAAGCAGGGAAATGGTCCTAGCCGTGACTGGCTCAATATTGTCGGCGCTTCGGAAACGCGTAATAAAATTCGTCAGTGGTTTAAAAAAGAAAAACGCGAAGAGAATGTTGCTAAAGGTCGCGAGTTATTAGAAAAAGAAATTAAAAAATTAGGTTATGATGTGAAGGTTCTTGGCAAAAATGAACGAATTTTTGAAGTTGCCAAGAAAATGAATCTGGGAAGTGAAGATGAACTCTTAGCATCCTTGGGATATGGCGGTCATACGGTTCATGCGATTATGACCAAGCTTGTAGAAATTTATAAAAAAGAGCAAAAACAGTCCAGTCCGCCTGATATGAAACAAATGCTTGCTGAGCTCAAGCCAAAACGGCCGAAGAACAAAAGCAGTCACGGCGTGCTGGTTAAAGGCGAGTCTGGTCTTTTAGTAAGATTGGCTCGTTGCTGCAACCCTGTGCCTGGTGATGCAATAGTTGGTTTTATTACTCGCGGTCGCGGTGTTTCGGTTCATCGCGCCGACTGTATCAATATTTTGCATAATCGGGAAGAATATGAAAGAGTCATTGAAGTAGACTGGGATGTAAGCGGCGACCAAGTATATCCTGTGACGGTTGAGGTGACAGGATCGGATCGTCCCGGGTTGTTATCAGATATTATTATTCTATCAGCCGAAAACAAACTAAATATTAGTACAGTCAATGCCAGAGTACAAAATAATAAAGTGGCTGTAATTACTTTATCCTTTAATTTGAAAAATGTAAGTCAACTAGAATTAATTATGACAAAAATTCGTCGGGTGAAAGATGTTTATTCGGTGCATCGGCCTACCCAGGGGGCGGGAGGAAGCGCATGAGAGCGGTTGTACAACTTGTTGATCAAGCAAAAGTAGATGTAGCAGGCGAAACGGTTGGCCAAATTGCGCAAGGGTTGCTATTGTTTTTGGGCGTTACGGCTGACGATACGCCGGAAGATGCGCTTTATTTAACAGAAAAAGTATTGAATCTGCGTATTTTTCCTGACGAAGCAGGCAAGATGAATTTATCACTCCTGGATATAAGCGGTGAGCTCCTAGTCGTATCGCAGTTTACGCTTTACGGTGACTGTCGTAAAGGACGACGTCCTAGTTTTGATAAGGCGGCGGCGCCGCTCTTGGCGAATGAACTTTATGAGCATTTTATTTCTCTGTGCCGTGAACGAGGCGTAGTTGTTGCTACTGGCGTGTTTCAAGCTGAAATGCAGGTAAGTTTGCTCAATCATGGACCAGTTACGCTACTTCTGGATAGTAAAAAAACATTTTAAGAGAGGTGCTGGCGTTGAAAATTGTTAAATTAGAAGTAGGAAATCTTGGAACGAATTGTTTTATTGTCTATGATGAAACATCGCGGTTAGCGGCAGTCGTTGATCCCGGCGGTAGCGCTGATGAAATCTTACGGTTCATTGCGCGTGAATCACTGCAGGTAGAAAAGATTCTTTTGACTCATGGTCATGCCGATCATATTATGGCTGTCGACAAAGTGAAGGCAGCTACAGGTGCGAAGCTTTATGTTCATGAAGCCGATGCTCCTATGCTTGCTAGCGCTTCGCTGAATTTATCCGGCTTTATGGGGCAAGGTTTCACTGTGAGTGAACCTGATTTTTTCTTGCGAGATGGTGAAACGGTTTCGGTTGGATCTATTGTATTTCAGGTACTGCATACTCCTGGTCATACGCCAGGCGGTGTTTGTTTTGTGGCTGAGGAAATTGCCATTTGTGGTGATACGCTGTTTGCGGAATCAATCGGCCGAACTGATTTTCCCGGCGGATCCTATAAGCAGTTGATTGAAAGCATTAAAACGAAACTACTTTGTTTGCCGGATCAGTATAAAGTATTGCCTGGCCATGGGCCTGATACGACAATTGGTTGGGAGCGAGAAAGAAATCCATTTATTCAATAGGGAGGCCTTCGCATGTCTGTATCAAGGCTAGACCTAGTCCGCAGTTTATTTTTATTCGTTTTGCTTTATGTGTTTTATGAAGCGTCAGACGTACTGTGGCCGCTGTTGCTTGCCTTTGTATTTTCGTTTATTTTGAATCCCTTAGTAAATTTTCTTTGCCATAAAGTCTTCTTCGAGCGGTTTCTCTTGCCGCGGGCGGTGGCGGTAGTTATCGTTATGATTGCTGCTTTTACGCTGGTAGGCGGCGTTATGTCTGTCATTTTCCTACCGTTCGTTGATGAATTCAATAAGTTCATGGTGAATTTACCGACTATTGTTGATAAATTTCATATTCTATCGCTGGCGATTGGCGAAAAGGCTAACACGATTGAACTTCCTAGCAATATTCGTTCCATTTTGGATCAAGGTATGTCTAGTGTAACATCCTTTTCCATTGATTTTGTAAAACGGATGGCTATGGCCTTTTTTAGCGTGGCATCGCGGGCAATTGCTCTCGTTGTAACACCTGTTCTCATTTATTATTTTTTAAAAGATGGTCAAAAAATGAAAGAGGATTTCATTCAATTTTTTTCTTTGAGCCATCAAGCGAAGACGCGAGCAATTTTAGAAGAAATGGCTCTCACTATGAGCGCTTATTTACGGGGGCAGCTGTTGATTAGTCTCATTATGGGGCTGATGGTTTTTTGTGGGCTTTTTTTTCTAAAAGTTGATTATCCCATGGTGATTGCTTTGCTGGCTTTTCTTACGGAGACGGTTCCCATTATCGGACCGATTCTCGGAGCGATACCAGCTTTGGCGCTTGCTTATCTAACAGCGCCAGAACTAGCCGCCAAAGTTTTAGTGTTTTATATTATCGTCCATCAAATTGATAATCATATTATTGTGCCAAATATTATGGGTCACACGATTGCGCTGCATCCGGTAATTGTGATTATGAGCGTGATTATTGGCGGGCAAATGTTTGGAATTGTAGGAATGATGCTGGCTGTTCCTGTGGCCGCATTGCTTCGCGTATTTATTAAGCATTTACATATTGTGGGGTGAGGCCATGACAATGACAATGGCAGAAATCAAACAAAAATTATATGACAATCACAGCAAGTTAACACCGCAGCGCAAGATTATTCTACAGGCTTTTCTTGATCATCCTGAAGAACATTTAAGCGCCGAAGATGTGCATCAAATTGTGAAGCCTCAGGCAGCTGAACTGGGGGTTGCCACAGTTTATCGTACTTTAGAACTTCTTAGTGAGATTAAGGTATTAAAGAAAATGGAGTTTGGCGATGGGCGCAATCGTTATGAAATTCAAAAAGATGATGAGCCCCATCATCATCATCATTTGATCTGTCTTTCTTGCGGTAAAGTAAAAGAATTTGAAGATGATCTGCTGGAATCACTGGAAACAGCGATTGCGAGAAAAAGCAATTTTACGATTGTGGATCATCAATTGAAATTTTACGGCTATTGTCAGGAGTGTACTAAAAAGTGACAACTTATTTTCTGTCCGATTCTTCGCCGGGTGCTCAGGCAACGCAAGAGGTTATGGCGCTTTTCGGTTTCTACCCGGTTGAAGAAAGTGCAGCTGATCTAATCATTTCGCATCAAATCAAAGACGGAGTGATACCGGAAATTACTACAGTTCTTATTGGCTATAAAAACGGCGAGCGGCGGCAAGAATCTTGTCAGGAATCCGGCGAGATCGTAGGAAGCCGTAAGGGAGTAGAGCGAGCGATTCGTCTTTGTGTGTATCGTCTGCTTACCAACTGGACAGGGCAAGATCCTTCTCCTTGGGGAATCTTGCGTGGTGTTCGGCCGACTAAAATTGTTCGTTTGCTTGCTAGTGCCGGTCATAATTTTGCTGAAATTCAAGCTATATTAGAACAACGTTTTCACGTACACAGCAGCGAAGCTGCTCTAGTTACAGAAATTGCTTTTCGGCAGCAGCCAATTCTTCAGGAAAATAATTCCCGTAAAATAAGCCTATACCTAGGAATTCCGTTCTGCCCGTCGCGTTGTTTTTATTGTTCTTTTCCTGGCAGCGTTCTGCCAGAATCGGCAAAAGTGAAAACTTTCCTGCAAGCGCTTCAGGCCGATATGGATGATGCAGCAGAAGTGAATGATCGGTATCAATTAGAAGTAGATACGATTTACCTCGGCGGCGGTACGCCGACGAGCCTTGCTGCAAGTGATTTAGGCGCTTTGCTTACGAGAATTTCTGATCGCTTCATGCAAAAAGACACGCGAGAATTTACGGTAGAAGCAGGACGTCCTGATTCACTTGATGCAGAGAAAATTGCCGCCATCGCTTGTACTAAGGTCACTCGTGTCAGTGTGAATCCGCAGACTATGCAGGAAAAAACTTTAAAACGGATTGGACGAAATCATACAGTTCAGGCTATAATAGACATATTCATGAAATTTCGTCAGACAAGCTGTCTGATCAATATGGATCTGATTGCCGGCTTGCCAGGTGAATCGGTTGCTGATATGGAAAATACGCTGGAACAAATCATGGCGCTTGCTCCGGATAATCTCACTGTACACACGTTAGCAGTGAAGAAGGGCGCTTTGCTCAAAGAGCGCCTAGACGCAGATGAGCAGGCGGTGCGGTCAGCTCTGACTGATGACACTGTAGTAAAAGCGCAAGTGGCAAAAGCCGCACAAACTGCGGCAAAGCTGAGCATGGTTCCTTATTATCTATATAGGCAGAAATATATGGCGGCGCAGCTTCATAACGTGGGCTATGCGAAAGAAAACGCCTTTTGTCGTTATAATATACAAATGATGGAGCAGCAGCAGACCATTATTGGAATTGGACCAGGCGCGGCGACGAAGGCGGTGGAAAGAGAAACTTTTCGCCTGAATAGTTTTTATCATCCCAAAGATGTGAGAACTTATGAGCAGTCTTTGCCTATGTATTTGACAAAGCGGCGGCAGCTGTTAGACGATTTATATGAGGGCAGGCTATTCGCTGGATCAAAGGGGGAACCATCATGTTGACAACAAGGCCGCGAGGCACCAATGACATTTTGCCAGGCACCAGTGCCAATTGGCAGTATGTAGAAGAAATAGCTAGAGCGATCTGTCATAGTTTTGGCTATAAGGAGCTGCGTACGCCGATTTTTGAACATACGGAGCTCTTTTTGCGGGGCATTGGTGAGACCACGGATGTTGTTTCGAAAGAAATGTATACTTTTATTGACAGAGGCGACAGAAGTATTACGCTGCGACCGGAAAATACGGCGGCGGCTGTGCGTTCTTATTTAGAAAACAAACTTTATGCGGAAACCGTACCAAGTAAACTTTTTTATATTGGTCCCATGTTTCGTTATGATCGACCGCAGGCCGGACGACTGCGGCAGTTTCATCAGTTTGGTATTGAGGCAATTGGCGCGGCAGGTCCGCTCGTTGATGCTGAAATTATTGCCTTGGCGGTACAATTTTTCCGTAGGCTAGGACTGGATGATCTGTCTTTGTATATTAATTCTGTAGGTTGCCCTGAGTGTCGTCCGCGTTACAAAGAAAAGCTGCAGGAATTTTTACGGGATAAAGTAGCTGATTTGTGTGAAGATTGCCAAAGCCGATTCGAACGCAATCCCTTGCGAATTTTAGATTGCAAAAACGCCAAATGCGCTGCTCTGTCGCAGGGCGCGCCAGAAGTGGCTGACTGTCTTTGCGACAGCTGCCATGATCACTTTGAGGGTTTAAAAGCGTTCTTAGATAGTGCTGGTATTGCTTATACTTTAAATCCGCGTTTAGTGCGGGGGCTTGATTATTACACGAAGACGGCGTTTGAAATTCAGTATGCTCCGCTTGGCGCACAGAGCGCAGTTTGCGGCGGCGGTCGTTATGACGGTCTCGTGGCAGAATGCGGCGGCGAATCGACGCCGGGTATTGGCTTAGCGATCGGTTTGGAACGTGTGCTGTTAGCTTTAGAAAAGCAGCAGCTTTTGCCAGGCCAAACTGAAAAAGTGGATGTCTATGTCGTTGCTTTAGGGACGGCGGCGCAGCAAAGCGCTTTTAAATTGGCTTTAGAATTGCGTGCTGCTGGTCTTTCTGTAGAAATTGATACGATGAATCGCAGTATGAAGGCGCAAATGAAGCAGGCTAATAAATTTGCTGCTTCCTATGTTGTAATTCTTGGCGAGGATGAATTAAAATCAGGCCAAGCTGTGCTTCGTAATATGCAGTCAAGCGAGCAAAAGCAAATTGCAATAAATGAAGCTTGTCAATTGATTCAAGCTGAGATGGAGGAATAAAAATGGATACATTACAGGGTTTAAAACGCAGTCATGCCTGTACGCAGGTCACGAAAGCCGATGAAGGCAAAGATGTCGTATTATGCGGCTGGGTGTCGCGTCGCCGCGACCATGGCGGCTTGATTTTTGTAGATTTACGTGATCGTTCCGGCATTGTTCAGGTCGTTTTTTCGCCGGATCATAACCAAGAAGCTTTTACTAAAGCAGAAACGGTTCGTAATGAATATGTTCTTGCTGTGCGTGGCGTAGTTCGTTTGCGTGACGATGCTACAGTCAATACAAATTTGGCGACAGGTGCAGTCGAAGTGTATGGCGAGGAACTGCGTATTTTGAATGCTGCAGCTACACCGCCTTTTTATATTCAAGATCAAATCGATGTCGATGAAAATCTTCGTCTCAAATATCGCTATCTTGATTTGCGTCGTCCGGAAATGCAAAAAAATCTCATGCTCCGTCACCGTGTGACGAAAAGCATGCGCGATTTTTTTGATGCGAAAGATTTTGTGGAAATTGAAACTCCGATGCTGGCTAAAAGTACGCCTGAAGGCGCTCGTGATTATCTTGTGCCAAGTCGTGTTAATCCAGGAAAATTCTATGCGTTGCCACAGTCCCCTCAGACTTTCAAGCAACTTTTAATGGTTGCTGGTATGGAACGGTATTTTCAGATTGTCCGTTGTTTCCGCGACGAAGATCTTCGTGCCGACAGACAGCCTGAATTTACGCAGCTTGATATTGAAATGTCCTTTATTGATCGTGATGAAATTTTGGCAATTATGGAAGAAATGGTTGCCAAACTCTTTAAAGAAGCGATTGGCGCTGACGTTGCGTATCCTTTTGCCCGCTTGACCTATGAAGAGGCCATGAATCGTTATGGCAGCGATAAGCCTGATACACGCTTCGGCATGGAGCTTGTCGATCTGTCCGAAACGATCAAGGGATCTAATTTCAAGGTTTTTGAAAATATTTTGGCTGATGGCGGCCAAGTGAAAGCGATTACCGTAAAAGGCCATGCCGCAATCCCGCGTCGTGAACTCGACGGTCTCGTAGACTATGTAGCAATTTATGGCGCCAAGGGACTTGCTTGGATGTGCTGTAATGAAGACGGTATAAAATCACCAATTGCTAAGTTCTTCTCAGAAGAGATGCTTGCGGCCATTCAACAAACCGCTCAAGCTGAAACTGGCGATTTGATTCTTTTTGTAGCAGATAAACCGGCTGTTGTTGCTGCCGCTCTAGGCCAATTGCGTCTGGAAATGGCTCGCCGTCTTGACCTGATTGATCCGAATAAACTCAATTTCCTTTGGGTTGTTGATTTCCCGATGTTTGAATATGATGAAGAAGAAAAACGTTATGTAGCGATGCATCATCCATTCACTTCGCCGCGTGATGAAGATATTCAATATTTGACGACAGATCCTAGTAAAGTGAAAGCAAAAGCTTATGATATGGTTTTAAATGGCACGGAAATCGGCGGCGGCAGTATTCGTATTTATAACCGCGATTTACAAGAAAAAACCTTTGAAGCGATCGGCTTTACCAAAGAAGCTGCCTATGATAAATTCGGCTTCCTCCTTGACGCTTTCGAATATGGCACACCGCCCCATGGTGGTATTGCTTTTGGTTTGGATCGTCTTGTTATGATTATGGCCAAACGAGCTTCCATTCGTGATGTTATTGCTTTCCCCAAAACGCAAAGTGCCATTGATCCAATGACACAAGCGCCGTCAGAAGTTGCTGAAAAACAATTAAAAGAGCTTTCCATTCGGACGAGCGTACTGAAAAAGAAAGCTATGCCGCAGGAATAAACTTCCACGACGGTAAGCTTGCAATTTGCTGTAGATTCTGATAATATTAAGACAATGTAACAACAAAGTTTCCTGCTGTGTGCGTTTGTTGCTGGTGTTTTGAGCCAACACAGTTACATTGGGAATTGCGCTCTTGCTGCAGCGTAGATGCCTTGCTTGCAAGGACCTATCAAACAGAAAGGCCTTTACCCACCTGCCTAGGGCAGGTTCAAAACATTGGTTATACGGCACAGCGGGGTAAAAAGCAACCTCTTTATGGTGATTTATCACCACAAAGAGGTTGCTTTTATTTGTCTTCGATTGACGTTATGTGGAAATTCATGTAAACTTAAGGTGAGTAATTAGAAAATTTGTATTTTACTGAATAGACCTAGCGATGGAGAAAAGAGGTAGAAGCGAATGTTGAAAATGAATAGTATTAAGGCTAAGCTTTCTCTAGTCATGTTGCTCATTATGATTGTCTCTCTTTGTACTTTAGGTGGAATTAATTATTGGAATGCCCGTAAGATCGTGATTGAAGACGCCGAAAGTAATTTACAGACTTTGGCTCTGAATTATTCGGACAAGTTGGGATTCTGGGTGGAAAAACGTAAAGCTGAGATGACGATGCTGGCGAATAGCCCAATTCTTGTAGCAGGCAATAAAGAAGAAATTATTCGCTATATGCAAAGTGAAAGCAAGCGCAATCCTGCTTACTCCCGGTTTCTAGTAGCCGATCTAAATGGGAATACTTATTATAGCAATGGGGCTGTGGCCAATATTGGCGATCGGGATTATTTTAAACAGTCAAAGGCAGGAAAGACCGTAATTTCTGATCCTGTTGTTTCGAAAGTAGATGGTAAGCTAGTGGCTGTTGTCAGCACTCCGATTATGAAAAATGGTGCTGTTGTGGCTGTTATGGGCGGTACGCTTTCAATGGATGAAGTTTCAGCGATTATTACAGCGATTAAAGTAGGCGATTCCGGCTATGCCTACTTAAAGCAAAACGACGGATTTACTATAGCTCATCCTGATCCGAATACCATATTGAAAAATAATCCGTTGACAGAGGCTGGCACTGATCCATCCTTAAAAGCAATGACCGAAAAAATGGTGCGTGGAGAAACTGGGCTTGATCAATATGTTTATAAAGGCGAGAAAAAATATGTTGCTTATGCGCCTGTACCAGAAACAACTTGGAGTTTAGCTGTGAATGCTCCTGTCAGTGAGGTTACGGGAAAAGTTATTTCGCTCATGTGGACATCGCTGTTTATTGTTCTGCTTTGTTTAGTTATAGTAGCTGTTTTAGTTCATTTATTTGCTAAAAAAGTGGCAGCGCCGATTGAAGCTTTAACTGGTTTTGCCCAATCGATTGCGCAAGGCGATTTGACAAAAAACGATTTAGCCGTACAGTCTGATGATGAAATTGGTCGGCTTGGTCTTTCTTTTCAGGCTATGGCGCAGAATCTGCGGCATTTGATCAAGCAGGTCAGTGGATCGGCCGAGCAAGTATCGCTTTCGGCGCAAGATTTAACTACGAGCTCAGAGCAGTCGGCCGCAGCCGTAAATCAAGTAGCAACGTCGATTTCCGATGTTGCACAAGGGGCGCAGCATCAGCTTATGGCAGTGGCTAAAGCAATGAATGCGGTTGAAAAAATGTCTGGTGGTATTGATGTTATCGCAAGTGATGCGGGAAATGTAGCCGAGGAAGCGTTGCGTACGGCCTCCATGGCTAAAGAAGGCAGCTCTTCTGCCGAAAAAGCTATTATGCAGATGAACAAAATCGAACAGATTGTGGCTGCGTTGGCAGAAGTCATTGATAAGTTGGGAAGTAACTCCAAAGTTATCGGTCAAATTGTTGATACGATTTCCGGGATCGCCGGACAAACGAACTTACTAGCGCTAAATGCCGCCATTGAAGCGGCTCGAGCTGGCGATCAAGGCCGCGGTTTTGCCGTAGTTGCCGAAGAAGTTAGAAAACTGGCTGAGCAGTCGCAAGAATCGGCGAAACAAATTGCCGATCTGATCGGCGAAATTCAGCTTGATACAGATAAAGCTGTTGTCGCTATGCAGCAAGGAAGCGGCGAGGTTCGATTAGGTGCTGATTTAGTTGGCACAAGCGGATCTGTATTTCAAAATATTGCCGAACAGATTGACCAATCGGCGAAGCAGGCCGCTTCCATTTCGGAAACGATACAGGCTATGGCCAGTGGGAGTCGTGAAATTGTCGCTTCTGTGAAGGAAATTGATGAACTTAGTAAACTGGCTTCAGGCCGCGCTCAAACTGTATCAGCGACTACGGAGGAACAATCGGCGTTTATGGAAGAAATTGCTGCCGCCAGTCAAAAATTAGTGACCATGTCAGGCGATCTAGAAGAAGCGGTTCGGAAATTCCGAGTTTAAAAGATCTTGACAAGCAAAAATCCCTGGACATTTGGTCCGGGGATTTTTTTGTAGGGGATGGGCTGTGTTTTTAGCAAGAATGCTTCGTGTCGCCATTTTTTCTTTATGCAATTACTATTCTTGCCAAAAGGTTACGTCAAGGGGATTACGGTCCACAAGTCGTTTATAACTATATTGCGGATAGCCTGCCATAATGGCGCCTGTAACAACTACGCCTGCAGGCAGGTGTAAGAGTGAGAGCAGCGGGGGATATTCGGCGCTGGCGCAGGCTTCGAAAAATCCGGCCCAACAACTGCCCAAGCCAAGCGTTGGCGCATAAAGTTCGGCATAGGCGAGTGAGAAGTGCGTGTTGTCACGCCCACGCGCTGCATGAATTTTTTTAGCCATAGCAATAATTAGGCAAGGAGCATTGCGCAAAATGACATCTTGTTTTGTAGTGCGATACGTTTTTACGGTTCCTTTAAAGTAGGATGCCCAGGCTGAGTTTGCCGCAATTTCTTCCTCCATCCAGGAAATGACCGCTTCGGTGATTTGTGCTAAAACTTTTTTTTCATCAATGATGAGATAGGAAACTCCTTGGGCATTGCTGCCTGTTGGCGCTAAACGAGCGGCGTCAAGTAATTCTAACAATTGGTTTCGCTCAACTGTTTTTTCTTGGTAGCAGCGAATTGAACGGCGGCTGCGCAAAAATTGTTTGGCAGCAGCCGCTGTTATTTTATGAGATTTATCAATAAACGGCTGTTTTTCTAGTGGTGCATGACGGTGGTCTAACGCGCTAGTTGGGCAGACGGCGCTGCAGTGCCCGCAGGCGATGCACCGCCTGCTCACAGCGTGAGGGCCGTCTTCTTTCGTAACGGCAATAACCGACGTGGGACAGACAGCAGCGCAGGCGCCGCAACGAATACACTTTTCCTGATCAATCGTAAACAATTTTAACATGATAAAATCCTTTCTTTGCAATACGTCTATAAAGAATGAAATGAGTAATTGCGTTTAAGTGATTTTTAAATTATATTATTTGATTTTATCAAGGTCAATTTATTTTTGTCAACAGAGGCTTTGCTCAGCACTTGACAAAAAAGGTGAGAATTTATACCCTAATAGGTGAGAATGATTCTAAATTAGCCATAAAAGGGGAATCTTAGTTATGGGAGGAAATTCACATTTTTTACGCGGCGCTTCTTTGCCTCTCAGCCTCTTCTTATTGTGGCTTGTTGGTGATCAGCTGGCTTGGTGGCCCCTGTATGTTGTTCCCTCGCCTCAGGCTGTAGGCTCTGCTTTTTTTTCTTTGTGGGCGAGCGGCGATCTAATGAAGCATATTACGGTTAGTTTTTTTCGGGTTTTTGCTGGTTTTATGTTGGCTTTTACGGGAGCTATTTCTTTAGCTGTCTTACTGGCTTTGAAACCAATCTGGCGTTCTTATACGACGGCTTTGCTCGAATTTATCCGCCATGTCCCGCCACTGGCGGCGCTGCCTATGCTAATTTTGTGGTTTGGTATTGGCGAAATGCCGAAAATTCTTATTGTGATCCTGGCTACCTTTTTTCCAATTTTTTTAAATACGCTGCAAGGCTTTTTACAATGTGATCCTAAGCTGCAAGAAGTGGGGAAAACCTATCAATTTAATGAGTGGGAGTGCTTTTACCATATTACTTTGCCAGCGGCTTTGCCAGCGATTTTACTAGGAATGCAGTTAGGACTGGGGTATAGCTGGCGCGCTTTAATAGGGGCGGAACTCATTGCGGCCTCGTCGGGAATCGGCTATTTAATCTTAGATGCAGAACAACTGGCTAGACCGGACATCGTCGTGATCGGCATTGTGACAATCGGCTTGATTGGGTCACTCATTGACTGGATTTTCTTTTATATAACAAGAAAGCTGATACCCTGGGCGCAAGGAGGCGAAAGCGACTATGGCCGACGTTAGGGCGCAAAATTTAACGAAACGGTATTGTCTGGGTGAAACTGATTTTTGGGCCTTGCAGGAGGTGTCTTTTTTTCTGCCTGATCACAGCTTTACTGTAATTGTTGGCGAGAGTGGTTGTGGCAAAACCACCTTGCTTCGCTTGCTAGGTGGTTTGGAGGCAGCCACAGCAGGCACGATTCAATTATCAGGACAGGTGGCGGAAGTTAGCCAGGAAAAAGTCGGTCTTGTTTTTCAAGAACCTCGTCTTATGCCTTGGCTTACAGTACGGCAAAATATGGCGTTTCCTTTGGTAAAACGCTTAGGAAAAAATTTAATTACAGCAAGAGTGAATCATTATTTGCAAAAACTAGGATTAGAACGTTTTGCTGAGTCGCTGCCACGTCAGCTTTCCGGCGGCATGGCGCAGCGCGTGGCCCTTGGCCGAACACTATGCTATGATCCTGATATTATTTTACTAGATGAACCCTTTGGGGCCTTGGACTATTTTACGAGGCAACGGCTGCAGCAGGATATGGTAGAACTTTTTTTAGAACAGCCGAAAACCATTGTATTTGTAACACACGATGTAGCCGAAGCCGTTACATTAGGCCAGAAAATCCTTGTTATGGCCCAAGGAAAGATCAAAGCGGAGATCGCTGTTCCTTTGCCCTATCAGCGCGATCCGCGGGAGATGGCCTTTTTTGCGAAACAAAATGAAGTATTAGAAGCCTTGCAAGGCTAAATAATTACGCTATGTATTTTCTATTTCAGGGGGAGTTATTATGAAACGAAATAAGTTATTTTTGGCTGTAAGCGTCTGCTTACTTTCTTTTTCTTTATTGCTTGGCGGCTGCGCCAGTAAACAGCCTCAAGCAGCAAAACCGGAAGCAATTCACATTACCTACGTTAAAGCGCCGTTGAATGTTCCGTCCATAGTGGAAAAGAAACTAGGTTTGTTTGAAAAGGAGTTTGGTAAAGATTCAATTAAAGTGGATTTTCCTGAAATTACGGTAGGACCGAAACAAATTGAGGCACTGGCGGCTGGCTCAGTTGATTTTGCCCATTGTCTTGGCGGTACAACGGCTTTGATGGCCGCGGCTAATGGCGTCGATTTAAAAATCATTGGTATTTATAGCCGAGCGCCTAAAGCGTTCGTAATCCTTGTAAAAGATCCTTCGATCCAAACGATCACCGATTTAAAAGGGAAAAAGGTAGCTGGACCGAAGGGGACGGTGTTGCATCAGCTGCTGTTGACTGCTTTAGCGAAGGAAAATCTTACCGCTCAAGATGTTTCTTTTGTACCGCTTGATATTCCTGGCAGTGTGGCGGCTTTACTTAGCGGCAATGTCGATGTGGCGCTGGCAGCAGGACCTGATGTATTAAAAGCGCAGCAAGCGGGAGCGAGAATCCTGACCAATGGCGATGGACTAGTAGAAGCAACGATTGTTACGGCGGTACGCGGCGAGTTTTTACGGCAGCATCCTGATCTGGTAAAACGGTTTATGCAGGTTCATAAAGAAAGTCTGGCCTACTTGAAAAGCTCTGAAGACAAAGCGCTCCAGCTAACCGCTGAGGAAACGGGCCTGTCGCTTACAGCAGTGCAGCAGATGTATCCTTGGTATGACTTTGATCCATCCGTTAAAGCTTCCGACATAACGGAGCTGGAAAAAACGCAGGATTTTTTAATGAAAAATGGGATGATGACGAAGAAGGTAAATCTTGCTGATTTGATTGTCAGCGTAGAATAACCGAGGAGTAAACGGAAAGGCAGGGGGATTGTCGATGGATTTATTTGAGGCAAGCCACAGCGCCAGTTTAACGGCACCTTTGGCCGAGCGAATGCGGCCGCGGGATTTTGCCGAGTTTTTTGGGCAAGGCGATATCATTGGGCAAGGCAAGTTTTTGCGGCGGATGATTGAAAATGACAAAATGACATCGTTGATTTTATTTGGACCGCCAGGAACAGGCAAGACAACACTAGCTCGTCTGATTGCAAAAAAAACCGAAGCTTATTTTGAAAGCATGAATGCCGTTGCCTCTGGCGTTGCCGATTTAAGAAAGCTTGTGGAGCAAGCGAAAGATCGGCAAAAATACTATGGACAGGCAACCGTGTTGTTTATTGATGAAATTCATCGTTTTAATAAAAGTCAGCAAGATGCTTTGCTCCCCTATGTGGAGAACGGTACGGTTACACTGATTGGCGCGACAACCGAAAATCCTTACTTTGAAATTAATTCGCCCTTGTTATCGCGTACCCGCATCGTTAGACTTCAGTCGTTAGGTCAATCGGATATTATACAGATTTTAAAAGCGGCGCTACATGACAGCGAGCGGGGGATTGGCGCTTTAGCGCTCCAGTCTGATGAAGCAACGCTAGCGGCTTTAGCTGATTTTGCCGCAGGTGACGCTAGAGTTGCCCTAAATCTATTAGAACAGGCGTCAATGCTGCTGGAAGATAGCGCACAAAATACGATTACGTTAGATGTACTTGCTGCTGCCGCTGGCGTCCCTATGCAGCGCTATGATAAGAAAGGCGATTATCACTATGATGTAATTTCGGCCTTCATAAAAAGCATTCGCGGCAGCGATGTTGATGCGGCCCTGCATTATCTTGCCAGGATGCTTGAAAGCGGCGAAGATGTAAAGTTTATTGCTAGGCGGATTGTCATTGCTGCATCAGAAGATGTTGGTAACGCCGACCCGCAAGCCTTAATTTTGGCCATGTCCTGCGCCAGCGCCGTACAGTTTGTCGGTTTGCCTGAAGCCAGAATTATCTTATCACAGGCTGTCTGTTATTTAGCGACAGCGCCAAAAAGTAACGCCGCCTATGTGGCTATTGACCAAGCTTTGGCTGATGTAAGAAAGGAGCGTAATTTAGCTGTGCCGCTTCATTTACGCGACAGCCATTACAGCGGTGCGAAAAAAATGGGTCATGGTATTGATTACCAG
>URQW01000040.1 GCA_900550105.1 uncultured Pelosinus sp.
CGCCTCGCGAAATGGAGGAAGCCATGCAGCTCTATAAGCTTGCGGGAAATCCGGTGCAAGACCGTCGATTTATAGCGCTATTACAATTCTTCCGTATGGAGCGCCTTACGACTGAATTAGAGTTGAAGAAATGATGTATCGGTTTACTTAAATGAAACGATAGAAGGGAACTACATTTACTTATGAAAAAATGGATTGATCAGGCTTCACTGTGGATTTTTGATCGCTCTTTGTCGATTAGCTTTATGATTCTTTTAGCTACGATCCTTTGGATTGGGGCCAATGTGTTTTATCAAGATATGTCAAGTATTGATTTACGTCAGTTAGGGCGAGACGGCAAAGAACTTGGCAAAGTGTCGCTGCTGTTTGCTTTTGGCGCTTTTGCGTATTATGGCTTGCGCGAGTTTTATATTTATGGCCGTAAAAAAATTCCTTTGGTAGCAAAGTACCAGGCTAACTTCCAGTTTGCTGTGACGGTTCTAAGACGGTTGCATATTTGGTTTGGTGTTTTGGCGATTACCTTGGCAATTGACCATGGTTATTTATTATGGAGCATTTGGAATGTGCGTCATCCGGGTCTGGATTCTTTGCAGCGAGGAGCAGGATCGGGTTTTTTGGCGTTGGCCTTCCTCGGCTGTTTGGCTATCTCAGGACTTTTGATCCGACGTTATGCAACAAAGCGCTCTTGGCGGACCGGTCATCGGTTTGGCGCTTTGCTGTTCTTTGCCGGCTATTTAGTACATCAGGCTAGATTTTTTTAAGTTCATTTTAGCAGCAAAGGGGTATTTCTTATGCGCTCTGTTACATTACTCCAAAGTAAGCTGACGATTCCTGCTTTAGAAAATGATGTAATTCTTCGCGAGAGTCTGATTCAGATGCTGCAAGAGGCTGCTCGTAAGCGCTTAGTTGTTTTTACTGCTGGTGCTGGCTATGGTAAGACAACCGTTTTAGTGCAATATTTAATGGGGAAAAAACGAATCTGCTGGTACAATCCTGGACCGGAAGATGATAATGTATATACTTTTTCTTTGTATCTGGCCGGAGCGCTTGATGCTTTATTGCCGGGAATCCGTTTATGGTATGAAGAAAAAATCAGCGAAGAAGAAAAATTTGACTGGAAAATTGCTTTTTCACTGTTAATGGCTGGTATGGAGCTGTTTAGTTCCAAATCGCCAGCTAGTATACTGGTAATTGATGACTGGCATCATGTACAGGATAGTAGCGAAATTCGCCTTTTCTTTAATCGTTTTCTCGCTTGCCGACCGGAGTGGTTACAGGTTATTTTGCTATCAAGGCAGCAGGTGGCTTTAGCTGAAGTGGAGCGACTGCGAGCGAGCGACGAGGTTTTGGATATTACCGAAGCGGAGCTTACTTTTTCTTTGACCGAAACGAAAAACTTGCTCCAACAATTTCATAGCAAACTCGATCATAAGCAGCAGATCAAGCAGATTTATGAATATACCGAGGGCTGGGTTATTGCGATTCGGTTGTTCATGAATTATTGGCAAAAGGAGGGGCTATTTCCAGGGGAATCTTGGCAATTGGAACCAGATAAGCTAAAGGCTCTTTTTGAATATTTAGCCTATGATGTACTAGAACGACAAACGCTAGAAATGCAGAACTTCCTATTGCAAACCGCTTTAACCGATTCTTTTTCCTTAGCCTACTGCAAAGAGGTTATGGGAGATCGGTTTTTTGCCGCTTTATTGGAGAAAGCCTTAAAAAAGGGCTTGTTTCTTTATAAAGTGGGACCTGATGTGTATCGTTATCATAATTTATTTCGTGAGTTTCTTTGTCGGGAAGCAAAATTTCGGATTGGCGACTTGGCGGCAACTTACAATAAAATTGGCCTTTTTTACAGAAAGCGCAAATTGATCGAACGGGCGCTACCGTTCTTGCTGTTAGCAGAAAATTGGCAAGCTCTTTGTGAATTACTTTGCGAAGAAGGCCGTCACTGGGTCAGCAGCGGCCGTGGTAAATTGCTCAAAAACTATATTGAGGAATTACCTGTCGAATATCGACAGCGTCCGGAGATTTATCTTGCTTTGGGCGACGATAGCCGTTTTGCCTGCCATTATGATCAGGCTATTGCCTGGTACAATCAGGCTAAGACTGCTTTTGATGCAGCCAAGTGTTCTAGTGGCTGGAGTAAGGCCATGCGAAGCATTGGCGAAACTTACGTTGATATTATTCAGCCAGTTCATGCGCAAAATTATCTTAAATTAGCTTATAAAGCGCTAGATGTAGAGCTGACGCAAGAAAAAGCAGCGATACTTGGACTGATGGCTGAAAATATGATTAACCGCGGCAATCCGCGGCGGGCCGAGCGGTATCGTCGCCTAATGACTGGACTTATGCCCTTGGGATTAGAAGATAAAAATAATTTAGCAGCTCGTATTTTATTGCGAACAGGACGATTGAAAGAAGCAACGGAAATGCTGGAAAAACGCTATAGCCGTGAACAAGCATCCTATCACGTGCCGCGCTCGTTTCGTGAAACGACGCTATTATTATCGCTTTGTTATACCTATAGCGGCAAACAGGAAGCGGCGATTTCCTTAGCTCAGGCGGGTATTGCTTTGGCGGAGAAGATGCGCTCGCCCTTTGTGTTGGCGATTGCCTATGTGCGCAAGGGCCATGCTTTGCTTCTGCGTGAAGCCACAAGGAAAGAGGCCTGGGAACTTTATGGCAAGGCCCTAGAAATTGCGGAACGAATGGGGATTTCCCGCAGTAAAACAGAACTGCTGCAAGGCTTATCGCTGCTTCATGCATTGAAGGGGGACTGGACGAAGGCTCGTAAAATTGGTTTAGAAGGAATTGCCATTACTGAAACAGTACAGGACCGCTGGTTCACCGCTGTCTTATACCATACCTTGGGAATGGGAGCAGTCATGGTAGAAAATCAGGCAGATGCCAAAACCTTTTTGCAGAAAGGGTTAGCTTTATTTTCTGCGTGCGGTGATTCGTTTGGACAGGCCGTTTCTTTCTGGTGGCTCGCCCTTTTGGCGGCAAAGTTGAAACAACGGACGGAATTTCAAGAATTCTATCAGCAGTTTTCGCAGCTTGTTGGAGAATATGGTTATGAGTTTTTGTTGGAAGGCCCTTCTTTGCTAGGAAATGTGGCCGCGTTATCTTATCAGCCTTTTGCGGAATGGTCGGCGGAATATGACGAGAGCGATAGGAACGGTGATAAAACCAATATCGAGTTGCGCATCAAGACGCTAGGCCCCTTGCAGCTGTGGCGGTACGGCGAGGAAGTGGCGTCAAGAGAGTGGCGGCGAGGTAGTTCACGACAACTTTTGGGGCTGCTGTTGACAGAAAGAAACTGTTTAGTGAGTAAAGAACGAATTATGTGCGAGCTATGGCCTGAGGTAAACCAACAAACAGCTTTGCGGAATTTTAAAGCTGCTTTGCATGATTTACTTGCTGTATTAGAGCCGTTGCGCCGTCCTCGTTCGCCTAGTTCTTATATTATAAGGAAAGGCAGCTGCTACCAATTGCTTTCTGAAAATATGGTGATTGATGTAAGTTGCTTTGAGACCGATTTAGCGAAGGGGATGAGGCTGGCCGAAGAAAGTTTAACTGATGATGATCAAGATAAGAATCAGAAGGCTCAAATGATCCTGGCAAACGCTTTGAAAGGGTATGAGGGCGAGTATTTGGCTGGCGAAAGTGGCAGTGATGCTGTGCAAAAAGAACGAGAACGACTCAGAACTTTAGCTGTAAACGGGGCTGAACTATTAGCCTTGCTGCATATGAAGCGGCAAGAATATGAGCAGGCGCTAAGCTGGTCACAATGGATTTTGCGTCAGGATATTTGTTGGGAGAAAGCCTATCAATTTATGTTGGAGCTATATGGTAAACAGGCAAATCAAGTGATGCTAGTACGGACGTATCAGCGGTGCGTAGATGTACTAGAGACGGAATTAAGTGTTACGCCTTCGCCTGAAACAGTAAAACTGTTCCGGCGTTATCGGGAATAATTCTATATTTTCCTAGAAAACTGAAAATGTATCATTTCAAAAGGCCAAATTGCTAATTTTCGCAATTTGGCCTTTTTTGTGACTATTTCGTAACTTGTTAGTAACTTCCTTTCGTTACAATAAAAGCAATCTAATTAAAGGAGGCTGATATTGTGTTAGCTCAGGTGAATGGGATTCAGCTTTATTATGAAACAGCAGGCGAAGGTGAGGCCATTGTGTTTATTCATGGCCTAGGGGAGAATAGTAGTTCCTGGCAGCGGCAAATGGAAGCGTTTCAGAAAACGCATCGTGTTATTGCCATGGATCTTAGAGGGCATGGCCAAAGTGAAGACAATGACGCAGTCATTACGATGGAACTTTTTGCGCAGGATGTACTTGGACTCATGGATATCTTGCACATTGATCAAGCCCACTTTGTCGGTCACTCCATGGGCGGGCTGATTAGTCAAGAGATTGCAGCACATAATCTTTCGCGCATTCTTACGATGACCTTAAGTGATAGTGCTGGTTTTTATCCTCCGCCCATGGGAACAACAGGCTTAGAAACACGGTTGCATAATATCGACACTTTGCCGATGGCGCAAATGGCGGCAACCATTGCTACTGTGGCTTGTCGTCCTGATGTACCAGAATCAGTAAAAGCCGATATTGAAGCGATGTTTGCTCAGAACCGCAAGAAATCGTATCGCGAGGCGACCATCGCTACACTGCAGGCTGATTATCGCCACGAACATCATAAAATGACAGTACCTGTATTATTACTTGTTGGTGAGTTTGATCAAACTACGCCACTTTCTTATGCCCAGTTTTTGTTGGAAGCTTTGCCAAATGCTACGTTAAAAGTCATTTCGCAAGCAGCTCATATGACAAAAATGGAAAATCCCACGGAGTATAATGCGCTACTTAGCGAATTTTTGCAAGGGGGGAAATAATATGGGCCAAGAAAAGAAATTCTTTTACGGCTGGTGGATTGTTTTCGTTGCTTTTTTATCGGTAGCGATTACTTATGGGACGAAAGGGGTTTTTGGCGTCGTTCAATTGCAGATGCTTGACGAGCTTCACTGGACACGAGCTTCGATTGCCGGTGCTATGTCGGCAAATATGCTTGTTTATGCTTTGGCAGCGCCCTTTGTTGGCAAATTTATGGATAAAGTTGGAATACGGACTGTTTTGATGGTTGGCGGGTTTTTGACAGGTGTTGCTTTTTTACTTGTCACGACAGTCACTGAGACTTGGCAGTTTTACTTATATTATGGTTTATTACTTGGTCTTGCCAATACGGGAATGGGCATGATTCCTGGTCCGACAGCGGTCAATCGTTGGTTTGTTCGTAAACGCGGCAGAGCTTTGTCGATGGCCTTGGTGGCATCTCCCGGCGGTATCGCTGTGTTTACTTTTTTGGCGAAAGACTTGCTGCCGACAATTGGTTGGAAAGGTCTTGTAAGTATTATGGGGATTGCCTCTTTTGTTCTGGTTATACTGCCTGCTTATTTTTTCATGCGCTCTAATCCAGAAGAAATGGGACTGCTACCTGATGGCGATACGGAGAAACCGCAAGCGACGGTGGCCGCTGCAGCAGGACCGGATCAAAGCAGCGAACGTCAATGGACCTTAACGCAGCTATTTACATCACCATTAGCCCTTGGTGTATTTTTCGCTTATTTTGTTATGGGCGGCAACGGCTGGGCGCAGCAAGTACACCAGGTGCCGCATTTGATTAAAATGGGTCTGAGCAAAGACGCGGCAACAGTTGCGCTTGGCATGAATATGATCCTTGCCGTATTATCTATGTTGATTTGGCCAGCTATTTCTGACTTTATTAAACGTCGTACTGCTGTTATTTTATCCTTACTCATTCAAGCGGCAGGGACCATGCTGCTGCTAAATGCGCATGATATGACCATGACTTATGCTTTTGTCGTGATTATGGGCATCTCTCATTATGGTAGCTATGGTTTGTTCTCCGCTTTTGCTGCGGATACGTTTGGACGGAAAAGTCTTGGCACGGTCAGCGGTGCTATGGCGATGATCGGAGCAGGCGGCGCAGCCCTTGGCATTTATGCTGGCGGAGCTATTTATGATGCTACAGGCAGTTACAATCTGCTCTGGCAAGTCGGTTTTGGCGGTCTCTTGGCAGGAGCGCTGCTGGTTTTTTTGATGCGGTCCAAAGATGCGGCACAAAGCACGACAGCAGGTCATGCTAGCTAAAGTGGGATGGGGGAGAGTGAGAGTGGTGCGAAGTAAAATCAAAATTTTATGTCTGGCATTGCTGCTGCTTTGCTTCTCTGTACCAGGATATGCAATGTCTACACTGCTTCCTGGAGCACATACGGTCAATGTGATTGAATATGACGACCTTACTACGAATAATCCGGCTATTGGCGCTCTATCAGAAGCGCGGCGTGTGGCTCTAGGCGAAAATGATTGGTCTTCCGGAAAGCCAGTTCGTCCGGAATGGTATAAACCGAAATTGAAAATTCCTGGGCGGGAAGTCACGGGGTATTTCGAGGATTGCTATTTTTTAATTAGAATCCCGCAAAATTGGAATGGACGACTTGTTGTTGTCGGGGCGCCAGGGTTTGGTGATGCTCGTTCTACTGACGCTGTAATTAGCGATTATGTCTTGACAAAAGTCGATGAGCAAGGCGGCAGCTATGCCTATGCTGTATGTGATAAGGGTACAACGGGCGAGCAAATCCCTGCTCCTGATGGGAAAATTTATCCTTGGGCGAAAGCCATGAACGCTTTAAGCAGTCAAGAGGATTCCTTAGAAGAATGGAATTTGCGGCTGCATCAGCTGACTGTTGCTGCGAAGTCGCTGCTAAAATCCTGGAAGGGCAAAGAACCTGTCTATACTTATTTATGGGGGTATTCGAACGGCGGTTATATAGCGCGCTACGCCATTGAACAGGACAGTGCTTTATATGATGGCATGCTTGACTGGGAAGGCGTTCTCTGGCGAGCTAGAGAGGAGAATTTAATATCAAGTTTAACTACGGCAGTAAACTCATGGGAGATACTGAAACAATCACAGGTCGATCCACTGCGGCGACAGCAGGCTATTGCGGCGTTAGAACGTTTGGGACTGCCGATCGAATCAGAATTTCTCTGGCCACTCCATGGTACGGCCTATTGGTTGCCCACACTAAATCTTCACAGAATGAAATACGATCCTGAGTATCTTACGCGTAATTGGTGGGAGTTTTTATCTCATCCTGAAGATTATCAGCATTATGATTGGTTGGCGCGGCCAGAATTTATTAAAGACCGTATCGCTCGTTTTGAAAATAACGGGAATATACAAAAACCAGTGATTACCGTTCATGGAACCTGGGATTCACTGCTTTTTGCCAATGTTCATGCGAAAGCCTATGAACGGCTGGTAAAGTCACAAGGTAAAGAAGCCTTATACAGGCTGTATATGGTTGAACAAGGGAATCATTTTGAAGGTTTGGTTAATAAACCAGGCGTCGATTCAGAGCATAAATTACAGCCCTTGATGCCTTACGTGCATCAATCTTTTGATGTACTTGTGAACTGGGTGGAAAAAGGGATTCCAGCGCCTGCCAGTATGACGCTGCCTGTTCCCGCCAATAAAGACAAGGCCATTGATCTTTGGACAGGTTATGAGATTGACAAATATTAAAAAGGCAGGGAAACCTTATGACATCGCGTAAACTTGCGTATTTGACGCAGGGAAAGGGCTCTACAACGGTTGTCTTTATTCATGGAAATTTAGCTTCTTCTCAGTGGTGGAATATGGTCATGAAGCGGTTGGAATCTGCTTGTCAAATGATTGCGGTTGATTTAACTGGTTATGGTGCGAGCCAGCCGGGACGTGAGGCTGTGACGCTAACGGATCACGCAAAAGATATACAAAAAACCTTAGATTCTATGGAATTAACAAGCTTTATTTTGGTCGGCCATTCCCTTGGCGGTGCTGTAGCTATGAAGTTTGCTGAATTGTTTCCCGAAAAGCTGCTGGGTCTGATTCTGATTGACTCTGTTTCTTTGCACGGACTCGATACGATGAATTATGCCGCCTTAGAGACGGTTGTTTCACAGGAAGAACTGCTGATTGCTTCTCTGCTACACACTTTAGCGGTTCCCGTAAGTCCGGAAATTAAAGAACTTATGACAAGAGAGTGTCTGAAAGCTAAGGCTGCGTTTATTCCCAATACACATGCTTTGGAAAGGGCTGATTTTAGCCAAATGGCGGCAGCTTTTGCGAAACCTGTTCTTGTAATTCATGGGAAACTTGACAATGTGATTCCTTATGAAGCGGGGCAAGCGCTAGCTAAGGCTTTTCCCAGTGGTGAATTTATTCTATTTGATGCGGTTGGACATAATCCGCCGCTGGAAGATCCCGATTTGTTAACGGCGCAATTGGTGCGGTTTTTGGCAAAAGTATAAATGCGAGGAGTTTGGGGTAAAGGAGAGACGGAGAGGATATGAGAATAATGCATAAGCAAAAAAGCAAGAAAAGGATGCTAATGGCGCTAGTAATTTCTTGTTCAACTGTATTTTCTGGTACGGTGTGGGCGGCGCCAGAAACGTTTGCTGACGTTCCCATGCAACACTGGTCCTATCATGCCGTACAGGAGCTTGCCAAAGAGGGGATCATATCAGGTGATGCCGGTCGGTTTAATGGCGATCGTACCGTAACTCGCTATGAAATGGCAGTCATGATTGCCAATGGTATGACAAAAATGGCGAAAGCTGACGCGCAGCAAAAAGCAATGCTAGAAAAATTGGCGGCGGAATATGATAATGATTTAAAACAAATCGGTGCGCGGCTAGTCAAAGTAGAGGCTCAGGCGGCGCGCGCTGAAGCAAAGGCGAAAGTCAATTTCTTTTTTGATAATCGCTTGGAATATACCCATAATTCGCTTGATTCGAATAACAATACAGGCGCTTGGGCAACAAATGGCAAGGTGAAAGATAAAGATCAATTTATGGAACGGATTCGTATTTATATGAACGTGCCAGTCGGCGATCAATGGGACTGGAATGCGCGATTTGTTCAGGCAAAATGGAGTTTCAACTCAACAAGTGATACAGCTACAGCGACAAGTAACAATGGAACAGCCCGCTTTGATCGGTTTTGGTTGACTGGTAAGAATATGTTTGGCGGTACCGTAGAAATGGGGAAAATGCAATTGTATCCTGGTAAAGGCGCATTTTTTGGCAATACAGGCGACACGGAAGGGCTTTATTATACGAGGCAAAAAGGCAAGCTCACAGTTCGCTCTGGCGTAGCTCGCAGTAGTTATTTAGTAGCTTCAGGGCAGATGATTAATTTTGGCGAGGTGACCTATCGTCCGACAAAGACGATGGATATTGGCGCCTATGTTTTACGGCAAAACTATAATAATGGGATTAAAGATTTGAATCTTTTCGTAGTAAATGGCGCAGCAGAAGTGATTCCAGGCGGGTTAGCTTTGTCCTTTGAATATGCGAAAAATAGAGCAGATGATATTGCTTCCTTACGCTTCAAAGGTAAGCAGAGTGGTTATTTTATCGCTCTTCAGTCGAAGTATGCGGCAACCAATTATAATCCATCACTATATACGAATATGGTAAATCCCTTTAAACAGGGCGACAGCGGCTGGGGGATTTCTTATCGGCATATGCCGAGCGGCGTAGCCGGGTATGTGAATCGCGGCGCCTTTAGCTGGATACCACTCACGACAGATAGTGCTGGATCTTGGCAAAATACTTTTGATGGCATCAATGCTTGGCGCTTTGATTATGTTTATGTTCCCTGGAAAAATGTGCAATGGACTCTTACTTATGACAGAATCAAACCGATTAATGGAAATTGGACCAATAACAGCATTCAATCCACATTTAACTTTTTCTTCTAAGCAAAATCATTTAGCTTCCGGCGACGCTGGAAGCTTTTGTCCTTTACAAGTGTACAAAATGATTAGTTTTGATTGACGTTTCTTTGCAGGCTATGATAATATGAACAAAAAGTCTGAAAAGGAGGAAAGTTTGTGGCGAAGTCGTTTAAAACAGGCGAGAGGGAAACCTTTTCTTCTGGTCTGGCGGTCTTTTTTGCAACATTAGGCTCAGCAGTTGGACTGGGAAATATATGGAAATTCCCTTATTTAACAGGCGAATACGGCGGGGGCGCTTTTTTACTGGTCTATTTTATTTGTATTTTGTTTATTGGCCTGCCAATTATGGTTGGTGAGTTTTACGTAGGTCGTAAGACGCGCAAAAATCCTGTTGGTGCTTATAAATCTTTAAAACCAGGCAGTGGCTGGTATACATCAGGCCTCATGGGTGTGGCGGCAGCGTATTTAATTATGTTTTTTTACAGTTGTGTGGCTGGCTGGGTGTACTTATACCTATTTAAAGCTCTAAAAGGGGATTTTGCAGGAATTACGATGGCGGCGGCCAAAAGTGAATTTGGCAGCACCATTGCTGGTCCTCTATCGCCAATTATCTGGCAGTTTATAGTGCTTTTGGTTGTTTGCGCGATTTTGGTAATGGGAGTACAGAAAGGGATTGAAAAGATTACGAAAACTTTAATGCCTTTGCTGTTTATCCTTATTATTATTTGTGATATCAGGGCCCTCACTTTACCGGGAGCTTCGGAAGGCCTGAATTTCTTATTCCAAGTGGATTTCAGTAAACTTACGTCGACAGCAATTTTAACTGCCATGGGACTGGCTTTCTTTAAGCTTTCACTTGGCATGGGCACGATGGTTACTTATGGCAGCTATTTTACGAAAGACAACCATCTTTTTGCTACCGCCGGAAAAGTAGCGCTGTCTGATACGGCTGTTTCTATGCTTGCTGGCATTGCGATTTTTCCTACGGTCTTTTCTTTTGGTATGGAGCCTGGTGCTGGACCGGGACTGCTCTTTATGACAATTCCGCTTGTTTTTTCGCAAATGCCTTTTGGCAGTATTTTGCTTGTAGCTTTTTTCTTTTTGACATCCATTGCCGCAACAACGGCCATGCTTTCCCTCGTGGAAGTGCCGACAGCCTATTGCGTAGAAGAGCGGAAAATGGGACGTTCAACAGCGGTTATTATGAATGGCGTCATTATCGCTCTAATTGGAATCCTAGCATCTTTATCAGTTGATAAGGATAGCTTGTTAGGCGGAGTGACCATTTTTGGTAAAGGTTTCTTCGATTTATTCGACTATATTTCCTCAAATATTCTTCTGCCTGTGGGCGGGCTGTTAATTTCAATTTTTATCGGCTATGTGCTCAAAAAAGAAGATTTGAAACGCGAGCTTTCGAATGACGGCACTTTGTCGATTGACGGAATTTTTTCCGCTTTCTACTTTGTGATTCGTTATGTTACGCCGATTCTGCTTATTGTAGTTTTCTTAAATTCTATTGGGATTCTTAAAGTTTGACGCTACGGTAGTTTCAGTGGTAAAATAAAACGACGAAAGAAAAAATTGGCCTGCCCAGATTTTGGGCTGGGCCTTTTTCTACTTTGACAAAGGAGGTTGAGTGGTTGCTGTTACTGATAAAGCTCCTTTATTTTGTCGTAGATGTTATTTTACCGCTCTGTGTTGGTTATTTATTGCGACGATTTTCGGCTGGACGCCAAGCTTTTTTTGATAAGGTTATCGTAGTGAATTTGCTCGTGGTGTATCCTTTTTTGACGATCCTTTCTTTTTGGCAAATGAAAATTTCAATGCATATGCTATATTTGCCTATTCTTGGTGTGATTATGAGTTTTGTACCAGCCATGATCGCCTACCGCGGCAGTAAGAAAAAGTATCCTGATCCGCTCGATCAAGGTAGTTATATGCTTGCGGCTACTTTGTCTAATACTCTCACTTTAGGCGGCTTAGTCGCTTTTATTTTATATGGCGAACCGGGGTATGCTTATACGGTACTTATTTTGCTTTTTGGAAATTTGATTTTGTTCCTGTTTTGTTTTCCCATGGCTCAGCACTATTACGATTTAAGTAAGGGTGATAAAAGTCATAGAATCTCCTGGAAAAAGATTCTTTGGAATCGAAATCAATTACCAACTCTTAGTGTTTTTGTAGGACTTGGTCTCAGTATTAGTGGTTTTGAACGACCTGCGTTTTTTGAATGGATATTTCAAGCACTTGTCCATGTCGGCGCTTGGACAGCGTTAATTCCTGTAGGCTATGCTATGGATTTCGGCCAAATTCGTTCGCATTGGCGGCAAACTGCTGATTTACTATGGGTAAAGTTTATTGCTACTCCATTGATTTTGTTTGTCATGGCCTATCCTTTTGTTGAAGAAAAAGTCGCATTGTACACGCTCCTTGTTATTTCCAGCACGCCTACAGCCATTAATGCTGTGCTTACAGCTAGGCTATACCGTTTAAATATTCATATCGCTACAGCCTCTTTTGTATTAACAACTGGTTTTTACTTATTTTTGTTTGTACCTATTTTGTTTTGGGTGCTTTTATAAATAAAGTCTTTATCAATAAGAAAATATTTGCCAATAGTTTTTGTTTGCAGTACTATAAGGGTTAGACAGAAAAAATTTGAGGGTGTGGTTTTTATTTTATTTCGACCAATTGTTTTAGAAGATAAAGAGCTTATTGACAGTTACTTTCAAGCGAATCGCTATGAAAGTTCAGTGTATACTTTCACTAATTTTTACATGTGGCGGAAACCTTATAATATTGAGTGGGCCGAAGTAGAAGGCTGCTTGTGTGTTAGAGCCACTCATCACGACCATACTTACATGTTGCCGCCCATTCCAAAAGCTACAGGCGGATCGATTGCCGCTGCGCTTACTGTGGTAATTGATTATTTTAAGGAGTTAGGTCAGCCTTTTTTATTAAAAGGAGCGACCTTAGACGATAAGGCAGCGCTTGAGGCAGCGCGTCCTAACCTTTTTACGTTTGAAGCAGACCGGAAAAACTTTGACTATGTCTACTTAGCCGAAGATTTAAAATGGCTCAAAGGCCGCAAATATAGCAGCAAGAAAAATCACTTAAATTACTTTAAACGCACTTACAGTCAGTACCAGTATTTGCCGTTGACGCCAGATCTTTTGCCGAGTTGTAAGAAAACGGCTTTGGAATGGTATGAACTTAGAGGTCTTGATGAAGATAGTGAAATTGATCTGGAAAAGGATGCCGTCATTGACATGCTGGATCATTTTGCCGCGATGAAATTGACTGGCGGTGTCATCTTGATTGATGGGAAAATGGAGGCTTTTTCGATTGGTGAACCTCTCAATAGTGATACGGCGGTCATCCATGTAGAAAAAGGCAATCCCAATATTCGCGGTCTTTATCAAGCCATTAACCAAGAGTTTTGTCGTAACGCTTGGGAAATTATGACTTATATTAATCGGGAAGAAGACATGGGAATGGAAGGCTTGCGCCAAGCGAAAGAGTCTTATCATCCCGTGAAAATGGTAGAAAAATATGATGTGATGATTACTGCCGAGGGGTGACTTTAGGTGGAGTATCGATTGATTGAACCGCGAGAAGAAACGGCCATCAAAAAATTATGGTCTTACTGTTTTGAGCCAGAGGGACACCCTTTTTTTGAATGGTATTTCGGAAAATATTATAAGCCAGAAAATGTTTTGGCTGGTGTTAAGGATGGGCATCTCTTGTGTTGTCTCCATCTAAATCCTTATAAAATTTTTCTACGGGGCCAAGTGTTTGCTACGTCGTACATTGTGGGCGTGGCCACAGCGCCGGAGGCTCGCAGCCAAAAGTCGATTGGGGGGCTTCTAGCCGAATCTTTGGTCGAAATGAGGCGGCGTGGTCAGTGGGTAGTTTTGTTAATGCCCTTTAAAGGCATTTTTTATTATCCTTATGATTTTGAGTTTTGTTATCATTCATTGCTGTATGATGTTGATTTGGCAGATTTGCGTTTTGCTGCATCTGGAGATGGCGTATTTAAGGCTGTGACCGAAGAAAACATTTGTTTTCTACAACCAGTTTATGAAGCTTATACGAAAGATCTGCATGGCTATCCTGTGCGCCAAGCGGCAAGTTGGCGACAGCTTTACGAAGAACATCAGACTGATCAGGGCCATGCCTATCTGCTGTTTGAAGCCGATGAGGCGGCAGGCTATATTTTTTATATGTTGAAAGAAGATAAAGTTGTGGTAAAGGAAATGGCTTATCGGAGCGAAACGGCTAAACAGGCGCTGTTGCGTTTTTGTTATAATCACCGCTCTCAAGTAAGTCGTCTCTATTGGCTGGCGCCGATTGATGATGGAACGTTATTTTCATTACCAGACCCTAAAGTGGGCGTATCAATCTATCCTTTTATGACAGCTCGTATTGTCGACGTGGTAAAAGCTCTGTCGGAGGTTTCTTATCCGTCAGTAGCAACAGGGCGAATTGTTTTTGCCGTAAATGATCCCTTGTCGACGTGGAATCACGGCACCTTTGCGCTTACGGTTCAAGAAGGGCGTGGGCAAGTGGTAAAGCTGACAGATGAGATGATTGGCGAGGCTGAATGCCGTTTTACGAGCGGTACCTTAGCGCAATTGCTTTTTGGTCGAGTTTCTGCTAGCCAACTATACAAAATGGGTAAAATCACAGCGCCGCTGGCGGCGTTGGCACTTCTGGATCAATTCTTTCCTGCTTGTACGAATTACATTAACGAATATTATTAAAATTTCACGAACAATTCAGCTCTTTTCATAGGGCCTAAAGATAAGAAAAGAAGAGTGTAGCTACCGATTTGGCGGTTAGCAACACTCTTCTTATTCATTTTACTGATTGCAGTTTAAATTAGTGAAAGAAGCGGCTTAGCGAAATAATTCCCCAAACAACGCCGCTGGCAATCAGCGGACCAATAGCCAAACCTTGAAAAAAGCAGACACCGATAATGGTGCCAATTAATAGCGGCGTAATGACTTCCGGCGCAGACGACATAAAGGGAACGCCTCGTCCGGCAATCCAGGCCATAAACAGGCCGACTCCCAGTGCGATAAAAGCTACAGGTGAGCGAAAAGATGTTACCATGTCTTTAGCGGTAATACTCTGATTGGCAATGGGAACAAGAATGGCCATTGTGAGGATAATGATGCCCCAAGAAAGACCGTGGCTTTCGATAAAGGGAAAGTACTGATCAAGGCCGAGTAACTTTAAAAATAATAAGGATGCAGCAGCAATCGCGACTGAATTGTTATGGCCAATGACTGAAAGAACGAGAATGGCCAGCAAAGGTAAGTTATCAAAGTTCATCGAAAAATCACTCCGTAAAGGCAAGTTTTGCTGTTACTCTATTCCGCGCATAGGGAAAAGGTAACTGCTGTCTGTTTTGTTTATAAATGAAAGGTAGCAACAAGCGGGGCGTGGTCTGATGGTCGTTCTGTTTGACGCAGTTCTGTGGCTACGAAGGCTTTTTGGGAAGCTGCGGCCAAAGGCGCAGTAGCATAAATATGATCAATTCGCCAGCCAAGGCCGCGCGGTAGCGCATCTTTAATCCGATAATCCCAAAAAGTATATAAGCCGCCTGTCGGGCAATGCTTGCGAAAAATATCCGTAAAGCCCCATTCGCGGACACTAGCTAGCGCTTCTTGTTCAGCTGGATGGAAGCCGACACGACCAGCAAGACGCTTCGGATCATAAACATCAAGGGGATCTGGCGCTACATTAAAATCGCCGAGCCAGAGGAGCGGTTCATTAGGCTCATGGTGTCGTCTGAAATAATCGCCCATATGGCGCAGCCATTCTAATTTATAGTTGAAATAATCTGTGCCAACTTCACGTCCTTGAGGAACATAGGTATTTACAATCGTAAAAGCGGAAAATTTAGCTGCAATCAGGCGAGCCTCGCCGTCAGCGCCCCATTCGTCAAGGCCAAAGGTGACACTGATCGGCTTTTCCTTACTGAGAATAGCGACGCCGTTTTTTCCTTTTTCCCCGCGAAAGGTAGCGTGATAGCCAATTTGCTGGAGTGGTTCCCAGGGGAAGTCTGGATCTTGTACTTTCGTTTCTTGTAAGCCGATAATATCGATGTTTTCTTTCAGTAGCCAATTGCAAAGATCTTGCAATCGAACACGGAGCGAATTTATATTAAACGTAGCAATTTGTATTTGACTCATCGATGGCAGCCTCCTATGCAGCAAGTTTTTACTACACTTCGCAGTTTTATGAAAAAAGTCCTTTTTTTCGTAAGGCAAGCAGAATTACTCAATAAAATGTAAAAAAAACATTTATATTGCAGGAATTTGTTTCGAGCAAAGATAATATATGTAGCGTAGGCAATCGTAGGTAGTATCACCTATTTCGTATTGGATAAACGCAAAGGGAAAGGGAGACGAATGATGGAAGTGGCTAAAATAAAAGTGTTGATCTGTGATGATTCGATGCTTGTACGTCGGCAGCTAAAAACATTATTAGAGAATGAGTTTAACTGCGAGGTAGTTGAAGCAGCCAATGGACAGGAGGCAATCGCAAAATATCAGTCTGAGAAGCCTAAATTAGTCTTAATGGATATTGTCATGCCTGAATGTGATGGGCTCGAGGCTTTAAAACAAATTCGTTCTTTTGATGGTAAGGCTCAGGTTGTAATGGTGTCATCGACAGGTACGTCGGAAAAGCTGATTACTGCTTTGAAATTAGGCGCTGTTGACTTTATTCAAAAACCCTTTGAGCAAGAGCAAATTTCAAAAGCCATTGCAAACGTACGAGGCTAAAGGAGAGAGAATATGTTTAGTCAATATTTTGGACAATATTTATTGAATAAAGGAATTCTTCGAGCAGAACAGGTGGAAGAAGCGCTGGACTTAGAGCAGTCTGTTCGTGTAAAACTCGGTATTTTAGCTATGAATGCAGGTTATATGACAGTGACGCAGGTAGAAGAGATCAATGCGTTGCAGAAAAAACGTGACCGTCGGTTTGGTGAGTTGGCCATTGATAAAGGTTATTTAACGGAACAGCAGTTGGAACAACTTCTAAAATCACAGGAACAAAAATATTTGAATTTGAGTCAGGTGATTGTCGATAAAGGTTTTTTGTCTCTCAGTGAAGTAGATGAAGCCTTATCAAATTATAAAGCGGAAAATCAACTTTCCGATGAACATATTCAGGCTTTGGCTAAGGCGGATATTGATGCCATCGTACGTTTTAGTCTTGATTTTCGCCGCGAAGAAAAAGCTGACGCATATTACAATTATGCAGCGCTCACTTTGCGGAATATTGTACGCTTTTTGAATGAGACACCGGTCTTGTTAAAGAATAATCCGGTTGTGGGCGCCTCCTTTCCTTGGCTTGTTACGCAGAATATGGTCAGTAAAGATTCTTTGCTTACCGGCTTAGGAATGGATGATAGCACGTTGTTAGCTTTGGCAAAACGATTTAGCGGCGAGGAAATCAGTAGTACTGTAGATGCCTTTGCCAAAGATTGCGCCGGTGAGTTTTTAAATTTAACAAATGGAATTTTTAGTGTAAATTCTTCGAATCAAGGAATTAGCTATGACTTAGAACCCCAGGAAGTAATGGCGAAAAAAGCATTTCCATCAATTAAAGGGCAAGTCATTCCAGTACGGGTATCTTTTGGTCTAATTTGTATTTTTGTCAATTAAAACAGCCTAAGGGCTGTTTTAATTTTGACTATTTCGTGTGATTATTCAAAAAAATCTTGACGCTTTTCTTAACGGCGTTTTATACTGTTTGTAGACAGATATGTGAACGACATTCATATATGTGAATGGAGTGTGGTTATGGCAAGCGTTCGATCGAATAAATCTGCCGCCCGCGTTGTAGATATTCTCGTCCTTTTAGCGAAGAGCAGCCGCTCTTTAACTTTAGCTGAGATTGCGCGTGAACTTCAGATTCCGAAAAGCAGTGCGTTTGATTTAGTCTATACGCTGGTGGAAAAAGGTTTTTTAGAATTAGATGAGCAAAATGGCGCAGCTTTTACTCTGGGACTTAAAGTATTTGAAGTGGGAGCCGCTTTTCTTTCGAAGGCTGATTTGCATCGTGCGGCAAGAGCTCGCCTAGAATATTTAGTGGCTGCTACGGGGCGAACAGCTTTTTTGGCGACAGAAAATCATGGGGAAATCGTTTATCTTGATAAAGTGGAGCCTCATTCTGCTATTTTTACGGGCGCGTTGCTAGGATCGCGCAATCCGATGAGTTGTACGGGACTTGGTAAAGCCTTGTTAGCTGCTTGGCCGCAGGAAAAAGTAGAAGCTTTGTTGCGTGAAAAGGGTCTTGCCTGTAAAACCGCTTTTAGCATTACGGAGCCGCAGCGTTTATTTGCTGAGCTTTCTCTCATCAAACAACGCGGCTATGCTTTAGATGAACGTGAAAATGAGACGGATATTTTTTGTGTGGCTGCGCCGATTTTTGACCGCAGAGATAGGGCAGTTGCGGCAATTAGTATAGCGAATCCCGCCAGTTCCATGGATGAGGCGGCGATCAAAATACAAGGAACCTTGATGGTAGAAAGTGCGTTAGCAATATCGCGTCAACTTGGTTTTTTGCGGCAGAAACTTTATGAACTTTAAAATGAAGGAGGCCCTATTATGGCTGATATTGTAACAATTGGTGAAACTATGATGCTGCTGAATCCGCAGCAAACCGGTTCCTTGCGGTATGTAACAAATTTTACGAAAACTTTAGGCGGGGCAGAGTCTAATTTATGTATTGCCGCCAGTCGACTTGGTCATACGGCAGGCTGGATTAGTCGTCTCGGTGATGATGAATTTGGTCTGTTTATTCGTAACTTTCTTCGCGGGGAAGGTGTTGATACAGAGCAAGTTGTGTTTGACGGACAGGCGCCTACGGCCGTCTTTTTTAAAGAACGTCGCGAAGGTGCCGAATCGCGCGTATATTATTATCGCAAGTTATCGGCAGCCAGCCGTTTGACACCGGCAGACCTTGATGAAGATTATATAAAGGCGGCTAAATTTCTCCATATAACGGGAATTACTCCAGCGCTTAGCGACAGTTGCCGAGAAACTGTTTTCGCTGCTGTGACGATTGCCAAAAAACATGGCGTACAGATATCTTTTGATCCAAATATTCGTCTGAAATTATGGTCTTTAGAAGAAGCGCGGCCGGTGCTGACGAAGTTAGCGGAACTATCTGATTATTTCTTCCCGGGCGAGAAGGAATTAGAGCAGCTTTATCCTGGACAAAAACTAGGCGATGTAGTTGCTGAGCTTTTGGCAAAAGGCGTAAAAAAGGTAATTCTTAAAGAAGGAGAAACTGGTTGTACTATTTTTACGAAAGAAGAGCCTTTAAAGGTACCTGGCTGCCCAGTTACACTGGTAGATCCGATCGGTGCTGGCGATGGCTTTGCCGCCGGATTTTTAGCTGGGAAGTTACGTAATTTATCAGATTACGAGGCTGGTCGCCTTGGCAATGCTGTTGGCGCTATGGCCGTAACGGCTACAGGCGATATTGAAGGATATCCCACAGATCGCGAAGTGCAGGCCTTTCTTTGCAATACGACGATTATTGAACGCTGAGAAGCGCAGTGCTTTTTATTATATAGAGGATGGTGGCAGCTATGATTATTGGCAGAGTGGATCAGACAGTAGAAGAAGTGAAGCGCTATGGCGAAGTTTTTCATTATGCTTTAAAGTATCTCAAAGATACGGACTTTTCTAGCTTACAGGAAGGACGTTATGAACTAGAAAAGGGCATTTTTGCGTTGCTGCAAAAGTATCAAGCAAAGTCCTTTGCTGAGAGTCGTCCCGAAAATCATGTGAAGTATATTGATATCCAATATATTGTAGCTGGTCAGGAACAGATCGGTTGGGCATTACTTACGCCAGCCGCCGTCGTGACTGAAGATTTGCTGCAGGATAAGGATCTCTGTTTTTACAGTACTGTCGAAACAGAAGTTATGACAACACTTACAGCTGGCATGTTCGCTATTTACTTTCCCGAAGATGTTCATCGGCCTGGGGTACGTGTTGGCGATCACGCTGATGTTGTGACAAAGGTCGTTGTTAAGATTCCGGTGGACTTAGTGAAATAACTGTTGCTTTGGAGCGATAAAAAGGAATTATTACGGTGAGACTGTCTTTTGATGAAGGCAGTCTCTTTTACTTATGTTAATTTTTTCTTAAGTCTTTTTGTCGGCAAAGGAGTTTTGTCCATAGAGCAATAAGAAGATAAGTGGTGACATTTACTTGGCTTTCTTGAATACATTATAGTAGGTGATGCTAGTTATTTGAGGGCTGTTTTGCTTGTCTTTAGCAGAATCATGACGGTGTGGGAAGACAAAAAGGAGGAAAAAAGTTGAGAAAATATTACGTTCTCGATACAAATGTGTTGCTGCATTCTCCTAACGCTATCTTTGCATTCAACGAACATTGCGTCATTATTCCTGAAGTTGTTTTTGAAGAACTGGATCGCTTTAAGAAAGAAGCGTCTGATCGTGGGGCAAACAGCCGCCAAGTCAGTCGATTGATTGATGAATTGCGTATGAGGGGCAATCTTTTAACAGGTGTCGCAATTAACGAAGAAGGCGGTATATTGCAGATAGAGACGAATCATCTTTCCACATCTGTCGGCCCCTATTGGGAAAAAGGAAAGCCCGATAATCGAATTTTGCAAGTATGTAAAGGTCTTGCCGACGAGCAAAAAGAGGTTATTTTAGTTTCCAAAGATACGAATATGCGAGTAAAAGCGGCGGTGCTTACAATCACAGCGGAAGATTTTCGTAATGAAAAAGTTGCTGTTATGGAAGAACAGTATACAGGCCGCGCTACTGTATATACATCATCTGAGCTACTCGACTATTTCCATGCTGGCGAAGAGCATTTTATTAGGCCAGAAGATGTTTTTACGTATGATGAAAGCGCACAACGTCTTGTAGCACAGGAACTTACGGTAAATGAATTCTTGGTGATTCGCTCAACCGAGAAGGAAAAGCACACAGCTTTAGGTCGTTTTGACGGCAAGAAGATTGTGCATCTTCGTTATAAGAACCATAATCCTTTTGGGATTGCGCCGCGCAGCGTTGGGCAGATTTTCATGCAAGAATGTCTCATGATGAGCGCCGATCAAGCTCCTTTGGTAATTATTAAGGGGCCGGCAGGCACAGCAAAAACTTTTTATTCTTTAGCTGTCGGCTTATATAAAACAATGGACTGCTGTCCCCGCGAATATAATCATCTGCTGATTTGTCGCCCTAATATTCCCATGGATGAGGAGATTGGTTTTCTTCCTGGGTCAGAAAGCGATAAGATTGGCGTGTTTATGCGAGGCATTCGTGATAATCTGTTTACTTTAATGAATGGGAATGCCGAAATGATCCAAGATACGAAAGATTTAGCTGCCGCCGAAGATACGGTTCAGATGCTCTTTGATAAACGGATTATTCAGACGGAAGCGTTGGCTTATCAACGCGGCCGTTCGTTGCAACGATATTGGATGCTGCTTGATGAAATGCAAAATTCGACGCCGCGGCAGGCGAAAGGCGTAATCACTCGACCGGGGCTTGGTACCAAAATCATATTAATTGGTGACCCGGCTCAGATCGATCATCCGTATCTAGACAGTCGATCAAATGGACTTGTCTACGCTAGTGAAAAAATGCGCGGTTCAGCGCTTTGCTATCAGGTAACCCTGACTCATGATGAATGTGAACGTTCGCCTTTAGCGGCGGAAGCGTCTTTGCGTTTATAATAAGATTGATTGCAGGAAAAGCCAGCGTTTTGGTGCTGGCTTTTTTTATTCCCCCAATTCGCCCTTTGGTGCTATTTTTTTACATATCAAGAGGGTTTTATGGGTGAATGGCGAATAATATTTGACAATAGATTTGCTTTATCGCGATACATAGAGGTTTTACAGAGGCTTTTTGGGGAGCTTAACGCAAGGAAATGACCGCTTTGTATAGTAATTGTAGTGAATTTTTTAGATTGATAGGAGGGTGGTTGGCGGCATGGCCAATATGGGGAGAATGACAATCGGCAAAAAAATTGCCGGAGTAATGGCTTTTATTCTTATTTTAATCGTAATTATGGCGGGGACTTCATTTTATTCGCTGACGAACTCGAAAGAATTGCTAGCGGCAGTGAATGAGGCGAACGAGCGGGTTATGGTGTCTGATGATATTGTCAGTCAGTATAAAGAAGCTGTTTTAGCAATTCGCAGTTATGTAGCTTATGGTGATGAAAGCGCTTATCAAAAGGTTGAGCCTGAAATGGATAAGACGATAGCCTTGGAGCAAAAGTTGCTGGCTATGGCTCGTGCGGATAAACGGCAGGAAGTGCAAGCTGTAATTGATAAAACAACAACCTATAAGAAAATTATTGTAAGTCAATATATGCCGCTGGCGCGGCAGTATCAAACGAATCTTTCGGCAGGGAATTTGAGTGAAGCTTTGGCAGCAAAACAAAAAATGGATAATGTAGCGCAGCAGGCACGGGCGCTAGCGAAAGAAGTTGACGAATCGGTTAATTTTTTCTCTGATGCCAATAAAACTCATGCCGATTCTTTGGTGCAAGAAAGTATGACAAATGCAAATCGCGTGATTTATGTCTCCGTTATTTTGAGTCTTATTTCACTGCTTTTTGCTGTTTTTGCCGCGCTTGTTCTTACACGGGTTATTAAAAAGCCGGTGATTGAAATTGTTGGGATAGCCAATGCTTATGCCGATGGCGATTTGCGTGATGAAGTTCATTGGCAATCAAATGACGAATTTGGCGATTTGGCTGATTCGTTGCGGTTAATGCATAAGAATTTCGTGGAAATGATTAGCAATATTCGGATCTCATCGGAACAACTTGCAGCGGCTTCGGAAGAAACAGCTGCTTCGACGGAGGAAGTTACTGCAAGCAGTGAAGAAATTTCTCGCAATATGGAAAATCTCGCTAAAGAAGCGGATAACGGCAATAAATCGATGTTGGAAGCCTCGCAGTCATTAGTGCAATTATCAAGCTTGATTCAAATTGCTAAGTCCAAATCGCAGACTTCCATGGAATCAGCCGTTTCTACAATGGCTGTAGCAGAAAAAGGCCGCAATAAAGTGAATGAATCTGTCCATAACATGGAAAATATCAAAAACCAATCGGAGCACACGAGTCAAGTTATTGCGGATTTAGATCAGTACTCGCAACAGATTGGCGCCATTGTTGATATGATTACATCTATAGCGAATCAAACCAACTTACTGGCGCTAAATGCGGCCATTGAAGCTGCTAGAGCTGGCGAGGCCGGTAAGGGCTTTGCTGTTGTAGCTGAGGAAGTACGAAAATTGGCGGAACAATCCAATGACGGGGCTCAGGAAATTACGGCACTTGTGAAGAAGGTCACGGAAAAAACGCAGATGGCTGTGTCTACGATGCAGCAAAATTCAGTAGAGATCGCTACAGGGGTTTTAACAGTGAATGAAGCGGGACAAGCCCTTGATCAAATCTTAGAAGCGTTTGAACATGCCAAGGAAAATACGCAGGAAATTTTCCAAATTACTTCAGAAGAAGTGGCAAATTCGGAAAAAATTGTTCGCGTGATTGATGCTTTGGCATCTGTCATTGAAGTAGTGGCTTCTCATTGTTTAGAAGTCATGGCGGCAGCGCAGCAGCAGTCGGCTGCGATGGAAACCGTTGCTTCTGCGTCGGAAGAAACAAGCGCGATGGCCAATGAGTTAGAAGGTTCGATTGAACAGTTTAAAGTGAAATAAAATATTTTATAGAAAAAAAGCTGCCCTTTAAAAGGGCAGCTTTTTTCTTACTCACCGTAATCGTTATTGCTGTCATACTTGGCGGTTAAAGTTCCGTAGGTGTCTTTGCTTTGTTTGTTTTTCGTAGTTGATGTTTGCTGTGAAGATGTGGTATTTGTTCCAGCGCCTGATGCCATGCTGCTTGTTGATGATGCGGCGGAAGAGGAGGAATAATCATTGTTGGCGTCTTGCTTGGCAGTCATTGTACCATACTCGTTTTTGCTTTGCATAGTACTGGTGTTTTTCGATTGACTGGTTTTGTTTGTCATATAGTTACCTCCTGCAGAACTTATTTTGGAACCGTTATTATTATGTGTCGAAGAATTTTTGCGATACGTGGCAAAATTTTATTTTGTCAGACTTTGCTAGCTCATGGCTGAAGTTTACAAAAAATATAGTTAGAGGAAAATAAAATCATTTTGTTGTATAATTTAGCAACTGAGGCATAGACTAAAAGCAGGAAGATATAGTTTTTATATCTTCCGAGCAGGCGCCGTTGCTTTGTGGATTTTACGCAAAGGGCGGCGCTACGGTTTTTTTTGCCTGTGAATCCGTTTTGGCTATGGAAAATCAATACGCTTTAGGCTATAATAGATTCAGTTATGAAGGAGATGCTATGGGCAAAGTAATTATTTCCGTGATCGGAACCCAAAAAGATCATTCTGGCGAAGAAAATAAAATTGAATTTGTCAGCGTAGGAACTCATTATCAAAAAAACAATAAGGACTTTTTTCGGTATGAAGAAAGCGGACTCAGCGGTTTAAAAGCCGGTCATACGGTACTAAAAGTCGATCCAGCTGAGGTTATTATTCTCCGCATGGGGCAGGTCGAACAAAAACTGATATTTCAAGAAGGGAAAATCAGAGAAAGTTTGTATCAGACTCCTTACGGAGCTTTTGCATTGTCAATTGAGACTCGATCTTTGTCGATAAATCTAGAACAAGGTTGCGGCGAGATCAAAATTCATTATGACTTGACAATGGAAGGCCAATGGCAAAGTGAAAACCGATTAGCCATTGTTATACAGGAGGAAAAATCGTGAATATTAAGGAGTCATTAACAAACCTTATTTATGAAGCTGCTAAACAGGCTGTAGCTGATAAGGTTTTTACAGCAGAAACATTCCCAGATATTATTTTAGAAGTACCACCCCAAAAAGAATTTGGCGATTTTGCTACGAATTTTGCCATGCAGTTAGCGAGAACAGCGCGTATGAATCCGCGTCAAGTTGCTGTAGCTTTGACGGAGCGTATGAAAGGCTCTTTTTTGGAAAAGACGGAAATTGCTGGACCGGGATTTATTAATTTTTACTTAAAAAAGAATTGGCTGTACGATTTGTTGGCAGAAGCTTTAGCTGCTGGAGAAAATTACGGCAACACAACAAAAGGACAAGGCCAAAAAGTGCAGGTGGAATTTGTTAGTGCGAATCCGACAGGACCGCTTCATGTCGGTCATGGCCGTGGCGCTGCAGTAGGCAGTGCTTTAGTCAATCTATTACGCGCTGCTGGTTATAATGCACAGGCTGAATATTATATTAATGATGCTGGTAATCAAATTGATAATTTAGCGGCTTCCGTTAATGCTCGTTATTTAGAGCTTTTAGGAAAAAACGCTGATTTTCCTGAAAATGGTTACCATGGTGAAGATATTATTGCAACAGCCAAGCAGATTATTGCTGCCGAAGGCGACCACTATCTTAGTGTTTCCCTGGAAGAACGGTTAGCAGTTTTTAAAGAATTGGCTTTAACGGAAAAACTGAATCATTTAAAAGAGGATTTAGCTGCGTTTAATGTGGCTTTTGACGTATGGTTCAGTGAGCGTACTTTGCATAACGAAAAAGCCATTGAAGCAGCCTGTGAAGTTTTAAAAGAACAAAGTATGCTTTACGAACAAGATGGCGCTTTATGGCTCAAGTCAACGGCTTATGGCGATGATAAAGACCGGGTTGTTATTCGTGACAATAAAGTGCCTACTTACTTGGCTGCCGATATTGCCTACCATCATAACAAATTTTTACGGGGCTTTGATAAGGTCATCAATATTTGGGGCGCTGACCATCATGGCTATATTTGCCGTGTAAAAGCTGCTGTAGCGGCTCTGGGGCATAATGCCGAGAACTTGGAAGTATTGATTGTTCAGATGGTTAATTTGTTCCGTGATGGCGAGCTTGTCAAGATGTCTAAACGGACTGGGCAAAGCGTAACCTTAACGGAATTGATTGAGGAAGTTGGCACAGATGCAGCTCGCTTTTTCTTTATTATGCGATCCATTGATAGTCAACTTGATTTTGATTTGAATTTGGCCAAAGAACGGTCTAATGAAAATCCTGTGTTCTATATTCAGTATGCCCATGCTAGAATTAAGAGTATTTTCCATCAAGTTGCTGAAGCGGGAATCTCTTTGCCGGACTTGGCTAAAGTAGATTTGACAGTTCTTCAGCAGGAGCAAGAAATTGATTTGATTAAGAAAATTGGCGAATATCCCGAGGAAATTTCCTGGGCTGCAGCCGAACGAGCACCTCATCGGATTGCTCGCTATACTCATGAACTTGCTGCTTTATTCCATTCTTTTTATAACCAGTGCCGTATTATTGGTGTAGAGGCGCCAGTGCAGCAAGCGCGACTGGCTCTTGTTACAGCGGTTCTGCAAGTGCTGACTCATGCTTTAAAAATCTTAGGAATTACAGCACCTGATAAAATGTAATTTGTTTCGGGAGGAAAAGAAACGTGCAACAAATGAACAAAGATATTGCGGAAATTGATATTGCCTGCCAGATTCTGCGGGAAACGGGCGAAGGAATGTATTTTAAAGACTTAATTGCTAAGGTTTTGGAAATTAAGCCGAAGCGCTCGGTATCAATGGGGCAGGCTATGGCTGAAATTCATACCCAGATTAATATGGACAGTCGTTTCGTCTATTTAGGCAATGGTCGCTGGGGCTTAAATCAATGGGGTCCTCGGTTGGCAAAACAGGATGAAAGTGACTTAGAAGAGCTTGAAGAGTATGATGAAGAGTATGATGAAGAAGTAGATGAGGAAGCAAGCGACAGTGACGATGATCTTTTGCTGCGCGATAGAGAAGAAGCGTAGTAAACCTTGAAACTGCCTTGACAGCTGCTTTTGCTGGCGATACAATTATGAACATATTGGCTGAGTGGTCAAATATTTAGGAGGAAATTTTATGGCAAAGTATATATTTGTAACCGGGGGGGTTGTCTCATCCTTAGGTAAAGGGATTACGGCTGCATCTCTTGGTCGGCTCCTGAAAAGCCGAGGTCTGAGTGTAACAATTCAAAAATTTGATCCTTATATTAATATTGATCCGGGAACGATGAGTCCTTATCAACATGGTGAAGTATTCGTTACGGAAGACGGCGGCGAAACGGACCTTGATTTAGGTCATTACGAACGGTTTATTGATATCAATCTGAGTAAGAGTTCGAATGTAACAGCAGGGAAAATTTACTGGTCTGTCATTAATAAAGAACGCAAGGGCGATTATTTGGGCAGTACTGTTCAGGTTATCCCTCATATTACGAATGAGATAAAAGAAAGAATCTATCGTCTGGGTAAAGAAGAACAGGCTGATGTAGTCATTACCGAAATCGGCGGCACTGTAGGTGATATTGAAAGTCTGCCTTTTCTAGAAGCAATTCGTCAAGTGAAGAAAGAAGTTGGTCGTAACGGCGTTCTTTACCTTCATGTAACGCTAGTTCCTTACATTCAAGCCGCTGGCGAACTAAAAACCAAACCGACGCAGCATAGTGTTAAAGAACTTCGCAGCATCGGGATTCATCCGGATATTATTGTTTGTCGGACAGAACATGAAATTTCGCCAGATATGCGCGATAAATTGGCTCTGTTCTGTGATATTGATTCTGATGCGGTTATTCAAAATAAAACAGCTTCATCCATTTACGATGTCCCGCAAATGTTAGCTGAAGAAGGTTTAGATCGTATTGTTATGGAAAAACTGAACCTTTCAGCGGCTGAGCCAGATATGACGGAATGGTATCAGATGGTCAATAAAATTCATGGTTCGAAAGAACAGGTTGAAATTGCTGTTGTTGGTAAATATGTGGCGCTTCATGACGCTTATATGAGTGTGACTGAATCGTTATATCATGCGGGTATTGCTAATGATGCCAAGATCTCGATTAAATGGGTTGATGCAGA